>DVJP01000068.1 GCA_018716725.1 Candidatus Merdivicinus excrementipullorum | reverse complement strand
ATATCTCTTTTTCGTATTCCTTCATGTGTCCGTAACTTCTTGGCATACAAATCCCCCCTATGGTAGTTGTTTTTATTCTACCATAGAGGGGCTTCTTTTTCCATTGTCCGTTTTTACTGGACTTGTGCATTGAAGCCGGGGGTTCGTTTTATTCTTTTGGTTGGGGCGGTTTTTGTGCATCCGGGCTGGACCGGTCTACAAAATTCCGCAGCATCTGCGCCAAGTCAATACCGGTCAGATCGTTTAAAACTTCGAACCCGTTCATGGCCACGTCGGAAACAGTTTTGGCCACTTTGGAAGCGCCTTCCTTTCCACCGTTGTCAATAACGGTGATCTTGTCAATCTGTTCCATAGGCTTGGAAACGGCGCCCATGATTTCAGGCAGCCGCTCGATAACCATTTCCACAACTGCCGCCTCTCCGTATTTTTCCATAGCTTCTGCCAAACGGTCCTTGGCTTCCGCGTCTGCAATACCCTTGGCCCGGATTGCATCCGCTTCTGCCTCGCCTTTTGCCTTAATGGCGTCTGCTTCTGCCTGGGCCTCCATGCGGCGGGCCTCCGCCTTGGCCTGAGCTTCCAGCTTCATGGCTTCCGCGCGGGCCTCCGCTTCCCGGATCGCTTTCACCTTGTTGGCTTCCGCTTCCACTTCTGTTTTATATTTTTCCGCGTCAGCCGGCTTTTTGACCGTTGCCACCAGCCGTTCTTCTACCACATGGGCTTCCTTTTGGGCAAGTTCCGCCTGGCGGTCTGCTACCTGTTTGTTATTCTCGATTTCCTGGAGCTTATAGGCAACGTCTGCGTTCGCTTTGGCCCGGTCCTGTTCCGCACGGTATTGCTCGGTGCGGATGGTTTTGTCGCGCTGGCTCTGGGCAATTTCCGCCTGGGCGCTCAGCTTGGCTTTTTCGCCTTCCCGGATGGCTTCGGCAGTTTTAACCTCTGTATCCCGTTTCCGTTCCGCGGAAGCGATGTCGGCGTCCGCCTTAGACTGGGCGATCTGCGGAATCGCCCGGTTTTCCAAATATCCGCCCTGGGTTGCGATTTTCAGCACCGTGTAGGACATCAGCCGCAGGCCCATGGCCTTTAATTCGTTGGTAATGCTTTCCTCTATGGAAGTTTCAAAGGCGACGCGGTCCTCATTGATTTGCTCCACCGTTAAAGTAGACACAATGCCCCGGAGCTTACCTTCCAAAATCTGCTCCACAACTGTCCGGATGTTCTGCGTCGTGCGTTCGGTATTGCCGTTGCAGAATTGCTCCACAGCCAGCAGTACCATATTGGGGTCGTTGTCCACTTTTACCACCGCTGTACCGGCGATATCCACAAAGATTCCCTGTTTGGAAGGAGCTTCCGTAATATCCGTAGTCATGGATACGGATTCCAGGGAAATGGTGCAGGCAGTTTCCAAGAATGGTATCTGAATGCCGCCCTTGCCCACCAGGACGCGTTTTTTAAGCCCCGTAATGACCATGGCCTTATCTGCCGGTACTCTTTTCCAGCAAATAAAAACCAAAAGCAAGAGTACCACCACGACAATTCCCACGATCAGCCAGATCCCCATGTTTTCAAACATAATTTCACCTCTTTCTGAAGATTTTATGAGTATTTTGAAAACAATTTCAGTATATCTGCTTTTTTCCTTCCTGTCAACGGATTTTTGCTAAAATGTCGGATTTCGTCTGAGAATTGTCGTTTTTGAGGGTTGAAACTTCAGTGGGTGAATTTACATTTTTCCCAAAATATGATAAAATAGAATCAAGTTGTAAGCAAAGAAAGGGAATGAATATGCAGACACATTGCAAAAATGCAGAAATCCTCTGCATCGGCACGGAGCTTTTGATGGGAAACATTGTCAATACTAACGCCGCTTATATTGCCAAGGAATTGGCATCCTTAGGGGTGAACGTTTATTACCAGTCGGTGGTGGGCGACAACCCGGAACGGCTGAAAAAGAGCCTGGAGCTGGCTTTTTCCAGGGCAGATACTGTAATCACTACCGGCGGATTGGGGCCTACCTATGATGATTTGACCAAGGAAACCATTGCCGAGTATTTTGGCCGGAAACTGGTGCTGCACCAGCCCTCCTACGACAAATTGTGCAAATATTTTGCCGCTACTGGCCGGAAAATGACGGATAATAACAAAAAACAGGCCTTTATGCCGGAAGGCTGCCGCGTGTTTGATAATCCAAACGGCACGGCTCCCGGCTGCTGCATTCAGCAGGATGGCAGAACGCTGATTATGCTCCCTGGCCCGCCCCGGGAGATGAAGCCTATGTTTGATAACTGGGCTGTACCGGTTCTGAGGGAAGGCAACGATCACATTCTGGTTTCCAAAAACCTGTACTTTTTCGGCATCGGCGAATCCTCCCTGGAAAATAAGCTGCGGGATTTGATGGAGAAATCCCAAAACCCCACTATCGCACCTTATGCCAAAACCGGTGAAGTTATGCTGCGGGTAACGGCCAGCGTAACCAAGGAAGGGGAAGCGGAGGAAGTCATGGCTCCTGCACTGGAACGGATTATGGCGGAAGCCGGAGAGTTCCTTTACGGCGTGGATGTGGGCGATTTGCAGACAGCAGCGGTGATGGCCTTAAAAGAAAAAGGGCTGCACGCCGCAGCTGCCGAAAGCTGCACCGGCGGTATGGTGGCGGAACGTCTGACCCAGGTCAGCGGGGCTTCGGAAGTATTTGAATGCGGTTTATGCACTTATTCCAACCGGATGAAGGAGCAGCTGCTGGGCGTCAAAGAGGAAACGCTGGGACAGTACGGCGCAGTTTCCCGGGAAACTGCGGCGGAAATGGCGGCGGGCGTCCGGCGGGTATCCGGCGCGGAAATTGGCGTGTCTGTTACCGGCAACGCCGGCCCCTCCCCTTCAGAAGGGAAAGAGGTGGGGCTGGTGTATGTTGGAGTGGACAGCGATGCGTTTTCCGAGGTATTGGAACTGCACCTCCGGCGGACGGACGACGACGCCCGAGAATATATCCGGCATCTGGCGTCCTCCCATGCGCTGAACGAAATTTTAAAAGCTGCAAAATATTTTTAAAAAACCTCTTGACAAATCGAAATTTGGCGATTATAATATGCATATACCAAATAAAAACCGTTGACTGAGAAGAGTAGCAGAGAATCTCCTTCTTGCAGAGAGCCGCAGCGGGTGGGATTGCGGCAGAATGGAATCTTTGTGAATGGGCTCAGGAGGGCAGGACGAAAGGCTTTTTGGCTGAGTAATGCCTGACGGAATCTCCATCCGTTATCAAGGGAGCATATATTTTCCGTATATGAGAAAAGTGGGCGTTTTATAACGTCAATTTGGGTGGTACCGCAGAAGCAATTCAAGGCTTTTGTCCCATAGGAGTGGGACAAAAGCCTTTTTCTATTTCCTGCGCGATTCCCTTTTCTCTTAGGCGGAACGGTCATTCCGATTTAATTCGGAAAATGAAAGGAGCGCTTACGATGAAAAAAATCCCTCACAGAATCTACCTGACCGAAGAACAGATGCCGAAGCAATGGTATAACCTCCGGGCTGATATGAAAGAGCTGCCGGATCCCATGGTGAACCCCCAGACCCTGAAACCGGCAACGGAAGAAGATTTATATCCGGTTTTCTGCAAAGAATTGGCACATCAGGAGATGGATTCTCAAACCCGTTTTATAGATATTCCGGAGGAAATTCAGGAATTTTATAAAATGTATCGTCCTTCCCCGCTGATTCGAGCTTATGAATTGGAAAAAGCTCTGGGTACGCCCGCAAAAATCTACTACAAATTTGAAGGCAATAACACTTCCGGCAGCCATAAGCTGAACTCCGCAGTGGCCCAGGTTTATTATGCCAAAAAGCAGGGATTAAAAAGCCTGACTACAGAAACCGGCGCCGGCCAATGGGGCACTGCTTTGGCGGAAGCCTGTGCGTTCTTCGGAATGGATTTGACGGTTTATATGGTTAAAGCGTCTTACGAGCAAAAGCCCTTCCGGAAATCCATCATCCAGACCTTTGACGGAAAAGTCATCGCAAGCCCCAGTGATACCACGGAGGCTGGGCGCAAAATCCTGGCGGAAAATCCCAACACTGGCGGGAGCTTGGGCTGCGCCATTTCGGAAGCAGTAGAAACCGCGGTCAAAACTCCAGACTGCCGGTATGTTTTGGGTTCTGTTTTAAATCAGGTGCTGCTCCATCAATCCATTATTGGCGAAGAGTGCAAAATCGCTATGGATATGATCGACGAATATCCTGACATCGTCATTGGCTGTGCTGGCGGCGGGTCCAATCTGGGCGGTTTAATTGGACCCTACATGCGTGATAAGCTCACCGGCAAAACAAATCCGCGGATTATTGCAGTAGAACCGGCCTCCTGTCCTTCTTTGACTCGGGGTAAATACGCTTACGATTACTGCGATACGGGCCGTATTACACCTATGGCCAGAATGTATACGTTGGGCTGCGGCTTTATCCCCTCCCCCAACCATGCAGGCGGCCTCCGTTATCATGGTATGTCCCCCATCCTTTCCAAACTGTACCATGACGGCTACATGGAGGCGGTTTCTGTTGAACAAAGCAAGGTCTTTGAGGCTGCAGTTTTGTTTGCCAAAAAGGAGACCATCCTTCCCGCACCGGAATCTGCTCACGCAATCCGCGCTGCAATTAACGAAGCGTTGAAATGCAAGGAAACCGGCGAAGCCAAAACGATTCTGTTCGGCCTTACCGGTACCGGTTACTTTGATATGTCTGCTTATACGTCTTATCTTGAAGGGCGCATGACGGACTATATCCCGACTGATGAAGACTTACAAAAAGGCTTTGCAGGACTTCCCAAAATCCCCGGTATCCAGGAATAAAACAAGAACCCCCGGATTTTAATAAATCCGGGGGTAATTTCTGTCCGAAAAGACAGCTTATTTCATCATGCTGGCAACTTCATCCGCAAAGTTGTCCTCGCGCTTTTCCAGGCCTTCGCCCTTTTCAATGCGAACGAAAGAAACAATTTCCATTTTGCCGCCCATCGCTTTCGCAGCATCCGCAACATACTGTTTCACGTTGATCTTTTCTTCTTTCACGAAAGGCTGATCCAGCAGGCAGATTTCCTGGAACACTTTGCCGATTCTGCCGTTGATGATGCCCTCTTTCACCTTTTCAGGTTTGTTGGCCATCTTAGGATCGTTTTCCATCTGGGCCTTGATGATTTCTTTCTCTTTTTCCACAACTTCAGCGGGAACTTCAGACTCGTTCAGGTAAGAGGGGTTGGAGAAAGCAATCTGCATGGCAACGTCTTTACCAACGGTCGCGAATTCTTCTTTATCCGCGCAGTCAGTGTCAAAGTTTACCAGAACGCCGATTTTGCCGCCGCCATGGACGTAAGGAACCAGGTTGCCTTCCATACGGCTGAAACGTCTGATTTTCATGTTTTCGCCGATTACCAGAATGCGGTCGTTCAGGGCTTCAGTTACGGTCATATCGGTGTTTTCGCAGTGCATGCCGCCCAGCTCTTCAACGGAAGCGGGGTTATTTTTGATGATAGTTTTCGCAACATTGTTGACGAATTCCACAAAAGTTTCGTTTTTCGCAACAAAGTCGGTTTCCGCATTGACTTCCAGGACAACGCCGACGTTGCCTTCTACCAAGGAAACAACCAGGCCTTCCGCAGCAATGCGGCTTGCTTTCTTCTCAGCAGCAGCCAGGCCCTTTTCACGCAGGAATTGCAAGGCTTTTTCTACATCGCCGTTGGACTCGGTCAAAGCCTTTTTGCAGTCCATCATGCCGCAGCCGGTTTGTTCCCGCAGATTTTTAACATCAGCAGCAGTAAAGTTTGCCATTTTATTTTCCTCCTATACTTCATCAAAATGCCCGAGGGTTTGGCTCGGGCATTGGCGTCATCTTATGCGAAATTACTCAGCAGACTCTTCCGCTTCATCGGACTCGACAGCTTCCTCTGCTTCAGATTCGCCCTGTCTGCCTTCCAGAACAGCGCTGGACATAGCGCCGGCAATCAGTTTTACAGCGCGGATAGCGTCGTCATTGCCGGGGATCACGTAGTCCACTTCATCGGGATCGCAGTTGGTGTCAACGATAGCCACAACCGGGATGCCCAGTTTTCTGGCTTCTGCAACAGCGATTTTTTCCTTCTTGGGGTCAACAACAAACAGAGCGGCAGGAAGGGTGCTCATGTTCTTGATACCGCCGATGAATTTTTCCAGCTTTTCGATTTCCAATTTCAGCTGGATAACTTCTTTTTTGGGAAGCAGCTCAAAGGTGCCGTCCTCTTCCATTTTGCGGAGCTGGGACAGGCGCTCAATTCTGCGGCGGATGGTTTTGAAGTTGGTGAGCATACCGCCCAGCCAACGGGCATTGACGTAATGCATGCCGCAGCGTTCCGCTTCTTCTTTTACGGAATCGCCAGCCTGCTTTTTGGTGCCGACGAACAGGATTTCGCCGCCGTTTGCAGCAGTGTCGCGGACAAACATATAGGCTTCTTCCAGCTTCTTAACGGTTTTCTGCAGGTCGATGATGTAGATGCCGTTTCTCTCAGTGAAGATGTAAGGAGCCATTTTGGGGTTCCATCTTCTGGTCTGGTGACCAAAGTGCACGCCAGCTTCCAACAGCTGTTTCATAGATACGACTGCCATAAGGTAGTACCTCCTAAAAATTTGGTTTTTTCGGGCTGAAGCCCGCCTCCGCACACAATCCTGCGCCACTGATACAGTTCAGCACCATGCGCAGTTTAAGACGTGCGTGCGTAATGCTATATTACTATAACACAATTTGAAACATTTGGCAATAGGTTTACAAAAAATTTACAAATCGTATGCCTTCTTCAAAGCGTCTTGAACATCCTCAGCCGCCGCGGCGCTGACCAGCACGGAAATATCCACCAGTGAGGTAGTAATGAGCAAGACCTCCGCGCCCGCTTGCGCCAGGACACGGAACACGCCGGCCGCAATGCCGAAATACTCCGGCATTTTCTCGCCGAACAGGGAAATCTTTACATTATTATTGCTCACTAAAGGCTTTACGGTAGGATAAGTTTCCCGGATTTTTGCAGTTACTTCCATAATTTTGCCGATATCATTCCCATCCGCAGTAAAGGACAAGGAAACATAAGGGCCTGTCAGCGGGCTTTGGGAAATCATATCCACATTGATTTTCGCCTCTGTCAGAGCGGAAAAAATCCGGTCGGTAAATTCGCACCCGGCGGGCACCTTATTCAGCGTTACAAGCGCCACATCATTGGTAACGTCCATACGGGTAATGGTCTGCATTTCATTCCCTCCCCTGCTTATTCGGCAATCAAATCTGACATTCTGTAAAGGCCGGCTTCCTTTTTCCCGCTGAGGAAAACCGCCGCATTTAAGGAACCAACCGCGAAAATTTCCCGGGACATGGCAGAATGGGACAGCGTGATGACCTCGTCCCGCCCTGCAAAGATGATTTCATGTTCCCCGACAATGGTTCCGCCCCGGACGGAGTGGATGCCGATTTCATTTTTCTCCCGTTTTTTCCGGACAGAATGGCGGTCATAGGTATAAACCTCCTGCCCCCCCAGCGTTTCGTTAATGGCGTCGGCCAGCATCAGGGCGGTGCCGCTGGGAGCGTCCAGCTTCCGGTTGTGATGCTTTTCCACAATCTCAATATCAAACTGCCCCCCTAAAACCTGGGCCGCCTTTTTGGCCAGTTCAGCCAGGAGGTTCACCCCAAGGGACATATTAAAGGAAAAGAAAACCGGGATTTGTTTGGATGCTTCCTCAATTTTGGCAATTTGTTCCGGATGATACCCGGTAGTGGCAATTACCAGAGGAACATGGTTTTGAATTCCGTAAGCCAAAAGCCCTTCCAGGGAACTGGGGTGGGAATAATCGATTACCACATCCGGTTTTTCCGCCGAAAGCTCCGGCTTCTCATATACAGGGAATTCCCGCTGATCCGCTGTGTTAATATCCACACCGGCAATAATACGGCAGTCTTCCCGGGAGGCCACGCAGTCTTCAATAACGTGGCCCATTTTCCCCTGGCAGCCGCACAACATGATCTTTACCATATTTTTCACATTCCTTTTCGCCTGACTGCGTGTTTTTTAAGAAATCAATCCGTGCCTGCGCATGGCCTGGGCCAGGACTTCCCGATCCGTTTCAGCCATGGGATACAGGGGCATCCGGCAGGGGCCTGCGGCAAATCCCATCATATTGACAGCTTCTTTGACCGGAATGGGGTTTACGTCCATAAAGAGAGCCTGCACCAAATCCATATAATCCAGCTGAATGGCGGCGCTCTCCTGCACTTTGCCCGCAAAATAGAGGGCGCAGATATCGTGCACCGCTTTGGGCACCACATGGGAAAGAACGGAAATGACGCCCTTCCCCCCCAGGGAAAGCAGAGGCACAATCATGCCGTCCTCGCCGGAATAAAAGGCCAGCTCATCCCCGCAGAGATAACGGGTTTGGGCAATGGCGGCGAAGTTGCCGCTGGCTTCTTTTACCGCCGCAATATTCGGGTGTTTCGAAAGCTCCTGGAAGGTTTTGGGGGCAATGGTCACCCCGGTGCGGCTGGGGATATGATAAACAATCTGCGGCAGGTCCACAGCGTCCGCAATGGCGTTATAGTGGGCCACCAATCCCCGCTGAGAGGTTTTGTTATAGTAGGGCGTTACCAGCAGCAAAGCGTCCGCCCCGGCGTTTTTAGCCTCTTTGGAAAGCTCAATTGCCTTTTGGGTGTCATTGGAGCCGGTGCCCGCAATCACAGGAACCCGTCCGTTCACCCGTTCCACCGCGTAGCGGAACAGCTTCACCTTTTCCTCTGCGGAAAGGGTGGGGCTTTCCCCGGTAGTTCCGCAGACAATCAAAGCGTCCGTAGAATTTTCAATCTGCCAGTCGATCAGCCGGCCGAATTCTTCCCAATTGATGCTCCCGTCAGGAAACATGGGCGTCAAAATCGCAATGCCGGCTCCCTGGAAAATCAGTTTCTTCATGTAAAATTCTCCTTAATCCATGTAGCCTTTGGCGGCCAGAAGCTCCGCCATCAAAACCGCGCCGCCAGCCGCGCCCCGCAGCGTGTTGTGGGACAGGCAGACAAATTTAATGTCGTACTGGCTGTCGGGACGGAGCCGTCCTACGGATACCGCCATGCCGCCTTCCAGATCCCGGTCCAGCTTGGCTTGGGGACGGTTTTCCTCCTCAAAATAATGGATAAACTGTTTGGGCGCAGAGGGAAGGTTCAGTTTTTGGGCTTCGCCTTCAAATCCCGCCCAGATTTTCTTAATGTCCTCAATTTCCGGCTTTCTCTCAAAGGAGGCGAACACCGCGGCGGTGTGGCCGTCGCTGACCGGCACCCGCAGGCACTGGGTGGTAATGGAGGGTTCCGTCGCGTTGACAATTTTGCCGTTTTCCACCTTGCCCCACAGCTTCAAGGGTTCCTGCTCGCTTTTTTCTTCCTCGCCGCCGATAAAAGGAATTACGTTGTCCACAATATCCGGGAAGGTTTCAAATGTCTTGCCCGCTCCGGAAATGGCCTGGTAGGTGCAGGCCAACACTTTTTTCAGGCCGTAGACATCCTTCAGAGGAGACAGGGGCGGTACATAGCTTTGAAGGGAGCAGTTAGATTTGACCGCGATAAATCCCCGCTTGGTTCCCAGGCGTTTCCGCTGCGCCTCAATGACTTCGATGTGGTCCGCATTGATCTCCGGCACCACCATGGGGACGTCCGGCACGCCGCGGTTGGCGGAGTTATTGGACACCACAGGGATTTCCGCCTTGGCGTAAGCTTCTTCCAACGCTTTGATTTCGTCTTTTTTCATATTGACGGCGCAGAATACGAAATCCACCAGTTCCTTCATTTTATCAATATCCTTGGAAGCGTCCAGCAAAACCAAATCCTTCATGGATTCGGGCATGGGGGTTTTCATCAGCCAGCGGCTCCCGGCGGCTTCCGCATAGGTCTTTCCGGCGCTGCGCTCCGAAGCGGCCAGCGCGGTGACATGGAACCAGGGATGGTGCTCCAAAAGGGTGGCGAACCGCTGCCCTACCATCCCAGTGGCGCCGATAATCCCAACACGATACGTTTTCATCACAAATCATCCTTTTCTAATGCCATATTTATGGCGAATTGTCCGCCCTTTTCCAGTATATGTGCGATTTTCCGCCTGGTATGAAAAAAACCGGTTGAAAACCGGTCCATCATGCATTATAATAGATAGTACTGAGTATTGCCGGCCCGGACAGGGTGCGAACAAGCGTCAGTTCTCCATCACATGATGACAACCCAGTGTTTCTTAAACCCAGGGCCAGGCGGATAACTTCCCATTTATCCCCTTCGGCGGTTTTCCCTTTGGGCTGCATTCAACGGCTTTGGGAAACCTCCGGCAGCTTACTCTTAAATCCCGCTCCTCTGACTGGAATGTTAATTGGCTGTATTTATCATACCATGTTCTACAGGCAGTGTCAATTCTTTTTTCGAAAGATTTCACTTTTGAAGCAGAATTGTGCAGGGAAAATGGGGACGGGATGAAAATAAATGCCGTTGTTTCACGGCAGAATGGATGATTGCATGAATTTGATGACAAAAAGCGACTACTACTTTGACCTTCCGGAGGAGCTGATTGCCCAGACGCCGGCGGAGCCGCGGGATTCTTCCCGGCTCATGTGCTTAAACCGGACAACCGGGGAAATTGCCCACCATCACTTCCGGGATTTGACGGAGCTGTTAAAGCCCGGCGACCTTTTGGTGGTCAACGACTCCCGGGTGCTTCCCGCCCGGCTGTACGGCCAGAAAGAGGATACCGGCGCCAACATGGAGTTCCTCCTTTTGGAGCAGAAAGAGCAGAAACGCTGGGAAGTAATGGTCAAGCCCGGCCGCCGGGCCAAAATCGGGAGCCGCTTTGTATTTGGGGACGGCCTGCTCCGGGCCGAGGTTTTGGACGTTTTGGAAGGCGGGAACCGTTTGGTGGAATTTGAGTGCCAGGGGAACATTTTCTCCGTCCTGGACCAAATCGGCCAGATGCCCCTCCCCCCTTATATTACGGAAAAGCTCCAGGACAAGGAGCGTTACCAGACGGTTTATTCCCATGAGCTGGGTTCCGCTGCCGCTCCCACAGCCGGGCTGCATTTTACCAAGGAACTGATGGCCAGGCTGGAAGACATGGGGGTAAAAATCGCCTATGTAACCCTGCATGTGGGCCTTGGGACTTTCCGGCCTGTGAAGGAAGAAAATATTCTAAACCACAAAATGCACTCCGAGCATTACCACCTTCCCAAAGAAACCGCTGATCTGATTAACAAAACCAAGAAAAACGGCGGCCGGGTCATTGCTGTGGGCACCACCAGCTGCCGTACTCTGGAAAGCGTTGCCACCTTTACCGGGGAAATCAAGGAAGCGGAAGGCTGGACCAATATTTTTATTTACCCTTCCTATGAGTTTAAGGTGCTGGACGGCCTGATTACCAATTTCCACCTGCCGGAGAGCACCCTGATTATGCTGGTGTCCGCCTTTGCCGGGTATGAACACACCATGAACGCCTATCACACAGCCGTTGCCGAAAAATACCGCTTTTTCAGCTTCGGCGACGCCATGCTGATCTTATAATCTGACAATGCGAGGTTTTATATGTACAAATTACTGAAAAAAGAAGGCGCTGCCCGCCGGGGGGAATTTGTAACCGTCCATGGCGCCGTGCAGACCCCCGCTTTTATGAATGTCGGGACTTCCGCCGCCATTAAAGGCGGGATTTCTTCTTACGATTTGAAGGACTTAAAGTGCCAGGTGGAACTTTGCAACACCTACCATCTGCACGTCCGGCCCGGCGATGAGCTGATTTACCGCATGGGGGGCCTGCACAAATTCATGGGTTGGGACCGGCCTATCCTCACCGACTCCGGCGGGTTCCAGGTTTTTTCCCTGGCAGTCCTTCGGAAAATCCAGGAGGAAGGCGTCACCTTCAATTCCCATGTGGACGGCCGCAAAATCTTCATGAGTCCGGAAATCAGTATGCAGATCCAGTCCCATTTAGGCTCCACCATTGCCATGGCTTTTGACGAATGTGTGGAAAACCCCTCTACCCTGGCCTATTCCACCCAGTCCTGCGCCCGGACAACCCGCTGGCTCATCCGCTGCAAGGAAGAGATGAAGCGGTTAAACTCCCTGGACGAAACCATCAATAAAAACCAGCTGCTTTTCGGCATCAACCAGGGCTGCGTATACGATGAACTCCGGGTGGAGCACATGAAGCAGATCGCCGACCTGGATTTGGACGGCTACGCCATCGGCGGCCTGGCCGTAGGCGAACCGGCGGAGGATATGTACCGGATTATCAGCGCCGTGGAACCCCATATGCCCGCCCAGAAGCCCCGGTATCTCATGGGGGTTGGGACTCCCGGCAACATTATCGAGGCGGTTTCCAGAGGCGTTGACTTGTTCGACTGCGTTATGCCCAGCCGCAACGCCCGCCACGGGCACCTAAATACCTGGAGCGGCATCCGCAACATTATGAACGCCAAATACGCGGAGGACGACTCCCCCATCGACCCGGAATGCACCTGCCCCACCTGCCAGCGCCATTCCAGGGCTTACCTGCGCCATCTGTTTAAGGCCAATGAAATGCTGGCCATGCGGCTGGCGGTTATGCACAACCTTTATTTTTACAATACCCTGATGGAAAAAATCCGGGAAGCATTGGACAACGGAACCTTCCAGCAGTTCCATGACAAATATGTGAAACTCCTGGATACCCGAATCTGATTTTGAATAAAGTTTAAAATCTGTGTAAAATGCCGTTGCATCTTTCGGCTTTTTCTTGTACAATATAAAAAAGGAGGGATTCTGATGAACAGCCAAGAACGTTCCCTTTGGCCTGACTGGAACTTCCATGAAATTCCGGATACCAGCCGCGCTCTGGTGCTGACCATTGATCTGAATATAGGCTTTACCCGCACCGGCGCCCTGGCAAGCCCCCGTGTGGAAGCGATTCTTCCGGCAGCCCGGGATTTCCTGGCTCAATGCCGGCAGCATGGGATTTTTATGGCGGCTGTTACAGACTGCCACACCCGGGAATCGTTGGAGCTTTCTTCTTATCCGCCCCACTGCCTGGAAGGCACTGTGGAGCCGGAGCTGGCTTTGGAAATTGCAGAGTTCCAGCAAACCGTCCTGTACAAAAATTCCACCAACGCCTTTTTTGCGCCGGGAATGGATAAGCTACTGGAAAATATTCAGACTGTGATTGTGATTGGCTGCTGCACGGATATCTGCATCCAGCAGTTTGCCGTAACGCTGAAAGCCTTTGCCAATCAGAATAACCGGTCCCTGGACGTTATCGTTCCCTGCCAGCTGGTGGAAACTTATGACGCGCCCGGACATCCGGCGGAACTCCGCCATCAAGCCGCCCTGGCTTATATGGCGGAAAACGGCGTAAAAGTCGTAAACTGCCTTCCTACCAAATAACAAGGAGTCTTGACCATGAATTGGAGCAATAATCGTAATCTGACAATGCTGGTGGATTTTTACGAGCTGACCATGTCCAACGGCTATTTTGAGCAGGGATATGGGGATCAGGTTGCTGTCTTTGATATGTTTTTCCGCAAAATCCCTGACGGGGGCGGATTCGCTATCTGCGCCGGGCTGGAGCAGCTGGTGGAATATGTGAAAAACCTTCATTTTACGGAAGATGATATTGACTATCTCCGCAGCAAAAAGATGTTCAGCGAACAATTCCTTCAATATCTCCGGGGATTCCATTTCAGCGGCGATATCTGGGCAATGAAGGAAGGCACCCCCATTTTCCCCAATGAACCGGTAGTCACCGTTATTGCCCCTATTATCGAGGCCCAGTTAATAGAAACCATGGTGCTTTTAACCGTCAACTTCCAGTCCCTGGTGGCCACCAAGGCCAACCGGATTGTCCGTGCCGCCCAGGGGCGCTCCGTATTCGAATTTGGTTCCCGCCGCGCCCAAAGCTATGATGCGGCTATTTTGGGGGCCAGAGCCGCTTTCATCGGCGGATGCACAGGTACTGCCTGCACCATCACCGACCGGGAATTCGAGGTTCCGGCCATGGGGACTATGGCCCACAGCTGGGTCCAGCTTTTTGACAGCGAATACGAGGCTTTTAAGGCTTATGCAGAAATTTATCCGGACAGCTGCACCCTGCTGGTGGATACTTACAGCGTGCTGAAATCCGGCATTCCCAACGCCATCAAGTGCTTTGACGAGGTTTTAAAGCCCAAAGGCTGCCGCCCCAAAGGGGTTCGCATTGATTCCGGCGATATTGCCTATCTTTCCAAAAAGATGCGGAAAATGCTGGACGACGCGGGTTACCCCGACTGCCAGATCGTAGCGTCCAACTCTCTGGACGAATACCTGATCCGGGATTTGATTTTACAGGGAGCAAAAGTGGACACTTTCGGCGTTGGCGAGAACCTGATTACCTCCAAGAGCGATCCGGTTTTCGGCGGAGTTTACAAGCTGGTAGCAGTCAAAGAAAACGGCGTATTTCAGCCGCGGATTAAAATCAGCGAAACAGTTGAAAAGATTACAACGCCGAATTTGAAAAAGGTTTACCGCTTGTTTAAAAAGGACAGCGGTAAGGCCGTAGCGGACTATGTATCCCTCTTTGAGGAAAATATTCCGGCGGAGGGGCCTATTACCCTCTTTGATCCTTTGGAAACATGGAAATCCAAAACCTTTGAGGATGTGGAACTGCGCCCCATGATGGAGCATATTTTCCAAAACGGCGTATGCGTTTATCAGCTTCCCAGCTTAAAGGAAATCCGGAATTACTGTGCGGAACAGATTGACACTTTGTGGGATGAAGTCAAGCGTTTTGAAAATCCGCACCGATACTATGTTGACCTTTCCGAGCAATGCTGGAACAGCAAGCATATGCTGTTGTCCCAGAAACAGTTTTAACGCAAAAAGCCCCCTTGGAAGGGGGCTTTTTTACTTCTCTTAGGAATGCTCTTCTACATATTTCCGCATCCCCTGTTCCGTTTCATCGCTGATTACGTGCTCGATGCGGCAGGCGTCCCGGTCCGCCGTTTCCTCGTCGATCCCCACAGAAAGACGCAGAAACTTGGAAATTAGCCGGTGACGCTCCAAAACCGCGCCGGCCTTTTCCCTTCCGGCTTCCGTCAAATAGATGTCGCCGTAGCTTTCCTGGCTGATATATCCCGCCGCTTTTAAAACGCTCATAGCCCGGCTGACACTGGGCTTCGAGACGCCAAGATAATTGGCCACATCCACAGAACGGACCGTCCCATTTTTCTTTTCCAATATTAGTACAGTTTCTAAATAATTTTCGCCAGATTCCTGAATTTTCACAGCGCATACTCCTTCCAACTAACGTTTCCGTAATAGAAAAAAGCCCGCGGACGAAAATGGAACTTCACGCCGCAGGCACTGTGTTCAAGCATTAACGGGATCTTTTCTGGTAAGAGCCTCGTTTGCTGTCCATGGATTTTTTCAAGTCGGACATCTTTTCATCGCTGCGCTGCATAAATTTGCTCAGCATATCTTCAAAGCTCTTTCCGCCTTCGGAAGACGACTTATTATAAGCAGCATTGCCGCTGTCCGCACCGCCGTTTCCACGCCGGTCGCGATCAAATCCACGGGGCCGCTGAGGACGGGGCTGAGAAGCAGGCGGCGTATCAACAGCGCGCTTTATGGAAAGACTCACTTTGCCTTCCTCGCCGATGTTCAGAACCTTTACCTTTACAGTTTGGCCCATTGTGACAAATTCGGTGATTTCCTTGACGAACGTCGGGGCCACTTCTGAAATATGAACCATACCGGTCACATTGTCGCCCAGATCCACAAAGGCGCCAAACTTCGTGATTCCGGTTACCTTGCCCTCGTAAATTTTTCCTACTTCAAGCTGCATAAATGTTTGATGATCCTCCTCTTAATTTTCCCTGCTGCCAATAAATCTATTCATTTCCCGACACGTCATAAAAAATATGCTCGTCGGGGAACGCCAGCCCAAGCTTTTCCCGCGCCATTTTTACAATGTAATCAAAATCGGAGTCTCGATTCATAATTTCCTCCAATTCCTGGTTATCCAGTTCCTGCTGCCGGCACTGTTCTTCCAAAGAAGAAAGCTGCCGTCTGTATGCGGATATATCCGCCTGCAATATAAACAAGGAAACGACTACATAACCAATCAGCGCAATAATCGCCACAGTTACAATTCGGTTGACTTTGCTCTTTTTCGTTTTCATCTCTGCTTAGCCATCCTTTCCTGTATCTGTTTGATTACTATTATTTTTATTATACATCATCTTAGGATGGAGTTTCAAGAACAATTTTCGAAAAAAAAGGGCCTTTCCGAATTTTTGTGAAATCGCAACAACTGCATGCTTTATTTTTTGTGCAATTAAAGACAGAATTCGCAGGGGAGGATACAAAATTTTCCGCCAAATCCCCAAAACCAGAAAACGAATTCCCCGACAGATCAGCCTGAACAAACGGATTACAATTTCCCCAACTGTAAAGTGGTACAAAATGAAGCCCAATACCTCTCCCGCCAGGACGAACAACCGCAGCCAGCCGCTGCAAAATTCAATGATAAAATACAGCGTACATCCCGCCGCCAGAAAGGAGAAAAGAAGGTCCTCCAAAAAAACAAGCAAGGCCTTTCCTCCCGTTACCAAGCGCAGCAGGCGGAACACATCGTAAAGAACCCCCAGCCCGGCCCCAAGGGCGCAGGCATAGAAAAAGACAGCCGTTTCCGGTGCAAATCCCATAGTCGCCTCCGTTTAACGAAAAAGGCGCGCCAAAAACGGAAACCGCGCTTTTTCATTTTCTGCATATTCCAAGGCCGTGATATCCCCCTCCATGGAAAAATCCCCGGATTCCACCTGGAACCCGTTGACATGGAGGTTTTTTCCCCGGATAATCAGCTTCCCCATGTTGGTAAACAGGACGACAGCCTGTTCGTCAAAACAATCCACATCTTGAATTCCGGAAAGCGTCAACTTTTTCCGGTCCTCCAGGATAAGATGGTGCGGCGTATGGAGCGATTTTGATTCTGTCATTTTAAACACCCTTTCCAGAATTTTCTTCCGGTATCATCCTATTCGGGAAAGGGTAAAAATATGCCGGTTTACAGAAGCTGATACAGTTCTGCGGCGCCTTCCTTCCGGACCACTTCCGCAACTGCCAATACCTTCGCCTTAATGGGATGCGCGCCTATCTGAATCTCAATCACATCCCCAACCTTTACATCGTAGGAAGCCCGGGCCGCATTCCCGTTGACCAGCACTTTTCCGGCGTCGCAGGCTTCGTTTGCAATAGTCCGGCGCTTAATCAGCCGGCTGACTTTTAAATACTTATCTAATCTCATCAGAATCCCTCATTTGTAAAAGGGCCTTTTCCGCCGGATTAATTCCATCCGAAAGAAAAGGCCCTCGTTCCAGTTTCGTTATTTTGCTACAGCGTCTTTCAAAGCTTTGCCGGCTTTGAAAGCGGGGACTTTCGTCGCCTCAATCTGGATAACCTCGCCGGTAGCGGGGTTTTTGCCTTCTCTGGCAGCGCGGTCCCGCACTTCAAAGGTGCCGAAGCCCACCAGCTGGACTTTTTCGCCGCTGATCAGAGCGTCGGTAATCCCTTCCAAAACAGCAGCAACAGCCTTTTCCGCGTCCTTCTTGGAAAACTCCGCTTTCTCTGCAACAGCGTTAATCAGTTCAGTCTTTGTCATTGTAAGATACCTCCATTTTTATATTCCTTTTTTATTTGGAATCCGCGTTTTTCTTTGCTTCCTTCCAAATTTCATCCAATGTTTGGGAATCCGCAGCTTTCATGTCGATTCCTTTGGAAACGGCGATTTTTTCCGCTTCCTCAAACCGCCTGATGAATTTTTCACAGGAACAGGTCAGCGCATATTCGCTGTCGATCCCTTCGTGGCGCGCAACGTTCACGGCGGCAAACAGCAAATCGCCCAGTTCCTCTTCCGTATGCTTCCGGTCCCCCTCCGCAATAGCCTGCTTCAGTTCGTCCAGTTCACTTTCCAGGTCTTTCCAGGCGCCGTCCGTGTCCGGATAATCCATACCAGCCTTTGCGGCCCGGCTGGAAACCTTTTGGCTCCGCATTAAAGCGGGATAAACCGCCGGCACAGCCCACAGCCGTTCAGCTTGTGTTTTAGTGCCTTTGACAGCGTTTTTAATCGCCTCCCAGTTATCCAGCACTTCGTCTGTACTCTGCACCTGGATATCCCCAAAAATATGAGGATGCCGGATTACAAGCTTCTGACAAATGTCGTTGACTACATCCCCGAAATTAAACGAGCCGGCTTCTTCCTCCATGCGGGAGTGGAACACTACCTGCAGCAGGACATCCCCCAACTCTTCCCGCAGCAGCGCCGTGTCATGCCTGTCAATCGCTTCCACAGCCTCGTAGGTTTCCTCAATAAAGTTGCCGCGGATGCTTTCGTGGGTCTGTTCCCGGTCCCACGGGCACCCATCCGGCCCCCGGAGGATTTCCATGATATGGAGCAGGTCCTCCATGTCATAACGCCTTTTTTGAATGAATTCCAGAACGCTCCCCTCCATCTATCAGAGTACAACAACCATTTTACCCTAATAATCGATATTTTTCAAGTAGTTTTGCAAATTTTTCTCCTTTTGGCAGCATCAGGAGGTCATCTTTGTAGATTCCCCGCAAAAGCAGGATCAAAATCACATACACAATTCCGCCGCAGCCAATGGCCGCTAAGGTTTTGATACTGTTGGAAGACAGGCCGGCCAGTACGGTATGGTACACAGCATACGCTGTCCCGGCACAGGCGGCGCTTGCTAGCAGCGGCCGGATGATCAGCCTGACAAAATGGAACCGGATCCTGGTAATTTTCCGCAGCCAAATCATGCACAGGATAATGATTGTGGCGTAACAGGCAGTTGTGCCGGCGGCAGCGCCCTGGACGTTGATTGCCGGAATGGCAATCGTCACCCAGTTGACCACAAATTTTAACACAACGCCCACCAGCATGAACTTCGGCGGCAGGTCCGCCCTTCCAAGCCCCTGCAAAACCGCAAACAGCGGCGAAGAAAGCCCCAGGAAGATCAGCGAAATCCCCTGCGCGCTTAAAACCGGGGCAGCAATGGCCACCTCCGCTGTCTTTCCGGGGAACAGAAGGGTCAAAATTGGATGCGCCATAGCCAGGATGCCAAGGCTTGCCGGAATCCCAATGAGACAGGTCATCCGGATCACGGATTCGATGTTTACCTGGGTTCCCCGGCGGTCGCGGGCGGTCCAGGCCGCCGTCACACTGGGCAGGGCGCTTTTTCCAAAAATGCTGGTAAAAGCCGGCACCAGGTTGAATACGGACAGGGCGTACCCGCTGTATGACCCGTAAATGAAGTTCCCGCCTTCCCCGGCCGCCAGAATATCCGCCGGAATCAGGCTGTTAAAAATAGCGTTCATCTCCGCCGGATGGGCCGCGAAGGCGTCGTCCAGCCGGGTGATGATGGTCATGGTATCCACAAACTGGGCTACGTTTACCACAATGGAACCCAGGGAAATGGGAATAGCGATTTTGATAAGACGCACCAGCAGGACCCGCATCCGGATAGGCCGGGGGGAATATTTCAGATCCTCCTTGGTGATCCCATCCCCTTTCTTCTTATGCAGGATCAGAAGGTAAAGAGTCCCCACAAAGGTGGAAATTGTTACGCCGAAAATCGCCGCCGCAGAAGCGTAAGGCGCAGTCACCCGGTGCAGCTCCTCCACGCTGGAAACAGCCTGCCCGAAAACTAAGCCGCCGGATTCATATTGCATCTGCGCCCAGAAGGTGACCCCCCAGGCAAGGGCTAAGCCGAATATCAGCTTGGCGATGACTTCAATTACCTGGGAGGACGCCGTAGGCGTCATATTCCGCAACCCCTCGTAATATCCGCGGTAGGCGGACATCATACAGCCAAAGAATATAGCCGGTGAAATCGCCAGAACACTAAGCAGCGCGTTTTCGCTTCCTGCTAAATCAACATAGAGCTTGCTGAAGGCGGCCATCAGCACAAAGCCGATGATCCCCAGCCAGAAAAACAAGCGGACCGATAACGTCCGAATTTTCCGGATATCCTGATACCTTCCCCGCACAGACTGTTCCGCCACCATTTTTGCCACCGCGGCAGGCAGCCCTGCCGTGGAAAATGCGTAAATCATGGAAAAAACGCTGTACGAGGTAGAAAAATACCCCATGGCTTCCCCGTCCAGGATATTGCCCAAAGGGATTTTAAAGACAGCGCCGATCAGCTTGACGATGATCATTGCCGCCGCTAAAATTGACGCGCCTTGCAGCAGATTCTGGCTTTTACGGCTCTGCAAATGCAACACTCCTATGCTGGATTATTATGGCCGGTTCCGGTGTGCTTTTATTCCTCGGAACCATTGTCCGCCCCGGTATTTTCTTCGGGAACAGCTGTTTCATCAGCTTCAGCGCCGGTTTCTTCAGAGGTTTCCGCCGGGGCTTCGCAGCAGCATTCTTCCTGGTGGACAAATTTATTCCCGCAGCGGTAGCAATAGCTGGCTTCCTTGTCGCTGACGGCGCCGCAGGCCGGGCAGACAACCGCATTCCGCTGCTCCGCCATTTTGACATTCAGCTCTTCCAGGCGTTTTTTAACGTCGTCGATTTCCGCGATAATGGAATCGATCAGGTCCTTGTTGTCAAAATCGGATTTGGCCATGGTGTAAACTGCGTTGCCCAGCTTTTCATAAAGGCCCCGCAGGTCGGAAGCCAGCTGCATGCTCTGATATTTCATCTTCGAGTACACAACCGCTTTGTCCGTTGCTTTCCCCGCCTTGTCAGCCAGGTTTTTTGCGGACTCCATCAGATCATCCCAAACAGTGCTCATAATTTTCTCCTCCTTTTTGTTCGGCTCACGGCCGACCCATTGTTCCCATTATATCCCATTTTCCGCCTTTATTCAAGGCAAAACCAAAAATTCCCGCAAAAGGGAATCTTTCGGCACCAGGTTGATTGGCATAACGGGGAATTTTTGCAGGCTTTTGTTCAGTTTTTCCGCCAAAAGCTTGTGTTCCTCGCTTTGCCATACCGCGTCCCGGGTCAGCTCCCAAAAGGGCTGCCGGTACAAAAACGGTTCGTAAAAGTGTACGGAATCCAGCCAGAAATCCGCCCCCAGGCGGAAAGGCCGGATATATTGATCCTCCCCCCGGACCACGTTTTTCCACATGGCCATAGTTTGGGGCGGCAGGCATCCGCGGTAGTTGGCGTCCCGGATAATCCGCCGGATCAGGCGCAGCTCCCGTGTGCTTAGGAGCCGCACATCCCCGTCGAAAAACTCCGTTTTGATGGAAATATAGACCTTTAAAGCATTTTTGCAGAAGGAACGCTCTTTGATAACCGGATTCAGGGCGTGCAGCCCTTCGATGATAACCGCCGTATGGTCATCCAGGATACAGGGCCGCCGGTTTTCGCTGCGCTTTCCATGGACAAAATCAAAAATCGGGAAATCACAGGCGCCTTTGGCAAAAAGCTCCGCAAAACATTCCTCCATGAAGGCAATATCCAGCATTTCCGCGGTTTCAAAGTCCGGAGTGCCGTCCTCTAAAAGCGGCGCTTCCTCGTTATCTTTGAAAAAATCGTCCAGGGAAACCTGCAAAGTAGAAATTCCCCGTTTATGAAGCTCCTTTTGTAAGTTCAGGGAAGTGGTGGTTTTCCCGGAAGAAGTGGGGCCGGCCAGAAGGATCACCTTATTTTCCGGGAACCCTTTGCAGAACAGGTCCGCCACATAGGCGGCCTGATGCCGGTAAAACTGCTCCGAACGCTCCAAAAAAGGCTGCAGCCCATTCTGATATTCCTGCACCAGGGCAGCTGCGTCCACCTTGTTTTTTAAATCATTTAACATAGCTGCCCGCCTCCTTTAAAAACGCGCCGAATTGCTCCTTCCTTGACAGTATATCGGCAAACTTTCCAATATATTCATACGGGTATTTATAATTGAATACCCGTTCTATCCGGCCGGGGAACACCACTTTGCTGACGGCTCCCGCCCCCACGGCCGCAATATGCTGAACCTCTTCCATGATAAAAATATTGTATAGGCCAATGTGCCCGGGTTTCGCGTAACCTACGTTTTCCAAATTGCCCACAATATTTTTCTGGCGGTAAAGATAATAAGGCAGATACCCCGCCCCTGTCAGCTTCTGGCAGGCATAAGCCACCATTTTCTGTGCGGCCGAATAATCTTCGCTGCCGTTTCGCTGGGCGTAAAGATCAGCAGCTCGTTTTACTGACAGGGCATGGACCGTTACATTTTCCGGTTCAAGCTCCAGCGCCTTATCCAGGGAACGCTGGAACCCTTCCAGCGTGTCCCCAGGCAGGCCGGCAATCAAGTCCATGTTGATGGTATGAAAGCCAAATTCCCGGGCCATTTTGTAGCATTCCACCACCCGCTGGGCCGTGTGCTTCCTCCCGACAGCCTCTAAGACATTGTCCTCAAAGCTTTGGGGATTGATGCTCACCCGGTTGGCTCCGGCATCATAAATAACCTGAAGTTTTTCCCGAGTAATGGTGTCCGGCCGGCCCGCCTCAATGGTGTATTCCAAGCTTGGCCCCGGCCGGAAAGCGGCCTTTACAGCATCGGTAATAGTTTTCAGCTGCTCTGCGGTCAGAGCCGTCGGCGTACCGCCCCCAATGTAAATAGAACGTAGATTTCTCCCGGAATTCCAGCATATTGCTGCTGTAAAGAATATTTCCTTTACAAGCAAATTCACATAATCTGGGATTAATTTTTTGGCTTTCGGATGGTCAATGGAGTGGGAAACAAAGGAGCAGTAACTGCACCGGGAAGGGCAGTACGGAATGGAGATATATAAGCTGTAATCCTGAAGGGAAACGCTTTCTAAAACCGGTTGCTGAATCCGGCTGATCTGTTCCGCCAGGGCAATCTTTTCATCGGAAACATAGTATTTTTCCCGGAACTCCCGCCTTGTTTCCTCTAAGGACTGCCCTGCATCCAGCCCGTGCTGGAACCGCTTCACCGGCCGGATACCCGTTAAAATCCCCCACTGGGGATGCACGCCGGTGTGCTTTTCCAAAATTCGGTATAAGATCCGGGCGAATTCCTCTTCGCATCGGGAATCGAATTTTTCCCCCGCCGAAACCTGAGCGGATTCGGTTTCAAAAAAATCGCCTTCCCGGACTGTAACAGTCAAATCCGCCCCACTTTCGGTTATTTCCCGGCGGAAAGCCAGATAATCCCCTTCCTCATACGCATCCGCCTCAAAACGGAATTGAAACCGCCGCAAGGGATAAAACAGCCGCGCCACATTCTCCATTTCATATTGAAAACGGTTTCCGTTAAAATAAATCGTCATAGCTCATTTTCCCCAGGTATGGATTTTGCCGCCGTTCCTGTTCCAGGCTGGTTTCCGGCCCATGGCCGGGGCAGACGCGGAAATCCCCTTCCAAAGCGGCCAGCTTTTTCAGGGATGCGCTTAACTGCGGATAACTGCCGCCGTAAAGGTCCGTGCGGCCGATGCCGCCGTTAAAGAGGGTATCCCCCGAAAACATCCAGTTTTCCGCCAGATAGCAGACAGACCCTTTGGTGTGGCCGGGGGTATGGATAACGCGGAATAAGATATTTCCCATTGGGATTTCCGAACCGTCCTCAAAGACGTTGTCATAGGAGGCCGTCACCGGCCGGTCTATTAAGGCGATGCCGCCATTTTTTTCCGGGGAGTCCAGCATTTCCGCGTCATCCTGATGAATATACACCGGGATGCAGTACCGATTTCTTAGTTCTTCCACTGCTCCAATATGGTCGAAATGTCCGTGGGTCAGCAGAATCATTTTGGGAGTCCAGCCATTTTGTTCTACAGCTCTGATAATTTTTTCCGCCTGTGCGCCAGGGTCCAGGATTGCCGCAGAACCGTCCGAATCTACAACAAAATAGCAGTTGGTACCAATTTCCCCAACCGGAAGGACTTGCACCGTCATACGTCGGCTCCCCCTTTCTTTTTCATCATCTGATCCGTGTCCATTAGGATGGTAATGGGGCCGCTTGCCGTCATGGAAATGTCCATATGCGCCCCGAAACGGCCGCTTTGAACCGGAATCCCCCTGGCCCGCAGCTGGGCCATGTACAGCTGGTACAGCTCGTCGGCGGTTTCCGGCCGGGCGGACCGGATGAAGGAGGGACGGTGCCCCTTGCGGCAGTCACCGCCCAGGGTGAAATTGGATACCACCAGCGCCTCCCCGCCAATATCTTTTAAGGAAAGGTTCAGTTTATCGTTTTCATCCGTAAAAACCCGCAAATCGGCAGTTTTTCCGGCCAGGTAGTCGCAAAGGTCGGGGGTGTCCCCTTCCATGACCCCAATTAAGACCAGGAATCCCTGGCCGATTTTGCCTAAAACCTCGCCTTCCGAGGTGACGCAGGCTTCTTTCACCCGCTGAATGACTAATTTCATGGAATCTCTCCTATTTGCCGGAACGCTCTACTGACAAAACGCCCGGGACTTTGTTTAGTTTCTGAATAATATTGCTTAAATGCTCCAACCCCTGGGTGCTGATGGTTGCCAGGATGTTCCGGTTGCCGTTTTTCAGCTCCCGGGCGTTGAATTCATGAACCGGAACCCGCATATTGGCAAACGCCAGGCTGATTTCTGCCAAAACGCTGGCGTCGCTTTTGGCTACAATGTCCAGGGTAGAACGGAAACTGCTGATCCGGTTATCCGCCCAGTGGACATTGATCCAGCGGTCCTGCTGCGCGGGATCGGCGTTCTGCACATTGACGCAGTCCCGTTTATGGACAGAAACCCCGTATCCCCTGGTGACAAAGCCGATAATGTCGTCCCCGGGCAGAGGGTTGCAGCACTGGGCGAATTTCACCAAGCAGTTGTCAATGCCCTCCACAATGACGCCGCTGCTGCTTTTCCGAGGCGCGGTCACTACCGCCGCCGGCTGTTCCGGCGTTTTTTCTTTTTGCAGGCGGGTATATTCGTCTTTGATTTGGCTGGTCATTCTGGACAGGGGCAGCCCGCCGTAGCCAATGGCGGCAAAAAAGTCGTCGGCGCTCTCCCGGTGATAACGCTTCACCAGACTGTCCAGGAACTTTTGGTAATCTTCTCCTTCCAGGTGGATCAGGTTCCGGCGCAGTTCCCGCTCAAACTCGGCTTTGCCCTCCGCGATATTCTCCTCTTTCCGCTCCTTTTTAAACCAGGCCCGGATTTTGTTCCGTGCTTCACTGGTTTTGGCAATGGAAAGCCAGTTGCGGTTGGGGGCGCCGTCCGATTTGGAGGTCAAAATTTCCACGATCTGGCCGGTTTTAACCTGATAATCCAAGGGCACCATCCGGCCGTCCACCTTGGCGCCAACCATCCGGTTGCCCACGGCAGTGTGGATAGCGTAGGCGAAGTCTACAATGGTGGAACCGGCCGGCAGACATTTTACATCTCCCTTGGGGGTAAACACAAAGACATCGTCCACAGCCAGGTCGGTTTTGATGTTTTTTACAATATCTTCCGCGCCTTCCGCTTCCTGCTGGTTTTCAATAATCTGCCGGACCCAGGCAAGGCGTTCCTCCAGCCGGTCCTTGCCCTGAATCCCCGCCTTGTATTTCCAATGGGCCGCAATGCCGAACTCGGCGGTGTAGTGCATATCCCAGGTGCGGATCTGGATTTCAAAGGGGATTCCTTCCTTATCAATAACCGTTGTGTGAAGGGACTGGTACATGTTGGGCTTAGGAGTGGAAATATAGTCCTTGAACCGGTTGGGGATGGGCTGGAACAAATCGTGGATAATGCCCAGGATATTGTAGCATTCAATGACGGTGTTGACGATGATCCGCACTGCGTAAATATCGTAAAGCTCTTCAAAGCTTTTGCCCATCATGTAAACCTTGCGGTAAATCCCGTAGATGCTTTTCACCCGGCCCTCAATATGGGGTTCCACACCGAAATCCTTAAGCCTGCGGGCGATCCGCGCCTTGATTTCCTCAATAAATTGCTCCCGGTCCGCCTTTTTTAGCTCCAATTGTTCTTCGATTTCATGGTAGCCGACAGGGTCCAGGTAAAAAAGGGAACGATCCTCCAGTTCCTCTTTAATGCCCCGGATACCCAAACGGTGGGCAATGGGGGCGTAGATTTCCATGGTTTCCAAAGCGATCAGCCGCTGCTTTTCCGGGCTTTTAAACTGAAGGGTCCGGATATTGTGCAGCCGGTCCGCCAGCTTAATGATGATGACCCGGATGTCCTCGCTCATGGCCAGCAGCATTTTCCGGATATTCTCCGACTGCTTATCTTCTTTGGAAGCAAAGGACAGCTTTTTAATTTTAGTGACGCCGTCCACCATCAGGGCCACATCGTGGCCGAACTTTTTCTGAAGGACTTCCAGGGTAATATCGGTGTCCTCCACCACATCGTGGAGCAGGGCCGCGCAGATGCAGTCGCTGTCCATGCCAAGGCCAACCAGGATTTCCGCCACCGCCAAAGGATGGGAAATATATGGCTCTCCTGACTGGCGCTGCTGGCCCCCATGGGCTTTTTCGGCCAGGCGGTATGCCATGGCAATTTTATCTTCTTCATACACTTTGCCGCTTTTGCGCAGCGCTTGCATTAAGCTATCAAAGGTAGATGCCATATACGATTCTCCTTTCTTTAAATATGCTGGCGCAGCCATGTTAAAATTTCCGAGTTTTCCAGGTTGACCTTGCCGGTTTCTTCCATATAAATGGCAGAAAAGTCAGCGGGAATCCGAATGAGCTTTAATTCCTGAAAGATATCCAGGATCAGCCGGTATTTACAGTAATTCATTTTGGCAGAAACCTCCGCCAGGAAAAACAAATCCACATGGATACCGGAGCCGCCCCGGTTTCGCAGGATTTTATAAAGCCCGCGAAGTTCCTCCAAAGAGGGGACGGAAATTGCCATAATCTTCGTTTCCACCGCCTCTTCCCGCCGGATTTTCTGATAATAGTGGTAGGCGTTGCGGAATTTCTGGCCGTTAAACCCCGTGGGGCGGATATCTTTCAGCCGGACGGCTACCGAAACATTGTCCCGGAAGGCGTTTAACTCCAGATTCGCCAAAATATCCACCTGGGAGCCCACAGGGAACACAAACTCCTCCGGCGTCATTTTGAAGTAGAGAACATAAATGGGCTTTCCCTCAAAAATGACCCGCAGTTTCAGATGTTTCCCGCCGCCCATGGGAATGATTTCCTGTATCAGGCACCCCCGCAGCAGGAACAAAGGCTGCGGGTTCCCCTCCCCAAAGGGTTCCAGCAATTGCAATGAGGAAACGTCGTTCAAATTAATATTCCCAATATGCAGCTCTTTATCAATCCGCTGGCTGACGACCGGCATTTTCTCAAAATACTGTTCCGCATAGCGGTTGATCTGGCGGGTAAACTCCGGGATATTTTCCGTTTTCAAGGTCAATCCCGCCGCCATGCTGTGGCCGCCGTATTTTTCTAAAAGCCCTCCGCAGGCGCTGATGGCGCGGAACATGGAGAAAGTCTCCACACTGCGGGCGGAACCTGTTGCCGTATCCCCATCCACCGAAAGGATAATGTTGGGCTTGCCGTAAAGGGAAACCAGTTTTGCGGAAACAATCCCCACTACGCCGTGATTCAGCCCCTCCGCCGGAACCACCATGACCCGGTCCAGCAGGATTTCCGGATGTTCTTCCAAAGTCTGCTCCACCCGGCTTAAGATTTCCAGTTCTTCCTGCTGCCGGTCCAGGTTATGCTGATTCAGCTCCTGAGCCAGGGATTCCGCCTCTTCCGGCATTTCGGAAAGCAGAAGCTGCATGGCAAGCCTTGCGCTGCCCATCCGCCCGGCGGCATTGATGCGGGGCACCAAGCCGAAAGCAGCTTTTTGAGAGGTCAGGGGCTTCCCCTTCAGGCCGGCCACCTCCATTAACGCCTGCAAGCCGGGAAGGTCGCTGTATTCCGCCAGTTTCAGCCCCTGCTCTGCCAGAAACCGGTTTTCGCCGGTTAAGGGCACAATATCCCCCACTGTGGCAATGGCGGCCAAAGCGCCGAAGCTGTCCATGACCAGGCTGTAATCGCCGCCTTCCATGGCTGCCGCCAGCTTAAAAGCGACGCCCGCCCCGCAAAGGGGACGGAACCCGCCCTGATAGTCCTTGCGGTGAGGGTTTACCACGGCAACAGCCCGGGGAAGCTCTTCTCCCACCTGGTGATGATCCGTCACAATCACGTCCATCCCTAAGGATTGGGCATAATCCACCTCTTTGATGGCGGATATCCCGTTATCCACCGTTACCAGCAGGACAGTCCCCTCCGCGCTGATCTCATCCAAGGCCCCGCAGTTTAAGCCGTAGCCTTCTTCCACCCGTTCCGGGATATACCAATTCACCTTAGCGCCCATAGATTGAAGATATAGATATAATATCACGGTAGCGGTAACGCCGTCGCAGTCATAATCCCCATAGATGGTAATCTTTTCCTGGCGATTAATGGCCTGTTCCAATCGGCTGACAGCCTTTTCCATGTCCGGCAAAAGAAAGGGGTCCTCCAGTTCTTCCTGGCCGCCAAACAGTTCCGCAGCTTCGGCGCTTCCAATCCCCCTGGCAGCCAGAATATCCGCCACAATGGCGGAAATCCCGTATTCTCTTTGCAAAGCCGCACTATCCCTTGGATCGAAGCTGGGATAAATCCATTTTGAAAACAGCATACAGGCCCCCCAAATGAAAGATAAGATTCTAAAATATAATTGTACCATGATTTCCCTGGAAATTCAATATCCGCCAAGGGAAATCGTACATTTTTTGACAAAATCCGCAGAAAAAGGAAAAGCCTGCCCGGCATGAGCAGACTTTTCGCCGGAAATCCGGTCTATTTTGCAAGAAATTCCTGTAAGGCCAGGCCCAGGATCCGGGTTCCTTCCACAACTTTTTCGTCAGACGGAGTGGAATAATTCAGGCGGAAGCAGCGGCTGGGGGTTCCTTCCTCCACATTAAACGCCACGCCGGGCACTACCGCCACGCCCTTTGTTTTGGCAAACTGGACAAATTCCAGCATATCCGCCCCCTCCGGAAGAGTACACCAAAGGAACAGCCCGCCTTGGGGGGTCGTATATTTCACTTCTTTGGGGAAATATTCCCGGATTGCATCCAGCATCAAGCCGCTTTTGTGCTTATAAAGAGCGCGGATTTTTTCAATGTGCCCGTCAAAGTCATAATGCTCCATGAAATCCGCAATGAGCATCTGGAAGAACTGGTTGGTGTGGACGTCGCTGCCCTGCTTGCCCACGGTCATTTTGGCGGCGATTTCCTTGGGGGCCAGCGTAAAGCCCACCCGGATTCCGGCGCTCATGACCTTGCTCATGCTGCCGCAGTAAATGACGATGCCTTCCGTATCCATGGATTTCAAGGTGGGAATATCCTCCCCGTCAAACCGCAGCTCGCCGTAAGGGTTATCCTCCAGAATAATCACGCCGTATTTGACGCAGAGGTCATAAATCGCCTTACGTTTTTCCAGGGAAGTGCAGGTTCCCAGGGGATTTTGGAAGGATGGGATGATGTAAAGCATTTTTACTTTACTGTTGTTTTTGAAGGTCTCTTCCAGTTTTTCCAGATCCATGCCGTCGTCCAAAACGTCAACGCCCTTTAAAACAACGGCGTAGGAACGGAAGGTGTTCAGCGCGCCGATAAAGGACGGGTTTTCGCTGACCACAACATCCCCCTCGTTGCACAAAACCTTAGTGGCCAAGTCAATGGCCTGCTGGCCACCGGAAACCACCAGCAGTTCGTCGTTGTCAGTGCCCATGTGGAATTTTTCCGAAAGGCGCTTCCG
This sequence comes from Candidatus Merdivicinus excrementipullorum, assembly GCA_018716725.1. GTDB lineage: Bacteria > Bacillota > Clostridia > Oscillospirales > Ruminococcaceae > Merdivicinus > Merdivicinus excrementipullorum. The sequence continues at coordinate 30,993 of DVJP01000068.1, read as the reverse complement.
GAGCAGTTCCCGCAGCTTGGGATACCCTTCCGTAATGCCGTACTGGAAAGCGACCCCCGCTTCCTCATTGAAAATGCGGTTGGCAATCTCCTGCATTTCCGCCACTGGGAAGGATTCCACCGCCGGGTTGCCGGCTGCCAGGGAAATCACGTTGGGATCGGAATTTTTTAAAATTTCCCGGATCGCGGAGGGTTTCAAATTGTTGATACGGTCTGCAAATTGGTATTTCATAACACTGTCCCCTTTATTTGGAGAATTTTTGATCGAATTCTGCGATGAGATTCCGGATCATGGACATCTTGTCCGGAATCTGGATGTGCTGCGGGCACTGCTCCATGCAGGCGCCGCAAGCCTGGCATTTATCCGCCCATTCGGATTCCGGCTGGGCGCGGTACTCCTCCCAGTAGTCCTCCTCGTCCTTTTGAACCGCATATTTGTTATAGATGGAGAACATTTTGGGAATATCCACGCCGAAGGGGCAGTCCATGCAGTAACGGCAGCCTGTGCAGGGGACTGTATCTTTTTTCTTATAAAGGTCCACCGCTTCCTCAATGACCTGGTAATCCTTTTCCGTCAAAGGCTCAAAGGGGGTCATGGTAGAAACGTTATCCATAACCTGCTCCATATTAGACATGCCGCTTAAAACCGTCAGAACGTTGGGCAAGGTGGCGGCATAGCGGATTGCCCAGGAAGCCACGCTCTTGTCCGGGCGGGCGGCTTTGAACACTTCGTTGGAAGCTTCGCAGGGATTGGCCAGAACGCCGCCCCGGACAGGCTCCATAATAACCACCGGGATACCCCGTTCCGTCAAAATCTCATACTGCTGTTTGGCGTCCTGCATCTCCCAGTCCAGGTAGTTCAGCTGGATCTGGGCGAAATCCCACTGGTATGTATCGCAGATATGCCGCAGGACCTCCGGCTTGTCGTGGAAGGAGAAGCCCAGGTGCCGGATTTTCCCTTCCGCTTTCATTTTGTTCAAAAATTCATACACGCCGAATTTCTGGCATTTTTCAAAGTTGGCGGCGTTCTGGGCATGGAACAGATAGAAATCAAAATACTCTGTTTGACACTTCTTCAGCTGCTCGTTAAAGATACGCTCCACATCTTCCGGCTTTTCCGCGCACCAGATGGGCATTTTGCTGGCCAGGAAAAAGCTGTCCCGGGGGTATTTCTTCATTGCTTCCCCTACAAACAGCTCGGATTTGCCGCCGTGGTAGCCGTAAGCGGTATCAAAATAGTTGACCCCGTGGGAATAGGCGTAGTCGATGATTTCCTGCGCCTTTTCGTAATCAATGTCGTCTTTATCCGGATCAATTTTCGGCAGGCGCATACAGCCCATGCCGAGCAGGGACACCTGCAAACCGGTATTCTTGTAATTTCTCTTTTCCATACCATCGCACCCTTTCATTCGTCATGTATCTTTATTGTATCGCAAAATCGGGAAAGGTTCAAGATAAATTTTCCAAAAATTCCGCATCAATCACATTTTGGACGGTTTCCAGGATAAATTCCCGGGAAAAATTCGGGCTGTACGCCCGGACGCCGTGAGACTGGGCTAATTCCTCCGTATATTCCGAAAAGGGGTACAGGCGGTTGTTGGCAAATCCCCGGTCGTAGTGGGTAATGATGGGCACAAATTCACAGCGGGTAATGGAAACCGCATCCTGTTCAAAGTCCTTGGTAATATCCACGTCCAGCATCCCGCCGATCATCCGTTCCCCACGGTCCTGGGCGGAAATGAAATTCCCCAGGGAATAGGCAACCAATGTCCGGCTGCCGTCCGGCCGGTCTATATATTCGATTGGCTGGATCACATGGGGATGGTGCCCGATGATAATATCCGCGCCCCATTCCGACATTTTTGCAGCCAGTTCCCGCTGGCGTTCTGTAGGAGTGTAGGTGTACTCATTGCCCCAATGGATGTTTACAACGCAGACGTCGGAGATTTCCTTGGCTTTCTTTATCCGTTCCTGGATTTTGTCCTCCTCGCTGCCCAGCAGAATAATGGCCTCTGAGCCGGAAGGCAGGCTTAACCCATTGGTCAGCTCAGTGATTCCCACAAAACTGAACACCACATCCTGGGCGGCAATGGTGCGGATCTGGTCATAATCCTCCTGATTCCGGTAAACTCCGGTGGTAACAGCGCCCGGTCTTTCCGCCCAATAGTCTAAGGAGGAAAAAATACCGGCTTCTCCCATATCCAGGCAGTGATTATTAGCTAAATTAAAGACGTCAAAGCCCAGTTCCAGCATCAAATCCCCCAACTCGGGAGTTGCGTTAAACAGCGGGTAGGTGGAAGGGCCAAAGGCCGGGGCGATAATGCTTTCCTGGTTAATGGAAGCGATGTCCGCATCCGCGAACATGTCCCGGACGTTTTCATAAGCGTAGCTGTAATCGTAACCGTTCCCGCCGGCCCGCTTGTTGGCCTGTTCATAGATAGAACTGTGGATCAGGTTATCCCCCACCGCCTTTAAACGGACAGTAACCGGCTCCGGCACAGGGGGTTCTGAAGGTTCCGGCGTTTCTGAGGATTCCGGCGGCTGGGAATTTTCCGAAACAGAAGCCGCCGTATCCACCGCTTCCGGGGATTTTGTAGACTCTCCCACCTGCATAAACAGGCAGGAACTGCACAGAAACAAAACGGATAACGCACTGAATAGGAAACTGGCTGCTTTTTTCATCCTAACATCCCTCATTTTCGGCTTTTCTTTATTGTACCATAAAACGTATGTCCGCGAAAGAGGTAAGAGATTTTTTGCGGGAAATTTGTCTTATTTGCACAACTAACGGAAAATCTCTCTTGTAAACTGACAAAAAACGAAAAAAATCAACAAAAGTAACAAGTGATTTCTCAGCTTTCTTTATAAAATCTTTCTTGACGAAATGAGAAAAATCCGGTAAAATGTAGATATATCGACAATATCCGTCGATTTGAATTCAATTACGGAGGTTTTCTATTGAACAAGACCTGGATTTCTCCTTCATTGCTGGCTGCGGATTTTTCCTGTTTGGATCGTGAAATTGCCCGGATGGAAAAGGCCGGGGCCGACTGTCTTCATCTGGACATTATGGACGGGGTGTTTGTGCCGAATATTTCCTTCGGCGTCCCTGTGGTTTCTTCGATCCGGAAAACAACAGGCATCCCCTTTGACCTACACCTGATGATTGCAGATCCATTTTCCTATGCGGAGCCATTTGCCAAGGCTGGAGCTGATTGGATCACCTTTCACCTGGAAAGCAATTCAGATCCCCGGAAAACCATTGACGAAATCCACCGCCTTGGGAAAAAGGCCGGCCTTTCCATTCGGCCGGGCACCCCGGCGGAAGAATTGTTCCCGTACTTGGACAGCTTGGACATGGCGCTTGTTATGAGCGTAGAGCCGGGATTCGGCGGGCAGCAGTTTCTGGACAGCTGTCTCCCCAAAATCACGGCAATCCGGGAACGCGCGCCCCATCTTCGGATCAGCGTAGACGGCGGGATCAACATAGAAACCGGGCGATTTTGCCGGGACGCCGGGGCGGATATGCTGGTTGCCGGTTCCTTCCTGTTCCGGCTGGAAAACCCGGCGGACGGAATCAGCGCTTTGCGGGAATCATAATGGTAAAGGTGTGTTATTGTGCTGTCTTTTGAGAAATACCGGCGGCAGATGATTGATGTCACCATCACTCTGCTTCCGCTGCTGGCAATGGCCTGGTATTATTACGGGCCTCGGGTCCTAATTTTGGCCGCTGTTTCGGTTCTGTCTGCGGTTGCCGCCGATTATATCTGCCTTCTGATGCAGGGAAAGCGCCGGTGGGAGAAATACGACTTTTCCGCAGCCATTGCAGGCCTGACTTTTGTTTTGATGCTCCCCGCTTCGGCCCCGTACTGGCTGGCAGTTTTTGGAGCGGTTTTCGCGGTTGTAGTGGTCCGGCACCCTTTCGGCGGGTGTTATAACACCATGTTTAACCCCGGGATTACCGCTTATGCCTTTGCGGTTCTGTGCTGGAACGGTCTTGTTACCAAGTATCCGGCGGCTTTGACGGAACTTCCCCTTACCGCGTCGGTGGAGGTCCCCCTGTACAATTCCCCGGCTTACCAGTTGATGCTGGGCGGTTCCAACAATCTCCAATGGCTGGACGCATTGTTGGGCAATTTCTATGGGCCTATGGGCACCACCTGCATCGCCGTTTTGCTGTGCTGCGGCCTTTACCTGATTTTCCGGAAAACCATTATGTGGCAGGTCCCTGTCGCTTCTCTGGCGATTGTGGCGGCTGCGGCCTGGTTTTTCCCCCGCATCAACGGCAGCCGGATGGTTTCTGTTTTAATGGAGCTTACCTCCGGCGTGATGCTGTTTGCCATTTTGTTTGCCGCCTCTTTGGACAACGGAGAAATCCGGACTTCCTCCGGCAAATGGATGTACGGCATTATTTTGGGCGGGTTTATTGTCCTTTTCCGGCAGCTGAGCAACATTGAAGTAGTCACCCCCTTTGTCATTATCATTATGAACACCATCGACCACCGGTGCGACGCTTATGCCGGCCGGATTTTTACCGGGTTCCGCCTTGCAGGGAAAGGGCTTGGGAAGCTTTGGAAATTATGTATAGGCAAAATTGGCGGGAAAATAACCGCCTTGCCCAAGTAAACGGCGGGGAGGAGCGTCCGTAATGCGGAATTTTTATCAAAAACACCGTTCCCGCTGGGAATTGTATGACCAGTTCTTATTAGGGAATCCTATTTTGGAACGGGGCTTGGTTTTGGCCCCGATTGTCGTCACCTGTACCACTCTGGCCAATGCCTTGGCCCTATCCGCGGCCTTTGCAGTGATTACGATTTTCACCATCTTGTTCTCCTACTTTATCCCCAAAAAGCTTCCTTATACCATCCGGGTGATTTTGAATGCCGCCATTGCCGCCTTGCTTTTTATTCCAACCGTATATTTGGTGCGGGGCATATGGCCGGATACTGTGTATCAGCTGGGGGTTTATCTTCCCCTTCTGGCCACCAACTCCCTGATTGTGCAGAAAAGCGAGTCCCGGTACCACCAGCAGAAGCTGCCGGTTATGATGGTGCAGCTGATAACTGCCGCCCTTGGTTTTGCCGCTGTTGCGGCCGTTATGGGAACTGTGCGGGAGGTTTTGGGAAAAGGGATGCTTCTGGGCCGTCCCATTGAGGATTTCAGCTGGGCGGTTTCTTCTTTGACACTGCCCTTCTGCGGGTTTCTGCTGGCGGGATTCCTGGCGGCCGCTTTGCAGAAATTCCGTTTCTGGCTGGGCAAACCTGTGCATAAAATAAAGAAGGAGGACAAAACGGATGCATAGCTTCTGGCAGATTCTGCAAAATACCATTGCCGAAATGGCGTCCATTGCCGTCGTAGCGGTATTTGTCCAAAATATTATTTTGACCCGGGCCATGGGTACCAGCGCCGCTTTGTTTATCATCCGGAAAAAGAACAACCTCTGGCTTTTCGGCGGGATCCTGACTGGGATTATCACCCTGTCCTCTATTCTGGTATATGGTGTGGACAAAATGATGAAGTCCTGGTCCGCCAGATATGAATGGACCCCTTTTTTCTATGTTTTGGCCGTTGGGATTGTGTACATCCTGGTTTTGCTCCTCTGTTCCCGCCTGCCCTTCCGGTACCGGGAGCAGATTATCCCCATGATTCATCTTTCCGCTTTCAACGGCGCGGTATTCGGTGCGCTGCTGTTAAGCCAAAGCTATGACTTTTGGGGGCGCATTGCCTTTGGGCTGGGCACCGGATGCGGCTTTGTGCTGGCCTCTTACCTGGTGGCTTTGGGATACGAAAGGTTAAACAGCGATAAGATTCCCGCCGCTTTCCGCGGGTTTCCCATCACTTTGATTTATATTGGGATGCTTTCTCTCGCGTTTTATGGTCTGGTTGGTCATGAGCTGTCAATTTGACGTTGTTTTGGGAGGTCTAGAATGCCGAAATCACGCAAAATCAAACATTACAGCTTAGGGTACATGAACCGTCGGCGGCGCCGCGGCAAGTTTTTAAAAGCCCTGTTGTTTTTGCTCATCCTGGCTGTTTTGATTTTTCTGGGGTACTGTGTCGCAAAATCCATTGAAAACCTCCGAAACCGCCCGGAAAGTTCTGATACGGAGGATTCCCTGCCGGCTGTATCCGCCGTCATTTCGGAAAGCAGCATGGAATCCAGCGCGGAATCTGTTTCATCTCAGATCGAAACAACAGAATCCCAGGGAGTTCAAGCCGTTTTTCTGCCCCAGGATGCACTGGCGGACATGGATGCCCTGGAAACCTTTTTGGATAGTCTGGACCAGGAGCAATATAGCACTGTGGCAATCCAGCTGAAAAATGAAAGCGGATACCTATCCTATGCCTCTGAAGTTCCCCTGGCCGCTTCCTGCGGCGCCATTACCTCCAGCGCGGTATCCCTGGAACAACTGGCGGAAACTGTGGCGGCTATTGAAAACGCAGGATTTACGCCGGCCGCGTACTTGTACACCCTCCAGGATGATGTTGCTTCCCATGCAAGTTACGGCACCTCCTATCTGTACAACGACCAGGCAGGCATTACCTGGCTGGATCAGGCGGCGGATAACGGCGGCCGTTCCTGGCTAAACCCTTATATGGACGCGGCAGTCGATTATCTGGCAGATTTAACGGCTGAAGTTGCCGAAGCCGGGTTCTCCCTGATTTTTGCTGATGGGATGCAATTCCCCATTACCCGGTATCCCGCTGAAATGGGATTCGGCCCCAATCAGGATTCTATGACCCAAACGGAAGCGTTGCAGAATGTCCTGGACACCATGCAGGCAGAAGCTGCAAAGGGCGGGGCGGAAGTCGTCCCGGTTTTTGCCGGGGAATGTTACCTTGGGGAAAACGAGAGCTACTACGGCGGTTCGCCTGACGCCATTGAAACAGAACTGGCGGCTCCGGTTTTAGCCGCCGGACAGGAAACGGAAATTTTAAACGCCGTTTCGCTGGAAAGCGAAAAACTGATTCCGGTTATCTCCTCAGCGGAGCAAATCCCCGTCTTGGAAGCGGCCGGCATCACCCAATACCTCTTAAAAGAATAGCAAAACGTCCCGCGCATTGGTTTGCACGGGACGTTTCCTTTTGCAATTTATTGGGCAAGCATGGATTCCACAATGGAGGCCGCGTCGTCAGCCGCCAATTTTTCAAAGGTGGCGTAGTCCATATCAGCGTCGTCGTCGGCATTATCCGAAATGCAGCGGATTACCACAAAGGGAATGCCGTTTGCCGCGGCAGTGTGGGCGATAGCGCCGCCTTCCATTTCTACGCAGCAGGGGGAAGTCCGGGCCACGATGTCCGCTTTTACGGCGCTGTCGGAAATAAACTGGTCGCCGGTTGCAACTTTGCCGGTCATCCAGCGGACCTTCCCTTCACAGGCCTGCTCCGCTTTCCGGATCAGTTCCGGATCCGCGGTAAATTCCTGCAAATGGGGATAGCCGATGGCCAAAATCCGGGGGTCCATGTCATGGTACGCCACAATATCCGAAATCACCACGTCGCGCACCTTGATTTCCGGGTGGGCCCCGCCTGCGATTCCGGTGTTGATAACGCTTTCAATGTCAAAATGGTCGATTAACAGCTGGGTGGTAATGGCGGCGTTGACCTTTCCGATGCCGGAGCAGACAACCACCACTTCCCTGCCGCCCAGCTTTCCGGCGTAAAAATGCCGGCCGGCATAGACCGATTCCCCACAGTCTGCCAGCCGGTTTTTCAGCTGTTCTACTTCCAATCCCATTGCGCCAATAATTCCAATCGGTTTCATTTTTCCCATCCTTTTCATGTATCGTCAGATTTCTGTTTCTTTTTTGATCCCAAAAATCAGCCGGAGCAGGCCAGACAAATATTTGGGGCTTTTGATTACAATAATTTTCATACCAAACCCTCCCAATCAGTTCCGGCATCCCAGAATTCCCCAGGCGATGAGGCCGATGCCCGCTATGGCCAAAAGGCACCGGAAGGACAACACCACGCCTAAGAGCAGGATGACGCCGGCAATTACCGCTGCGGCCGATGGGAAGAATTTGGCGTATTTGCATGGCTTCATAAATCCATCCTCCTGTCGGCGCGTTTGATCGTTTACACCCTATCATACGCAGGAGGATTCGGAAGTGTTACTAGGAAAGCTTGGTTTGGATAATCAGCAAGGTCCCTTCTTTTACGGAAACCCGCATCTGGTTCCCGGGGGCATGGCAGTTGCTGACCCCCAGAGGGAAAGAAGGCTCCAAAACGGCATCGTCCAGCGGATATTCTGCCCCAGTGATAGTGACGCCGGTACAAATGCCGCCGTAAGCAAAAATTGACAGGTAGCGGTACTCCGGCGAAAGGGCAAGCTCCCCGTTTTCCAGCATACAGACCCGATGATTTTCGTCCAGAAGCCAGCCTCTGACATTATGCTCGCTTAAGTACGCCAGCGTTTGAAAATTGGCGTATGTATGGTCCAGCCGGCCGCCTAAGCCGCCGAAGAGGAAAAATTCGTCCGCCCCTAACGCCAGGCCTTTTTTTACCGCCAGCATCATGTCGGTGTCGTCTTTCCGGGAAGGATATAAAATCGCGCCGGCCGGCACGTCCTCCTGCCGTACAGAGTCCATATCCCCAATAATAATATCCGGCGTAAGCCCTAAAGCGGCGGTATACCGGAGGCCGCCGTCAGCGGCGATGATTACCCGGTCTTCTTCCGGCATGGCCGAACGGATATATTCCAGCCCGCCGGAAATCGGCGCGGCGCCAAAAATCACGCATTTCATCTCCGGCGTTCCTCCTTCCGCTCCCATTCCTTGATTTTTGCGGCATCCTCCGCCATTTGGCAGTAGCTTTCGTGACGGCTTTTGCTGATCCGGCCGTCCCGCACGGCTTCCAGGACAGCGCAGCCTTTTTCCACCCGGTGGGAACAGTCCTGGAACCGGCACTGCCCTAAGTATTCTGAAAACTCCCGGAAACAGCCCGGCAGCTCCTCCGGGCGGATATTCCCGTATTTGTCCATTTCAACAGAGGAAAAGCCGGGAGTGTCCGCCACAAATCCCCCCTGGGGAAGCTCATAAAGTTCCACATGGCGGGTGGTGTGCCGCCCACGCCCCAGTTTGTCGCTGATTTGGGCGGTAGCCAGATGCAGCCCCGGCAGCAGGCTGTTCATCAGGGTGGATTTCCCAACGCCGGAATTCCCGATAAACACGCTGAGCTTGTTTTTCATGCATTCCAAAAGCCCCTGATAGTCCGTCTGGCCGGGGACACTGGTAAAGACGGAAAAACCCGCCTTGGCATACAATTCCCGGATTTCCCGGCAATCCGCCAAGTCCGATTTTGTAAAAACCAAAACCGGCTCGATTTTTTTCCATTCGCACACGGCAATGAGCTTATCCAGAATGAGGAGATTAGGTTCCGGCTGGGTGGCGGAAACCACCATAACCGCCAAATCAATATTGGCTACCGGGGGCCGCAGGATCTCATTTTTCCTGGGAAAAATCTCCGCTACCACGCCGTTTTCCACCGCTACCCGGTCCCCTACCAAAGGGGACCGGCCTTCCTTACGGAAGATGCCCTTGGCCTTGCATTCCAGCAGGCCGTGCTCCTCCGTTTTTATATAGTAAAAGCCGCTGAGCGCTTTTTGAATCATTCCCTGCTCCATTTACTCACCACTCGTTTGCCGGCCGGGCGTCCATTGGGGAATCCCCGCCGCTGACCGGCCCCGTAGGTTCGCTGCTTTCCTCCGGCTGGGACGGTTCGGAGGGCTGTTCATCAGGTTCCGAAGGCTGTTCCGGCTGGGACGGCTCCGCAGGCCCCGAAGGTTCCGACGGCTCTGAAGGTTCTGACGGCTCGCTAAGAATGCCGGTATGATACCCTTCCGTCAGGGTAGCAATGTTGTCCTCAAAATTCACCTCAAAGGAGGCGTAAAGCTGTCCGTCCAGGACAACAGAGGCCGTCATAGTCCCCTGGCCTTCAATTTCGCCGACCCAGGTGCCGGAGGACGGGTTTACAGTGCTGCGGAGGACTTCCTCCCCGCCTACAATCACCTGGATGGTGTACTCCCGATTGGGCGCGCCTTCCGGGAAGGATACGGTCAGGGATGCCTTGGTGGAGTATCCGGAGCCATTGCTGACCTTCAGCGTAATGGTGGACCCGCTTTCCGCATACTCGTTTTGGGGCAGGCTCTGCTCAATGACAGTACCAGGTTTCTCGTCGCTGTCCACTTCTTCCACATTGACAACCAAATCCAGCGCCGCCAGCTTTTCCCGGGCGGTTTCAATGTCATAGCCCACCAGCCTGGGTACTTTAATAGAAGAACTGGCCTTGGCGCGGCTTACATAAATAATGACCTGGGTGCTCTGTTCCACTTCCTGTCCGGCAGGAGGGTCGGTGCTGATGACGCGGTCCGCTTCTACGGAATCGTCCTCCACCGTCCGGACTGTGTAATCCAGCCCCAGTCTGAACAGCTCGTCCTCCGCATCCCCTACATACTTGCCTGTCAGATCCGGCACTTCCAGCACGTCAATACCGGCGCTGACCTTGACCTGTACCCGGCGGTTGGCCTTGACCTTGATGCCCGGGTCAATACTTTGGTAATAAATCTGCCCTTTGGGGTATTCCGTCAGTTCGTTTTCAATGACCACAAAGTAGAAATTTTTGCATTCCTCCATGCTGCGGGCCTGGTCGTAATCCATTCCCACCAAGTTCGGCATGACAACATCCTCTACCCTGCCTTCGCTTCCATAGTAAAAGAATCCCAGCAGAACCAGGACGGCTGTAATGACGCAGGCCGCCGCGATGCCGGCTAAAATTAAAATAGTGGGGCTGCGCTTTACAACGATCTGCTCGTCAGCTTCTTCCTCCGGCTCCAAGGCTTCGGAATCCTCCTCCTGAATCTCCCGGACGGAACGGGAATATTTGGTGGCGGCAGGCTCCTCCACCATGTATTTGTATTCAAACACGATGTTGGGGTTCATTTTAAACCGTTCGATGGCTTCCAGCATTTCCCCGGCGGAACGGTACCGGAGGTTTTTGTCCTTCTGCATGGCTTTTTCCGCGATTTCGCAAAGCCCTGTGGGGACATCCGGCGCCAGTTCGTGGATGGGAACCGGCTTGTTGTGGATATGCTTCATGGCCACCTGTTCCGGCGTATCCCCGTCAAAGGGGACCCGCCCGGTGAGCATTTCGTATAAGATCACACCCACCGAGTACAAATCGCTCTTTTCATCCGATTCTTCCCCGCAAGCCTGTTCCGGGCTGATATAATGGACGGAGCCGATGGCCCGGTCATCCATGGAACGGATATTTTCCCGGGCAAAACGGGCGATGCCGAAATCCATCACCTTGATGGTGCCGTCCCGCAGCAGCATAATATTCTGGGATTTGATGTCCCGGTGGATGACCCCGTGCTCGTGGGCGTGCTCCAGGGCCATTAAAATCTGGGTGACAAAATGAACGGAATCCTTCCAGCGCAGGCGTCCCTGATGGCTGATATACTGGCGCAGGGTAATGCCGTCAATAAACTCCATGACAATGTACTGTTCTGCGCCGGTAAAATTCACGTCGTAAACCTTCACCACATTGGGATGGTCCAAAACGGCGATGACCTTAGACTCGTTGCGGAACCGGCGGACAAATTCTTCGTTGGTCAGATACTCTTCCTTGAGGAGCTTGACCGCAACGGTTTTGTTTTCCAGGAGGTCTTTTGCCTCGTAAACATTTGCCATGCCCCCGCTGCCGATTAGTTTTACCAGTTCATAACGGCCGGTCAGGCGTTTTCCAATATAGTTTTCCATACTAGTACCTCCATGGACTCTCAGCTTTCCACGATGACGACCGTGATATTGTCGTGGCCGCCGCCTTGGTTTGCAAGCCGTACAAGGATTTCCGCGGATTCTTCTAACGGGTTTTGGGACAGCACCTCCCCAATCTGTTCATCGGTGCAGGTGCTGGAAAGGCCGTCCGTACAAAGGAGCAGCCGGTCGCCGGGTTCCAGCTCCAGAACATGGAGGTCAATCTCCACATCCCATTGGACGCCCACTGCCCGGGTAATAAAATTCCGGTCAGGATGGACCCGGGCCTGGTCCGGGCTTAATTCCCCCCGGTCCACCATTTCCTGGATATAGGAATGATCCCGGGTCAGCTGGACAAGCTGATGGTTCCGGTACCGGTAAAGGCGGCTGTCCCCAACATGGGCCACATAGGCGTGGTTTTGATAAAGCAGCGCCAGCACCACAGTCGTCCCCATGCCGGCCAGTTCCGGGTCATCCCGGGCTGTCTCGTAAATGGCGTGGTTTGCCTGCAAAACAGATTCCCGCACCAAAATTTTAGCGGCCTCCGAACCCATTGTATCGCAATACTTTTCCTGGATTGTTTCCGCAATGACTTTTTTCGCGATATAGCTGGCGGTATCGCCTCCCTGGGCGCCGCCCATACCGTCGCAGACCAGAGCCAGGCCCGCCCCTTGCCCCAGCGCCAGTATTTTAAATGCATCCTGGTTGGTGTCCCGCACCATCCCCACATCTGTCTTTCCAACGATCTTCAATGCAGCTATCCTCTTTTCTTTATCGGAGTCGGTAAGCCGTCCTATTCTCGCCCTGGTTCCTCCGCTTCCCGCCGCAGCTGGCCGCAGGCCGCGTTGATGTCCGCCCCCAGCGTCCGCCGGACAGTGGCATTCATCCCGCGATCGTTTAAAACTTTCTGAAAAGCAAAAATCTGCCCTTTTCCGCTTTTTTCATAGCCCGCCTCCCGGACATAATTGACCGGGATTAGGTTTATGTGGCAAAGCATCCCTTTTAGCAGGGCCGCCAGCTCCTCCGCCTGCTTCCGGCTGTCGTTGACGCCGGCAATCAAAGCGTATTCATAAGAAATCCGGCGGTGGGTTTTGTCTGTATAATACCGGCAGGCGTCCAGCAGCTCTTTGATCCCCCACCGGCGGTTAATTGGCATCATCTCGCTGCGGGTGCTGTCGGTTGTGGCGTGAAGGGAAATGGACAGGGTGATCTGCAAATCCCGATGGGCCAGGTCGTAAATCTTATCCACCACCCCGCAGGTTGACAGGGAAATATGCCGGTGGCTGAGATTTAAGCCGTTGGGGTCGGATACCAGCTCCAAAAAGCGCAGGACATTGTCGTAATTGTCCAGGGGCTCCCCGATGCCCATCATGACAATATTGGAGACCTTTTCCCCGGTATCCCGGCCCGCCATGTAAACCTGCTCTAAGATTTCCGAGGGGGTCAGGTTCCGGACAAACCCCGCCTTTGTGGACGCGCAGAAAGCGCAGCCCATTTTGCACCCCACCTGGCTGGAAATGCACAGGGAATTTCCGTGCTCATACCGCATTAAAACGCTTTCGATGTGGTTGCCGTCCGGCAGACGGTACAAGTATTTTATAGTCCCGTCCAGCTGGGAAACCAGCTTCCGCTCAATGACCAGAGTTGTCAAGGCGCATTGTTCCGCCAGCTGCTGCCGGAGAGAAAGGGGAAGGTTCGTCATTTCGTCAAAGGACGCCGCCCGTTTTTCATGCAGCCAGGAAAAAACCTGTTTGCTGCGGAACCTTGGCAGGTTCAGGGAACGGAAATATTCTTCCATTTCCGGCAGCACCATGGATTTCAAATCAATCATGGAACAAATCCTTTCTTTAAAAAATCAGCGGCGGCGCATCCGGGCAATGAAAAAGCCATCAAACCCGTCCATGGGCGTTAAAGTTGCCTGCCAGTTCCCGTTTCCGCACACCCTGGCGGCCGTCCCTTCAAAGGGGGCCGGTTCTATCTCCGGATGGCGCTCCAGGAACCACTGAATAACTTCCTCATTTTCCGCCCGGTGCAGGGAGCAGGTGGAGTAAACCAAAATTCCGCCCGGCTTGACATATCGGGCCGCATTCTCCAGAATTGCCCGCTGAATTGGCGGCAGAGCGGCAATTTCCTCCGCCGATTTCCAGCGGATTTCCGGCTTCCGCCGGATAATGCCCAATCCGGAACAGGGCACGTCGCACAAAACCCGGTCGGCCATGCCAATGGAAGAATCGTATTGGGCGGCATCCCCGCTTTTGGCTTGGATAATGGTCAGCCCCAGGCGTTCCGCCCCCTGGCGGATCAAGCCCGCCCGGGATTCGTACAAATCAAAGGCCAGGATCTCCCCCTGGTTTTTCATTTCCTGGGCCATGACAAAGCTTTTGGATCCGGGGGCGGCGCATAAATCAAAGACTCGTTCCCCCGGCTTTGCCCCCACTGCCAAGGCGCAGAGTTGGGAGGCGTTGTCTTGTACCGCCGCAAGCCCTTGCTGGAAGGCCTTCAGCCCAGCAACGCTGCCGGTGTGGCTCACTTCCAGGCAGTTGGGGATGGTTTCGTGAACTATCGCTTCCGCCCCATCCGCCATGAGCGACTCCGCCGCTTCCTGGACAGAAGCCCGGAGAGGGTTGACGCGGAAATGCAGCGGCGGCCGCCCCAGGCAGTTTTCCGCCAGCTTTACAGCCATATCCCGGGAGTAGTCTCGTTCCCACAACCGGAGGATTTCCGGGGGCATCCCGGTTTCCACGCTGGCACGGGCCGTCCAATCCCCTTCCGGCAAAATGATCCGGCATCCATCCCGCAGAAAGCTCCGCAGGACGCCGTTTACAAAACCGGCGGCGCTCCTTTTTTTGGAGCGTTTGACAAGATTGACGCTTTCATTGACTGCCGCCGATTGTGGAATCCCGGACAGGTACAGGAGCTGGTAAGCGCCCAATTCCATGGCAATCCGCACTTCCGGATCCAGCTTTTCCGGCTTCTGCTTTAGATAACGGGACAAGGCGTAATCCAACGTCAGTTTCCGTTCCAGTACGCCGTAAAACAGCTGGGAAGCCAGGCGCCGGTCGGCCTCCCAGGGGGCTTCCCCCTCCAAAACCGCGTCCAGGGTCAGGTTGGAATAGCTGCCCGCCCGGTCCATTTTTAACAGGGCTGTAAAGGCAAGTTCTCTCGCTTTCATCGGTTGTCGTTCCTATTGCGGAGGACCAGCATCCGCAGCAAGTGGGCCAAAGCGGTTACCAAGGCCGCCACATAGGTCATGGCCGCTGCGGTCAGAACCTTCCGCGCTCCTTTCAATTCGTCCTGGGCCAGCATGGATTCCCCCTCCAGGGTTTCCATGGCCCGGCGGCTGGCGTTAAATTCCACCGGCAGGGTGATAATTTGAAACAAAGTAGCCAGACAGAACAGCACAATGCCGATGTCCAGCAATATTCCCTGCTGGAAAATCAAGCCCAGCAGGAAAAGGGGCCAGGACAACTGGGAACCGATCTGGCAAAGAGGGATAATGCCGTTGCGCAGCCGGATGGGAAAATACCCCACATCGTACTGGATAGCGTGGCCGGTTTCATGGGCCGCAACCCCTACAGCGCCGATTGTGGCGGCGTCATAAGTGCTGTCCGACAAGCGGATGACATTTTCTTTTGGAGAATAATGATCCGTCAGGTTTCCGGAGACGCGCTCAATCCGGATATGCTGCAAGCCGTTCCGGTCCAGGATCATCCGGGCGGCCTGAGCCCCGGTCAGCCCTTCCCGGTTAAACATCTGCCCGTATTTCGCATAGGTGCTTTTCAAACGCATCTGCGCCCACAATGCGATCAGCGCCGCCGGCAGCAGGAATACCAGATATGTTACATCCACAAAACCCCAAAGCACTGTAAAGCTTCTCCCCTTTCCTTAGCCTAAAATTTCATGATCTCCGGGCTTTTTGCCCCGCAGGAAGTCCGCGCCGGGCATTCGTTTCCCGCCCTCATACTGGACGGTTTCAAATTCCACCGCGCCGTCCCGGCAGGCCACAATAAATCGTTTGGCGTCCAAAAGTTCGCCGGGCTGGCCGGACATTGGGGACAGCTTGCTGCGGTAAACTTTCAGGCGTTTCCCCTGGTAAAAGGTATAAGCGCAGGGCCAGGAGGACAAACCGCGGATTAAATTGTGCACTTCCCTGGCAGGTTTATTGAAATCCAGCCGAGCCATTTCCTTGTCCAGCATGGAAACATAAGTGGAAAGGGCCTCATCCTGAGGAACAGGCTTCAGCGTGCCCTCTTCCGCTTTTTTTACCGTGGAAATCAGCAGCTCCGCCCCCAGGTGAGACAGGCGCTCCATGAGTTCATCCGCCGTTTCATTCTCTCCAATCTTGAGGGAAGCGGATTCCAGCATATCGCCGGTGTCCAGAGCCTCCGCCATATACATGGTGGTGACGCCGGTTTCTTCCTCGCCGTTGATAATGGACCATTGCACCGGGCCTGCCCCCCTGTATTTGGGAAGCAAAGAAGCGTGCACGTTAATGCACCCGAGTCTTGGAAGATCCAAAACTTCTTTGGGCAGCAGCTTTCCATATGCCACAACCACAATCAAATCCGGATTGCAGCCTTTCAGCTGTTCCAAAGTCTCGGCGTCCCGCATGGTTTTCGGCTGAAAAACCGGGAGATTTTGCGTTAAGGCAAACTCCTTTACAGGAGGAGGAGCCAGCTGGTAACCCCTGCCTTTGGGCTTATCCGGCTGGGTAAATACGCCGGTTACCGGATATCCCGCATCCAGCAGGGCCTGCAAGCAGGGAACGGAAAAATCCGGCGTCCCCATAAACACAATATTCATGCGTCCCCCTCCTTATTTCCGTTTCGCTCGCACAAATAACCGTTTTTTCGGCGGTTCCGGCTCCAGCATTTCTTTCACCTTGTCCTTAAAAACAATCCCGTCCAAATGGTCCAGCTCATGGCAGAAAGCCCGAGCCAGCAGGCCGGCGCCGGTGTACTCTACGGGGTTCCCATTGCGGTCAAAAGCCTTGACCTTCACTTCATTGGGGCGTTCCACAATGCCGAATTCATTGGGGAAGGAAAGACAGCCTTCGGAATCCTCCTGGCTCCCCTTTGCCTCAACAATCACAGGATTTACCAGTTCAATGAGCCCTTCGCCCACGTCGATGGTGACAACCCGTTTCAAAACGCCCACTTGGACAGCCGCCAGGCCGACTCCCTCGTTTTTATACATGGTTTCCGCCATATCCTCCAGCAAGGTTGCCAGCTTCCCGTCATATACTTCCACGGACCGGGAGGTCTTCCGGAGAACCGGGTCCTGTCCTGTTACAATTTTACGCAATGCCATTGGAACTTCCCCCTTATAGGATCTCGCCGTTGATATCCACAAAGACGGATACGCGGCTGAATAGTTTTTGATTGGATGCTTCTATAAAAGCCCGCCGCAGAAACGCGCGGAATTTTTTGTTATTTTTACACTTCATCACAATCCGGTAGCGGAACCGCCCGTTTACCCGGTAGATCCCCGCCTGGGACACGCCCAGCAGGATCAGCGGCAGCTTTTCCGGAAGGTTTTTCATTTCATTTTGCAGAATCCGGTGGAAATTCTGGGCGGCTTTTTTGGTATTCTCCTCAGAAACGCCTGCAAAGCCCACAACGGCCAAATCGCAGAAAGGCGGGTGGAGGCTCATTTTCCGCATAAGGATTTCCTCCCGGTAAAAGGATTCATAGTCCTGCCGGGCCGCATTCTGGATAACGCTGTTCTCCGGGGAAACCGTCTGGATATAAGCTTCCCCCGGTTTATTGCCCCGGCCGCTGCGTCCCACCACCTGGGTTATCAGGGAAAACGTCTTTTCCCCGCAGCGAAAATCGTTAGCGTAAAGGGACTGGTCGCTGTTTAAAACGCCTACCAGGGTCACATTGGGGAAATTCAGCCCTTTGGCCACCATCTGGGTGCCGATGAGGATGTCGTACTCCCCTGCTTCAAACTGGGAGAATTTTTCCTCATATGCATACCGGGAAGTGACGGCGTCCGCGTCCATCCGGAGAATCCGGGCGTCCGGGATGGACCTTGCAAGGATATCCTCCACCTTCTGGGTCCCGGTTCCCACCATATTCAGGTTCCGGCCGCCGCATTCCGGGCAGGACGTGCTGGCGGGGGCGGTAAAGCCGCAGTAATGACACATGAGATAGCCGTTTGCCTTGTGGTAAGTCAGGGTAATGCTGCAATTGGGGCAGCGCACCGGCTCCCCGCAGTCCATACAGAGGGCAAATGCCGCAAATCCCCGCCGGTTAATCAGCAGGATGGACTGCTCTTTCCTCTGCCAGTTTTGCAGAAGCCGTTCCGCCAGGCTGTCGCTTAAGGGAGAATAGTTGCCGTTTTGCTCCTCCTCCCGCATATCCACAATATGGACGTCCGGCAGAAGGGCCGGGCCGTAGCGTTCCTTCAGTGAAAAGAAGTGGTACCGGCCCTTTTGGGCGGCGTAATAGCTCTCCACACTGGGGGTCGCCGAAGCCAGCAGCAGGGTTGCCTTGTGATAGACACAGCGCAGTTTCGCAATGTCCCGGGCGTGATACCGGGGCGTAGACTCTGATTTATAAGAGTGTTCCCCTTCTTCGTCCATGATAATCAGTCCCAGGCGATGAAAAGGCGCAAAAACCGCGCTTCTCGTCCCAATGGCAATGGAAGCCTTGCCTTCTTTGAGCCGCCGGTAGGCGTCCAAACGCTCCCCCATGGACAGGCCGGAATGCAAAACCGCGATTTTTTCCCCGAAAAGCCGCTGGAATTTTGCCAGAAGCTGGGGCGTCAGGGAAATTTCCGGCACCAGAAGCAGGGCTTCCTTTCCGTCTGCCAGGCATTCTTCAATGAGTTTGACAAAAACCTGGGTTTTCCCGGAACCGGTAACGCCAAACAGCAGGGCGGCGTTGGCTTCTTCCTGCCGGTACAACGTACGGATTCCTTCAAAAACCTCCTGCTGTTCCGGGGAAAGGCGAAGCTCCTCCAAAGAAAAGCCTGCGCTGTCCATGACCCGGGGGGTCCGGTAGACCTCCTGGTCAAAATATTCCACCACGCCTTTTTGGGCCAGGGTTTTCAAAACCCCTTCCCGGACGCCCGCCCGATAAGCGGCGTCCTTTTCCCCCAGGGGCCCTGCGGCTTCCAAAACCCGGACCACTTCCTTCTGCTTAGCTGTCAAGGAGATTTGGGGTCTTTCTTCCGCTAGAGCCACCATCCGCACCGTTTTGGCCCGGCTTTTGGCTTTTACCTGGTTCGAACAGCAAAAAATCCCCATTTCTGTCAGGCGGCGGGCCGCTTTTTTCCGGGAAACTGTGTCCCCTTCGGAAAAATAGCGGTTTACCTCCTTTTGGGATTCCGCCTCGGAAACAGCGGCTAAAACCTCCTGTTCTTCCTTGGAAAGCCGGCTCTCCTCTTCTGCGTCCGGAGCGCGCTTTAAGCGGAATTCCTCCTGAAGCACGCCGTCCAGTCCGGCGGGAAGAAGGCATTTCATGGCGTCGTAATAGCTGCAAAAGGTGGTTTCCGCTAAAAACTCAATGATGCGGAAACCCTCCCTGTCAATCACCGGTTCTTCATCCAGAACGCCCAGAACCGGCTTCAAATCTGTCTGGGCTGCCGGCGACACCTGGAAAACCAATCCCTGGATTTTCCGGTTTCCCCGGCCAAAAGGCACTAAGACCCGAACGCCGGGCGTCACTTTCCCCACAAATTCCGGCGGGACACGGTAGTCGAACAGGCGGTCAAAATGGAAGGCTGTCCCTTCCACCGCAATCTGCGCGGTTTGCTCCAAATCCCCGCCCCCTTCCATGGATCATCGTGATTACTCGTCGTCCTCCAAAGAGGTGGTGGGGATATAGGTGACGCGGCGGTCACGGATGACGCCGATTTCGCTGCTTTCCACCATTTTATAGCGGTTTTTCACAAAGTCATCTACAGCCAATTTAACGGGCTTTTCCGTCAGGATCTCTCCGCTTTCATCAGCCTTTTGGGCGATTTCGCGAGCGCGTTTGGCGACAGCCACCACCAAGGAGTAGTAGCTCTGGCCGGGTTTTAACAATTCCGGTACGGAAGGTCTGTGCATCATAATTCCAACACCTCATCAATCAATTTTTTACGGTTTGCTGTTTTCAGCTTTTCTGCGGCAAATATAGTTTTCAACTCCTGGACGGCATCGTCCAGGGCGTCGTTGACCACCACATAATCATACTGATACGCCATGCGGATCTCGTCCGCCGCCGCGTTCAGCCGCCGTTCCACGGTTTCCATATCCTCCGTGTTTCGGTCAACCAGACGGCGTTTCAGCTCCCCGAGGCTGGGCGGCAGGATAAACACCAGCACCGCCTCCGGGCATTTTTCCCGGATTTGCAGCGCCCCCTGGACCTCAATTTCCAAAATCACGTTTTCGCCCCGTTCCAGCCGTTCGTAAACCGGCCCTCTGGGCGTGCCGTAATAATTCCCGCAGTAGCAGGCGTGTTCCAGTATTTCGTCCTGGGCGATTTTGCTTTCAAAATCCTCCTTGGACAGGAAATAGTAATGGACGCCGTCCTCTTCGCCGGGCCGCGGGGAACGGGTGGTGGCGGAAACAGACAGGAACGCCTGCCCCCCCTGGGCAAAAAACTCCTTCAAAACCGTCCCCTTGCCGCAGCCGGACGGTCCGGAAAACACCATCAATACCCCTTTACTCATCTTCTTCCGGGTCCTCCTCGATTTCATCATTCTGAACAAAACGGTTTGCCACTGTTTCCGGCTGGATAGCCGACAGGATTACATGGCCGCTGTCCATGACGATAACCGCCCTGGTGCGGCGGCCGTAAGTAGCGTCAATCAGGGAACCGCTTTCCCGGGCGTCCTGGATAATCCGCTTGATGGGGGCCGATTCCGGGCTAACGATGGTAATAATCCTGCCGGCGGAAACCATGTTGCCGAATCCGATGTTAATCAGTTTCATACAAAGCGCCTCCTATTCAATATTCTGGATCTGTTCCCGGATCTTTTCGATTTCCGATTTCAGTTCCACCACAATCCGGGCGATCTGCACATCCTGGGCCTTAGAGCCGATGGTATTGGTCTCCCGGTTCATTTCCTGCACCAGGAAATCCATTTTTTTGCCCACAGGCCCGTCGCTTTCCAAGAAAGTGCGGAACTGGTGCAAGTGGCTGCGAAGCCGGACAGTTTCCTCATCCACTGCCACTTTATCCGCAAAAACGGCCGCTTCCGTCACCAGCCGGGATTCTTCCACCGTCTGGTCCTGCAAAACCTCTGTGAGCTTTTGATAAAGCCGGTCGTAATAGGCCTTCTGCAATTCCGGCACCCGCCGCTCTACCTGGGCCACCAGTTCTTCCACGCGGTCCAGCTTGGTCTTAACATCCTGGGCCAGCCTGCCGCCCTCCGCCAGCCGCATTTCTGTGTGGGCGGCTATGGCCGCCTCCGCCGCTTCTGTCACAGCCCGGGCGGCTTCTTCCTCGTCCATTTCCACCTTGCGCACCGAAAAAATCTCCGGAAGCTGCAAAAGGTTGGAGAGCTTTAGGTCATTTTCTAAGCCCAGTTCCTCCCCTGCCGCCCGCAGCGCAGAAAGGTAAATTTCCGCAGCTTCGCGGTTGACAGACACTTCCACATTCCGCGAAGCGTCCATCTGAGCTGTTACCGTCACCTCCACCTTCCCGCGGCTGACAACAGCCTGAACCTGCCTTTTCAGCTGATCCTCTAAAAAAGAAAACTGCTTTGGGATTTTGGAAATCAGTTCGAAGTAGCGGTGGTTGACGGATTTAATCTCCACTTGGAGGTCAAATCCGGCCCCCGCCCCTTGTCCGCGCCCATATCCCGTCATACTTTTCAGCATATTATCCTCATTCCTTTCCACCTGTTATCATCAGATGGCTGAATTTCCTACTTTCGCTATTATAGCACATTTACATGGGATATTGGCGGAAGCGTTTACAATTTATTCAGATTATTCACTTTTTTTTTACTTTTGTCCGCAGCAAAAGAAAAATCCTCAAGGCCATTAGAGCCTTGAGGAAGATTCTGGTACGGGTGTTCATAACGACACATTGACAAAGAAAAAATCCGAGTATTCTTATGAACACTCGGATTGGTGCCGCTGACCGGACTTGAACCGGTACGAATGTTACTTCGAGGGATTTTAAGTCCCTTGTGTCTGCCGATTCCACCACAGCGGCGAATCGCTTACTTGAGTTATTATAATACGAACACCGGTATTTGTCAAGCAATTTTTTAGCTTTTTTATAAAGAAGTTTTGCCTTCTCACCTTCTCTTTACCTTATATATGCAGAAATCAGTAGATTGCCTTTCATAAAAATCCGTTTTATTTTACAAAATAAACATTGCACCGCCCCGCTTTTTCTATTGCTCGTCCTGTTTTTGTCCTTGACAAGCATGGTGCAATATGGTAAAATAACTCTGTTATCATTGATGCAGTGATACATCCTTGCTCCGGACCAGGTTCCGGGGCCATTTGTCCAAAAGGAGGTGCTTTTAATGGCAAAAGCAATGGAAAACTACGAGGCAGTAATGGTGCTTAGCACCAAGCAGGGTGAGGACGCAATCAAGGCTTTGGTTGAAAAGTTCTCTGAGATCATCAAAGCGAACGCTACCCTGGAGTCTGTTGACGAATGGGGCAAACGTACGTTGGCTTACGAAATCGATGACGAAACCGAAGGCTACTACGTCCTGTTCAACTTCAACTCTGTTCCTTCTTTCCCCATGGAGCTCGAAAGAAGAATGAACATTACTGACGGCATCCTTCGCTCTCTGGTTGTTACCAGAGTATAATTGGGGGCGGATTTATGCTGAACCGAGTAATCTTAATGGGCCGGCTGGTGGCTGACCCGGAACTTCGGCAAACGACCAGCGGAATTTCTGTGGCTACGTTCCGTATTGCAGTTGACCGGAATTATCAGGCGAAAGGCACTACTGAACGCCAGGCTGATTTTATTCCCTGTGTGGCGTGGAGACAGACTGCGGATTTTGTCAGCCGTTATTTTTCCAAAGGCCGGATGATTGCTTTGGAAGGCAGTTTGCAGTCCCGCAATTATGAGGATAAGACCGGTGCGAAACGCACGGCTTATGAAGTAATTGTCGATCAGGCTTATTTCGCCGATTCCAAACCTGCCGGCGGCGGCCAGACAGACCGCAGCGGCATTCCCTTCCCCACCGAACCTCCTCAGTTTGAGGAGCCCCAGAAGGGCGGAAACCTCTCTGTTGGCGATTTCGGCAGCTTTGAGGAAGTGGATACGGATGACGGCGACTTACCGTTCTAACAAATTCGAGTTATTCTCACAAGAAGGAGGAAATCCATCATGATGGATCGTAATAATCGCGGCGGCCGGAAACCCCGCAGAAAAGTTTGCGCTTTTTGCGTAGACAAAGTTGAAAATATCGACTACAAAACTATCGGCAAATACAGCCGGAAGGTGCTCTCTGAGCGTGCGAAGATCATTCCTCGCCGTGTTACCGGCACCTGCGCGAAACATCAGCGTCAGCTGACCGTCGCTGTAAAGCGCGCGCGTCATCTCGCTTTGCTGCCTTTCGTTAACGACTAATTTGTTCGTGGAAACCCGGGATTCCTTGGAACCTCGGGTTTTTTCTTTTCAAAAACCCCCTGTCCGGCGCATGAGCCTGAACAGGGGGTTCCTTTTACTCTTTCACTACGCCTTTTTTCAGGATAATATTGGCGTAAAGCGCAGTTTCGCCGGTGGTTACGACCGCATAAGCTTTTCTCGCCCGTTCATAAAACTCAAAACGGTCGATAGCAAGTTCCCTGGCCCCATCTTCTTCGTATTTGGCGGCGATTTCCCGGTATTTGTCCCAGATTTCCGGCACATAGGGGTCCCCGTCCATTACCTTCATCAGGATTGTGGGATGCTCCACATAGCTGTCCAAGGGCATAAATTTTAAAATAGCGTCCAGAATTTCCGGGATTCCGTGGCCGTCCAGGCGGATTACCCGGTCCGGGTGGGCGTTTCGGGGGAAATTACCATCGGCGATGACCAATTCATCACTGTGTCCCATTTCCATCAATACTTTTAATAGTTCCGGCGTCAGAATACTGGGAATGTTTTTTAACATCTGTCATTCTCCTTCCTTATTTCTTCAATCTTAGCACGGCGTTCCTTCCTTGTCAAGGCTATTCTCCAAAAAACAAAGAATATCCCGCCTGCCCGTCAAATACCTTTTTCAAAACAACGGCCGCCGCGCCATACACAGCCGCCAGGGCGCCGAAGGAGCTGCGCTCCACCGAAATATACGCCTGTTTTCCGGCCAGTATTTTCTCGTTGACTCCTTTTTCTACCGCTTGCAGAATCCCTTGGGGCAGCAGCGCCCCTTCATGTCCCATGATAATTTTTTCCGGATCCAAAATATTGGAAACATTGGCCAACGCCTCTGTCAATGGGCCGAGTTTTGTTAAAATCCAATCCGCTGCCTGGCCGCTGCGAGCGCACAATCCGCAGAGCTGTTCAAAATCTGCACAGCGGCAGTCCAATTCCTCGTTCGCAGCCTTCATCAAAGCGGGCGCGGTGCATACGGTTTCCAGACATCCCCGCCTTCCGCAGTAGCAGACCGCTCCCATGGGGTCTATGGTGGTGTGGCCCGCTTCCCCGGCAAAGCCGTGCCGGCCGTGAAGCAGGGAATCCCGCAGGACGATCCCCATGCTCAGCCCGTTTGTCAGGCCCACATAAACAAAATCCGTACAGTCCGTACACTGTCCGAAATATTTTTCCGCCAATGCGCCGGCATTGGTGTCATTTTCCAGGAAAACCGGCAGTCCCAACCGTTTTTCCAGCTCCTCCCCTATGGGAATATCCTGAATGCCGTAAAAGTTGGGCGGGTTCAGCAAAACGCCCTGCCGGATGTCCAAAGGTCCAATGGAGGCGATGCCAACCCCCACCACTTCCCTTTTGCCGGATACGCTGTCCCGCAGAAAGGCGCATAGATCTTTCAGCTTGCTTAACAGGCTTGCGGCAGTTTCGCCCTCCTCCAGCGGGATGGTCCGCTGCTGCAAAACTTCTAAATCCACAGCTGCCGCAATGCCCATGCAGGAATCACGGGAAAGCCAGACGCCGATTACAGCCGGCGCATGTTCCGAAAAACTCAGCAGCATCTGTTTCCGTCCGGCCCCCTGGTTTTCACTTTCCAGGGGTTCCTTTTCATAAAGCACCCCGTTTTGGAGCAATTCCGCCGTGATATTGGAAACCGTCATTTTGGCTAAGCGCGTCCTCTTGGTTAGTTCCGTCCGGGAACCGCCGCCCATCATGCATAAAAGCTGAAGTACTAACAGCCGGTTCAACGTTTTCGTCTGCACGCTGTTCAATCCTTTTCGTTTCATCAATCGCCCTCCATTCCATAAACCGCCTGATTTGATTATACCATAGAAAAAAATATTTGTACAGCGTATTTACAAAACGGCTTTTTCGGTGTATACTATTTATAAATCAAAAATACAAATTCTGGTTTAGAAAGGAGAACCCTATGAAAAAAATCTGCTGCATTGGCAGCGTCACCACAGACGTTATCGTTTCGCCGGTGGACGCCCTGCCTCCTGCCGGAACCTTGCAGAAAACCGGCCACACCTCTGTTCATGTAGGCGGATGCGCGTCAAACCCCGCCATTGACCTGGCAAAATTGGGAGCGCCTGTCCGGTTGGTCTGCAAAGTTGGCTGCGACAGCTTCGGGGATTTCGTTGAACAGGAATGCGCGCAGGCCGGCGTCGACGTATCCGGGATTTTGCGGGACCCAAGCGTCAGCACCACGACCTCCATCGTCTGCGTCAATTCCCAGGGGGAACGGTCTTTTCTTTATAACCCCGGCTCCACCTCCGCGCTGAAGGCCCATGAAATTACGGAAGAAATGCTGGACGGATGCGATATTGTTTTCATCGGCGGCGCCCTGCTCCTGACGGCCTTTGACGGCGCGCCCTGCGGGGAATTGCTCCAAAAAGCCCGGAAAATGGGAAAATTTACGGCTATGGACACCGCCTGGGATTTTGAAGATTGCTGGATGCCCAAAATCCGAGATGCGCTGCCCGGCCTGGACCTGTTTATGCCAAGCTACGACGAGGCGGTAAAACTCAGCGGGGAAACAGAGCTTGCAAAAATCGCCGATACATTTTTTGACCTGGGTGTAAAGCAGGTTATCATCAAAACCGGCAAAGACGGCGCTTATTTTGCACCTTCCCGGGATACCCGGTTCAGCCTGCCCACCTACCGGAGCATCAAGCCTGTGGACACCACCGGAGCCGGGGATTCCTTCTGCGCGGGATTTCTCTGCGGGTTGGCCCAGGGCTGGGACTTTGAAGCCTGCGGCCGTTTCGCCAACGCAGTCGGAACCCACTGCATCCAGGCCGTGGGGGCGTCCACAGGTATCCCCTCCATGGAAAAAGTCCTGGAATTTATGAAAAACACTCCCCTGGAGTAACAGAAAGGATGGTTCCTATGAAAAAAAGCGTTTATGAGGAAGCCTGCCGCAAGGCGGAGGAAATGTTTGAAAAAGCCCATATCATTTTGACGCCGGAAGAAAAAGAGCGGCTGGAAGTGGCGGATTTTGGCCTGAACGACCTGAAACAGACCGGCCTTCAGCTGATTGTTTACGTCAATACCCAGCGCTGCTGCGCCAAAGAGATGGTTTTGACCCCCGGCCAGACCTGTCCGGAGCACCGCCACGCCCCCATCCCGGAACTGCAATATCCCGGCAAAGAGGAAACCTTCCGCTGCCGTTACGGGACCTGTTATCTGTACATCGAAGGCGAGCCTGCCGTCAATCCGGCCTGCAAGCCTCCCAAGGGGAGCGAGGAACATTACACTGTGTGGCATGAAATTGTCCTTCATCCCGGCGAGCAGTACACCATGCTGCCCAACACCCGCCACTGGTTCCAGGCGGGGGCGGAAGGCGCTGTGGTTTCCGAGTTCAGCACCCCCAGCTATGATGAGTACGACATTTTCACCGACCCCCGCATCCGCCGGATCCCTGAAATTGAAGGCTGATTTTTGAAAGGAGTAGCCCCATGCTTGTTACATTAAATGAAATCCTCCCTGCCGCCCAGAAAGGTCGTTATGCGGTGGGCTTATTCAACACGGTGAATCTGGAAATGGCCAAAGGCGTTTTGGCTGCCGCAGAAGAGCTGCGCTCCCCTGTCATCATCGGCACCGCAGAAATCCTCCTGCCTTACGCGGAACTGGAAGAGCTGGCTTATTTCCTGGTCCCCATGGCCAAAAAGGCCAGCGTCCCCGTGGCGCTCCATTATGACCACGGGCTGACGGAAAAACGGATTCATGAAGCCATGGATTTAGGGTTCAGCTCGGTGATGTACGACTGCTCCACCCTGGATTTTGACGGAAACTGCAAAGCGGTGGCGGAACTGGTCAAGGAAGCCCACGCCAGGGGCGTTTCCGTGGAAGCGGAACTGGGGCATGTCGGGGCAAACGAGACCTCCGCAGAATCCGCCGCTGCCGATGATTCCATTTACACGGAACCGGAAGAGGCCAAGCGGTTTTGGGAAGCTACCGGCGCAGACGCTTTGGCGGTGGCCATTGGGACTGCACACGGCGCTTACAAATCCAAACCCCGTTTGGATTTTGACCGCCTGGAAACCATCGCCGGCATGGTGGGCGCGCCTTTAGTGCTCCATGGCGGCTCCGGCCTTTCCGACGAGGACTTCCGCATGACCATCCAGAAAGGGATTGCGAAAGTCAATATCTTCACGGATATCAACTGCGCCGCGGCCAACGCGGCCCATGACTGCTGGGCGGAAGGCAAGGGCCTTACGGATTTGATGCCGGAAATCAGCAATGCTGTCAAACAGGCTACCATGAAAAAAATGAAGGTGTTCGGCAGCGCCGGACAGGCGTAAAGCAACGAAAAGCCCCCGGATGAAAAATCCGGGGGCTAGCTGATTTAATAGGCTGTTACGGACGTTCCGCTAAGGGGACATAAGCCTGACGCTCGCCGATGCTGCGGTAAGCCGGGCGGATAATTTTGCCGCCGTGTACAATTTCTTCCATTAAATGGGCGCTCCATCCGGCGATGCGGGCCATGGCAAATACCGGGGTGAACAGTTCCGCCGGCAGGCCCAGCATATGATACACAAATCCGCTGTAAAAGTCAATATTTGCGCTGACGCCTTTGTAAATCTTCCGTTCCTCCGAAATCACCTTGGGCGCCAGGCGTTCCACCAGGGAGTAAAGCTGGTACTCTTTGTAGAGGCCCTTTTCTTCAGACAAGGATTTGACAAAACTGCGGAAGATGTCCGCCCGGGGGTCTGACAGGGAGTAAACTGCGTGGCCCATGCCGTAAATCAGGCCGGAATGGTCAAATTTCTCTTTATGCAGCAAGCCCAGCAGGTAGGCGCGGATTTCCTCCTCGTCCTCCCAATCCTTGACATTGGCTTTCATATCCTCAAACATCCGCATAACCTTGATATTTGCGCCGCCGTGGCGAGGCCCTTTCAGGGAACCTAACGCAGCGGCGATGACGGAATAGGCGTCGGTGCCGGAAGAGGCCACAACATGGGTGGTGAAGGAGGAGTTGTTGCCGCCGCCGTGTTCCGCATGGAGCACCAAAGCCAGGTCCAAAATCCGGGCTTCCAGTTCCGTATAGCTGTTGTCAATCCGCAGCATATGCAGAATATTTTCCGCCGTAGAAAGCTCCGGCCGGGGGGCGTGGATAAAGAAGCTGTTGTTCTCCGGGTCCACGTCATGAGCATAGGCCTGATAACCGTACACCGCCAGCTGCGGGAACAGTGCGATCATTTCCAGGCACTGCCGCAGGGTGTTGGGGATGGAGGTATCCGTTGCCTTTTCATCGTACGCGTACAAAGTCAGGACGCTGCGGGCCAAGGTGTTCATCATGTCGGAGGTAGGCGCTTTCATCACCACGTCCCGGACAAAATTGGTGGGAAGGGTGCGGTATTTGGACAGGAGCTTTTTAAATTCCTCGCTTTCCGCTTGGTTCGGCAGGGTACCGAACAGCAGCAGGTAAACGGTTTCCTCAAAGCCAAACCGCTTTTCCCGAATAAAGCCCCGGGTCAATTCTTTAATGTCGATTCCCCGGTAGTACAGTTCCCCTTCACAGGAAACCGTTTCGCCGTTTACTTCCTTGCTGGAAATAATGTCTGAAATTTCCGTCAGGCCGGCCACTACGCCCTTGCCGTTTAAATCTCGAAGGCCGCGCTTTACATCATATTTCACATATAGGCTTGGATCGATTGCGTCGTGAGCCACACAGGCCTCGCTTAAACGAAGAATTTCCGGGGTAATTTCAAAAAAGTCGTTTTTCTTTGCCATATCCATTCCTGCCTTTCCATAGTTGCCTGTTGTTCCGGCGCCGTCTGTTGCCAGGCTGCCGCCGCCTTTTATCTCCAGCCATTCACCGCCGGACAGGGCCATGGCGCGCCTCAGCCATTCCCGGCTTGCCGCCGCCCCGTCTCTTTGAAAAAGCTGTTTCTCAAACTGTTTCCAGCCGCTGTCCAGAAGCTCCTCCCCTTTCGGTGTGACAGCAATCAGGAGCCTGCGCCGGTCGCTTTGGTCTATCCGGCGGAACAGGTATCCCTCCTCTGCCAAAAGGTCCGTCAGGCGGCTGGCCTGCTGTTTGGGGATGTGAAGGGATTCCGCCAGTTCCTGAACCGAAACCGGGCCGCTCAGGTCCGCCATGCACAATGTCCAGACCTGCTGTCCGGTCAGCTTTCCCCGGAAGCACTCCATAAACGGCGTGACAATATGCTGGAACACATTCATCAGAAAGTCTAAGCACAGCTGCCTTTGCCTGCGGCTAAACCAGTCGTCCCGCCCCAGCACAAAATCCCCTCCAAAATAGTCATAAAATGATTACTATTTTTAGTATACACCGGTCAGCCTATTTTTGTCAAGATAAAAAAATGTAAATTTTCTGCTTTTTTATCCATAAAAAACACATTTTTAGAAAGAAAATGCTTGAAAAATTATCGGAAATCGCTTATACTGATAACAATATGATTGTAAGGAGGGGTCGTTATGACATCCCGATTCAATGGCATTACCTCTGGATTAGATCAGCTTTTCCGTCTTTCCACGGCAAAAAGCCGTTCCATTTCTCCGGAAAACCGCACCGGCGGCAAGGGGATGGGGGCTATGTGCGAGATTTCCCAAGGGACAGCCGGGAACTGCGCCCGGGATTTGGGAAAAGGCTGGAAAGTAAACCCCCACCTTCCCATTAAGCCGGGGGAAACCCTGGTGCTGGGAGAAATCGAAGGGCCGGGCTGCATCCAGCACATTTGGCTGACCCCCACGGGGAAATGGCGCAGCCAGATCCTCCGCATTTACTGGGACGGACAGGAAAATCCTTCCGTTGAATGCCCCCTGGGCGACTTTTTCGCTTCCGGCTGGGGGCAGTACGCGCAGATTTCCGCCCTTCCCATCTGCGTCAACCCGGGTAGCGCCTTTAACAGCTACTGGCAGATGCCATTCCGCAAATCCTGCCGTATTACCATTGAAAACCGCGGGCTGGATCCTGTGACCATTTACTACCAGATTGACTACATTTTGACGGAAATCCCGGAAGACGCGGCGTATTTCCACGCACAGTTCCGCCGGGTCAATCCGCTCCCCTATAAGGATGTTTACACCATCCTGGACGGCGTTCAGGGGCAGGGGCATTATGTCGGGACTTACCTTGCCTGGGGCGTCAATAATAACGGCTGGTGGGGCGAAGGGGAAATCAAGTTCTACATAGACGGCGACAGCGAATACCCCACCATCTGCGGCACAGGCACTGAGGATTACTTCTGCGGCTCCTATGATTTTGACGTCGGCCCTGATTACCGGGAATTTACAACGCCGTATACCGGGCTTTCCCAGGTTATCCGCGGCGACGGACATTACCAGAGTCAGCAGCGTTTCTCCATGTACCGGTTTCATATCACCGACCCCATCCGCTTTGAAAAGGACCTGAAGGTGAACATTCAGGCTTTGGGCTGGCGGGACGGCGGCCGGTATCTCCCCTTGCAGGACGATATCGCATCGGTGGCCTACTGGTATCAAACCATCCCGGCGGCCCCCTTCCCCACCCTGCCGGATCAGGACTATCTGGAAATCATTTAACTCTGTATAGGGACAGCAAAACCCGCCTGCTTAATGCAGGCGGGTTTTCAGAGTGTCGAAAAACCTCATTTGAAAGAAAACGTGCACAAAAGAGAAAAAGAAAAGTTTTGGTCCAGCTTTTTTAAAAGCTGGTGGTTTCCAAAGGCGAAGCCTTTGGCCGCTTTCCGCAGAAAG
>DVJP01000067.1 GCA_018716725.1 Candidatus Merdivicinus excrementipullorum | reverse complement strand
GCTGACCTCTTCTGTCAACGCCGTGGCCGCCGTGGTCATTGCCGTGCCCTTAACCCTGGCCCTCCGGAAAGCCCTGAAGCAGACGGGCTTCTCGGCACTGCTGGCGAAACCGGCGGAAAACAGGACTGCATGGACCCCCATTAAGGTCGTCGCCGTTGTTGTCCTCTGCCTTGCGGCCCTGTTCCTGTTTTTGTATCTGGCTCTGTAAAAAGATAGAAAGAACGCCCTCGTTTTTACGGGGGCGTTTTGTTCTGTATAAATCCTTTATTCTGAACTCTGCATCAAATCCAGCTTTTCCAAAAGGAGGGGCTTTAATTCTTCCGGCGTCGTTCCCAAAAGGGACATGCTGATCACGCAGTTCCCATCCCGAATGTATATCCGGAAATCGGAAAGCAAACAGGCTTCCTCCACCGGCCAGTCCAAGGAAACGCGCTCCATATCCGGGAACAAGGCCAAATCCGTTTCCAGCTCCTCCTGAGACAGCCGCCGGGCAATGGCCTCGTTGGCGGCCCGGTAGGCCGTATAATAAACCGTAACGCCTTGGGATTCCTTTTCAGAAACCGGGACGCCGCCGGACTGGCGGACCTCCCAGCGTTCATAAAGGGGCGTGTGTCCATACTCACAGTCATTTTGATGAAGCTCCGCCCCGGGCAGCAGTTCTTCCACCTGAATGACCGGGTCATTTTCTGTAAAAGGAACCGGCTCCATCCGGTAAAGGGGGTAGGAAAGCGCCATGCCCAAAATGAGAAAGACAGCCCCCGCGCCCCACGCGATTTTCCGTATCAGCCCGTCCAGCCATTCCTTTTTCAGGAAAAATCCTCCGATTACAACAACCGCGCCAATCCCCATGGCCGCCCACTGTTCCCAGGCGGGACGGAAATTCCCTGCCCAGATGTCGTAAATCAGGCTGACGCCTAGCGCTGCCTCTGCCGCCCAAAGGAGGGCTTTTCTCCGGCAAAGCCGCCAGCGGATGGTTTTTTCTGAGATTTCCGGCAAAATCTCCTGGTTTTTCATAGCTTTTTTGGCGGCAAAATACCCCCGCAAATTTCCGGCGGCGTTCCAAGCCAGGAAAACCAGGATAAGGAGCAGAAGAAAGACGCAGTAAAATTCCAGCATGGTGTTCCAACCAGCCAGGAACCGGACCGTCCGGCTCCCCATGACCCCCAGATCCAGAAAGGCCCAAAAAAGCCAAAGCAGAACCGAAAGGGCGCTGCCCAGAAATCTTTTCCGGAAAAATTTCTGAAAATTCCGGGCAGCCAAAGCCGGGTCCGCCTGAAGGGGCCTGGCATCCGGATCCTTTGCGCTGAACAAAAGCCAGCCGTCGGAAGCCCTCAGCCGGAACCGCCATCCGGAACCGGCAAATTGGGCCGTATATTTCTGGAGTTCCTTTTCATCGTACTTTCCGTCAGGAAAATCCAGGCAGTACCGCAGCGTCTGGGGCTTGCCCTGACGGAATTTGGCGGTATAGCCGCCGATTTTTTCCGGGTACCACCCCTTGGCGGCCATCTGTTCCAAATACCGGGCAAGCTGTTCCGGTTCTGTGGAACGGTAAGGGAGCCACACCCGCTTTTCTTCTGCTATCACTCTGCCCATCCCCTTTTTCCATCTTCCGCCTTCTGCATTGCCGTCCGGCAGATTGGTTTTAGTATAGCAGATTTCCCCAAAATGTCAAGAAAAACTCCCGGCTTTATGGCCGGGAGCCTTAGAATATCAAAAAGAGTACGCCCTTGCTCTTTACATAAAGGCTTACGCTTTGCTGACGCAAATGCACCGTGGAAAAATCTTAGAAGATTCCAAACTCAGATTTTGCAAGCAAAATCCGAGCGCGCGTCATCAAGCTGGCTTGATGACTGCATCCGCGGCGAGCCTGCGGGCTCGCTATTCTTTTTTTGTTCGCGGCCGAGCCGCGAAGAGATTGGATTTCGCCCATTGCGATGGGCGACCAAAGGCGTTGCCGCCGTGAACTTTGTTCTCGGAATGGAATTCCACCACCTTTTAAAAAAGGTGGACGAAAACTTTCCATTTTCCTCTTTTGAATAATTTCGCGTTTAAAAAATTTAGCGAGATCCTTCGTTACGGCTGGAAATCCACGTGAATTTTCCCGTTGGAAGTGACGGCGGAAAAATCCTTCTGCTGGTCCGGATACCGGAGATTCGGGACGTTGCAGGAACCGTTGCTGGTTTTGCCCTCGGTGGCATATTCCCGCATATCGCCCCGAACTGTGCCGGTAATGGAGGCGTTGCTGGTCCGAAGGGCAATGTGGCTGCCTGACAAATCCCGCACGCTGATGCCGCCGTTGCTGCTGGTCAGGGTAATGGCGTCCGCTTGGAGATTCTCCCCAATAACCGAAGCGTTGCTGCTTATAAGGGAGATGAGACGGGACGCGGCGCAGTCCCGGGCGTCAACCCTGCCGTTGCTGGTTTGGGCTTCCAGGTTTTCGCAGGATACCTGGGAGAAACTGATGCCGGAGTTGCAGGTTTTGCAGAAAACCTGTCCAAACCCCAGGCCGTCCCCCTGGATTTTCCCGTTGCTGGTGACGGCCTCCAGCTTTCCGCCGGACAATGCCTGCAATTTTGTAAGCCGGATATGAGCGTTGCTGGTTTTGCAGTAAAAATCCTCCGCACCGGCATTTTCCGCTTCTACGCTGCCGTTGGAGGAAATCAAGGAAATCCGGGGCAGGTTCTGGATGGAACTGTAATGGATTTTGGCGTTGCTGGTCTGAATCAGCAGCGTCCCGTTAAAAGAGGCGGGCACCTGGACGGTCAAAACGGAATCCCCTCGCCTGAAAAAGCCGAACAGTCCCCGAAAAAGGCGTTTTTTCAGCTTGTGCCGGAAGTACCAAACGCCGTCCCGTTCTTCGCTTTCGATAAGGTCCACCTCCGGATCCGGGGTAAAGACGATGCGGAAATCCGCTTCCCGCCGTGGCTCCACCTCAATGCGCAGGTCCTCCGCCGTCAGGTTCAGGGTGTGGAATTCCCCTGCGGGCCGGTTCATGGGCACAAGGCCGCTTTCAGTCTGCTGGGCTGCGCCGGATTCCTGGGAATATTCCTCCCGGAACTGAGCCGCAGCTTCGACCGGATCCCCAAACTGGGCGACGCATTCCTCCTCCGTCAGCCCCTGCTCCAGACCGTCGCAGAGCATTTCCTCGTAATAGTCCCGCAATTGCCGGCGTTCGTCGTCAGAAAGAGGCTCCAGCGCCCCCAAAAACGCCTTCAGATACGCTTCTTTTGTCATTGCAATCCCTCCTGGCTTCGTTCTTCTACAAACCGGTAAATCCTCTGCATTTCATCCCATTCCGATAAAAACACCCGGATGCGTTCTTCCCCGGCCTTGGTCAGCCGGTAATATTTCCGAGTGCGGCCGTTGTGCTCCTGCTGGTAAGTGGTCAGACATCCGGATGCCTCCAACCGCTTCAGAATCGGGTATAAGGTGGATTCCGAAATGGGCATGCACTGGGACACTTCCCGGATCAGCAGATACCCGTAAGACGGCCCCGCCCGGAGCACCGCCAAAACGCAGATATCCAGCAGCCCTTTTTTCCGCTGTGTGTCCATAAGCTCCTCCTTCCCATACTATGCAACGCATTGTATTAACTTTAATATACTTCGTTTTGCATAGTATGTCAAGAGCTATTTTTGTGTATTAGAGGATCAATATACAATTCGTAATATTTTGTACAACTTTCATTGTTGACAATCCCGGCGAAAGAAGCGTATAATGAATAAAATAAGATGCTACGCCTATAAAATATCAGATATTTTGACAATGCGTTCACATGGAGGAATAAAAATGGTGCAGTTTTTAAAATTAAGAAATCTCTGAACGCATAGAACGGTTTGGAATCGTTTTATGCGGAAAATTATTCCAAAAACGATTTCATAAAGGAGATTTCTGCAATGACATTTCAGGATAACGCCGTCAAAGCGTATTTAAAGAACGTGTATTTTATCACCGGGACTCCCTGCGGCGGCAAAACCACCATTTCCAGGGAGTTAGCCCAAAGGCATTCTTTTGTGGTTTATGATGTGGACGCCCAGTTTCCGAAGCACCGGCAGCTGTCCAGTCCGGAATTCCAGCCGTTTATGAACCGGCAGTTCCGGGACGCGGATGAATTTTTCGGCCGCACCGTCCGGGAATATAAGCAGTGGCTGCTGGGCAGCACCCGGGAACAGCTGGATTTTGTCATCCTGGATTTGATCCGGCTTTCGCAAAACCGAACGGTATTATGCGACTGCCACCTGACTATGGAAGAGGCGTCCCGGCTCACTGAACCATGGAGAATTGTCTTTTTGCTCAGGGACCCCCGGAATTTGGCGGATGATTACTGTAACCGCCCGGACCATGAGGACTTCCGAAATTTTGTATACAGCGCGTCGAATCCCGCAAAAGCCAAAGACTTGTACAGCGAAACCTTAAAAAGCATCAACTTGGAAAGAATAGCAGCAATCAAAAGCAGCCCGTATTTTTGGCTGGAGCGGGACGGCAGCAGCACAGTAGAGGAAACTGTCCAAAAAGTTGAGCAGCATTTTTCCTGGAACAAAAAACTAGGAGGGGAACTCCATGATTGATGAAATTTACCGGCTTTTCAAAAGAAACCTTCCCTATATTGAGCGGGGCGAGGAAACTGTCAAGGAAATACTAAGTGATCCGGAAAATCATTTTATCCTGCACAGAGCAGGAGAAGCCCTGGCCGGCGTTTCGGTAATCAACGGCAGTACCATTTATCTCCTTTGCGTAGATGAACCTTTTCAGCGCCAGGGCATCGGCAGCAGCCTGCTGGCCCAGTCCGAGGAGTACGCGGCGTCCAAAGGCGTCTCCAAACTGACCCTGGGCACAGGGAAGGAATATATTATGCCGGGGGTTCCCATGAATGAAGGGGCGCATGATTTTTTCAAAAAAAGGGGCTACCGTCATTCCTGGGAGGACATGGGCTGTTTTGACATGGAGCAGATGCTGGAGGATTTCCCCTGTATGGACCATTTTCTCGGGGAAACCAGGAACGGGGCGACCTACCGGCTGGCCGTACCAGAGGACTTGGAACAGGTGGTCCGCTGTGTCTCCGACGCGGAGCCGAAATTCCTCCGGTTTTACCAGAACAAAAATTTTTACCAAAAGGATACCCAGCGCCCTATTGTCATTGCCGAAAAGAATGGGGAGGTACTGGGCGCGATTCTGCTGTACATCGACCATGGGAAAAGTATGGGGAGCGTTGGAGCCACAGCCACCGCGCGCCCATACCGGAACCAGGGCGTCGCCACCAATATGGTCAAGGTGGGGACGAAATATCTAAAGGATTTGGGATTAAAACGCGCCTGTCTGGGCTACACCTATACGCAGATTGTAAAAATGTACGGAAAGGCGGGATACCGGGTCAGCGTGGAATACTTTATGGGGGAAAAGGATTTGTCTGTGTGACGTAAGGAAAGATGTTCCACAGTTCTCTGGGGGTATTGGGGCTTGTCAAGGCGGGCGGGATATGCTATAATAACGGTAAGCGGTCCCGCAGGCTCTATTTGCCCCAACGGGATTCCATCGTCCATTATCGGAGAAAGAAGGAGCGAGCGCAATGAGCGAAATGAAGGAAAACTACGAAATCTGCCACTGCAAGAAAGTCACCTACGCCGACGTGGAAAACGCCCTGCATCAGAGCAAG
>DVJP01000066.1 GCA_018716725.1 Candidatus Merdivicinus excrementipullorum | reverse complement strand
CTTTCTGCGGAAAGCGGCCAAAGGCTTCGCCTTTGGAAACCACCAGCTTTTAAAAAAGCTGGACCAAAACTTTTCTTTTTCTCTTTTGTGCACGTTTTCTTTCAAATGAGGTTTTTCGACACTCTGAAAACTCCCCCAAAGGAGGAGTTTTATGAATTGCCAAAGGCGTTATTTCATCTGTGCGCTTTGATATACCTCAATTTCCGCAAGGCCGATGTTCACGCCCTTGCTTTCCGTTACCTGGAATGCTACCCAGCAGACCGTTTTGGCGGGGAACGTTACGGTTTTCCCAAAGGCCCCGTCTGAAAAATCATCAATGTCTACGGCGCTTCCGTCGCTGAACCGCAGGACGCCCTTTCGGATCTGCCCTTCCCCGGCGTCCCGGTCATAAAGGACAATGCGGTCAATGGCGCGGGACTCTTCCCATTCCAAGCGAATCCACGGCGTCTTTTCCCCGGCGGAAACCCACTGTCCCGTCACGCCGATTAATCCGTCCGCTGCTGCGGATACCGGGAAACGGGGGCTCAGCTGGGAGGACGCCAGAAGGCGCGCTTCCCGCGCCAGGTTTCCCGGCTTTTTCCCGCCTTTTGCGGGGATTGCCGTGACGGAATTGCTTACGGCAGACACAGCGCCGTTTCTTCCATATGCCAGAACCCAGTAGGTTTCACGGCTGCCGGGGACAACGTCCAAATCCAGGTAACTCCGGTGGATGGGGGACAAATCGGCAAGCTGCTTCCCATCCCGGTACAGCCGGAATCCCAGCAGGTCCGGCGCGTCCGACGGGTAGCTCCAGGAAAGGGAAACCCGGTTGCCAAAGGCCACATCCGCCCGCAGCCCGGAGGGCGCTTCCAATTTACAAGTTTCCGGCTGCGGGCCGCATTTGGCCTCTTTTGCCGCTGAAGTCTTCCCTTTCCGTCCGCCTTGTACGCTGCGGACTTTATAATACCAGCGGGACGGGGTTTGACTGTTTACCTGGGTGTCCAGGAAATCTGTCCGGCAGGTGCTGCCCAGATAACTGCCTGTCCCCGGAATGAAATCTTCCCGGCCGCCCCGGAATACTTCGTAAAAGCCCACGGATTCGCCGGCATCCTCCCAGCAGACCCGGGTTCCCTCCCCGCCGGTAACGGCGGACACGTCC
Source organism: Candidatus Merdivicinus excrementipullorum (assembly GCA_018716725.1). Classification (GTDB taxonomy): domain Bacteria; phylum Bacillota; class Clostridia; order Oscillospirales; family Ruminococcaceae; genus Merdivicinus; species Merdivicinus excrementipullorum. The sequence continues at coordinate 86,775 of DVJP01000066.1, read as the reverse complement.
CGGACAACGGGCGGTTCTGCTCCAAAGCAGATGCGGATGGTTTTCCAGCCATAGCCGTCAATGGAGAATGTTACTTTGCCGTTTTCCAAAAGAGCCGCCTTCCGGTCGTTTTCCATTAAGTCTGTTTCCATAGCGGATTCCGGCCGGAACAGAGAAAGATCCACAGAAGCCTTCGTTTTTTTGCCCAAGGTTTCGTTAAAGCGGAGGATCAGCCCTTCCCCGTTGGCCTCCGCGATTTTCGCGGCAGTCAGGACGACGTTGTCCGCGTCAATAGAGAGCCACTGTCCCTGCTTTTCAGGCAGTTTTCCGGCCTGCCCGCCGGGGAGCATCTGAACGAACAGGGGGACGGACTGCTCCCATCCGAAATGATCCCCACGCCCGTCGCGCCAGTCCCCGCCGGTATGGGAACGCAGGGAATAGCGGAAGGTCAGGACTCCCGGCTGGGTCCGCATAAAATTGGTGCCCCATTTATTGTTGACGGCATAGCTGTACACCCAGGGCTTTTCCGTGTTATAGTCCACATCGTAAAGAAGGGTCCGCCGTTCCCCGTACTGGACAATAGGCGCGCTGATTGCAGAGAGGGTCACGCCGTAATTTCCGGATTGGCTGGAAGCGTCGATCCAGCGGTTTACGGTATAGAAATCCGTGCTGGAGGTGTAGAACTGCTCAATTTCCGGGCGCTCCTGATTGGGGTCGGCGTGGCGGGGATCCACATAAGGCTTCACGTCGCCGGAAGGCATTTCGTGCCGCAGGGTAAAGTCCGGCACATGCAGCGGGAACACGAAGAACCCTTCCTCATTCTGGCTGTTCCAGGCCAGGGCGTCGTTTTTATAAACAGTGTTGACAAAATCAATCCGGGGGACTGCGTCATAGAGGATGACCTCCTGCCGGATCCCTGCGGTTCCCTGGCAGAATCCGCTGGAAACCATTTTCCCCCAGACAGGGCCGCGGCAAGTCCGGCGCTCCGCCTCCTCCACCCGGCCCACGGAACGGACAGGATAGTCATGGGAGTCGCTGGTCATATAGACAAATTCATTCAGGCTATAGGGCGCGTCCGCGTCCACCAGCTCAATGCCGCCGTTTTGCTTATCCACAACGCTGCAAACCGCGCCCCGTTCATCGAACGTAACCCGGTAAAAGCGGTTTTCCAGGGTATTTTCCGTTTTTTCCAGGGTGGAGGGGAACTGGGGGTCGTCCTGCCGTTCCCGGATTTCATAGCACTTATAGCCAAATGCCGGGATCTCCTCCGCCCAGAATTCCAAAAAGCCTTCTTCTGTTTTCTGATAGCACACCGGTTTTCCGGTTACGGCGTCCACCAGGTCAAAATGGGCCGGCAGGCCGGAAAGGGAAATCCTTGCAGCATCGTTTCTGTTCCAGCTTAAGGGATTGTAGACTGCCACTGTAAGGCGCTGGGTTGGGATCAGGCGGCTTAAGGCGCTGCCTGCCTCGTCCATCAGTTCATCAGACATCCGTTTTGCGGCAATGGCGGTGTTCCGTTTCCAGATGTGCTGTTCGCCCATGGAGGAATCCCCGGGGCCGAAGGTATGCTCATCGTACAGCATCATATCGTTGTAGGCGTCCGCAATTTTCTGGTAAGGATAACGCTGTCCCGGCGCCAGGCAATGGGCCGCAGCAGAAAGGGCCTCCGCCGCAGGCAGCTGGTCGTGGGCCTCCCGGACCAGGGCGGCGGAATAAGCGTCCGACGGGGTGCCGTAGCACCACCAGTTTTCAAAAGTGCCGCTGTAACTGGCAATGGACGGGCCGTATTTTTCCTCAATATAAGCGCAGAAATCCTTCATGTTGGAGTTAATGAATTTGGGGTAAAGGTAGGGCCGTCCTTTGGCGTCCCGCCGGCGGTTCATTTCCCGGATCCGTTCCATGACCCGGGGGAAGAGCTTTCCGTTGTCCCAGTACTGATCCACCATCTGCACCACCGCGTCATAGGGATAATTTTCCGTGTGATAACGATTCATCAAAGCGTTGGCCGTGCACTGGACGGTAGTTTCCAGAGGGACCAGTTCCGGTTTGGGGCCGTCGTCCACAAACTGCATCTCGTCCAGGTTGTAAAGGGTCCCGCTTAAAATCAGCACTTTATTTTCCGGGTTCCGCCCCTTCATGTAAAAAAGCCGCGGGTAAGTATCTGTCACAGTCCGAGGGGTTTTCCAGTTGAAATTAGGCCCCAGGTACATGTATTTGACGCCTGCATTGGCCATGATGTCAATCCCGGACCAGGAAATGCTGGGGTTGTCCACCATCATGGCCAGGCCGCTGGAATCCACGCCCAGAATATCTTTCAAATGCCGGCCGGAATAGTAATAGTACCGCACCAGTTCCTCGCTGCTCATCACTTCCATGGAGGAGTTCATATAGCTTGCGGAATAAGCAAGCCGGCCCTGCTTCAGATACTCTTTCAGGGTTTCCATCCAGCCGGCGTCCCGTACCCGCAGGGCGCTGCCGTAAAGGAGGTAGGAAGATTCGATATGATGCCGGAACTGGTCGGCATCCTCCCAGCCGCTTGTGTCCTCTGTAAACTGGAGGGCCTCGTCCAGATGTTCCGGCCATTTTTGGCGGATCAGGTATTCCTGGCAGTCGGTATAGCCAATGTCTGTGTGAAAGCTGTGGGAAACATACACCTTCCATCGGCGGACCTTTTTCTGGGGCAGGGAAACGGAAGCCTCCGGTTCGCCTCCCTGCGTCTGGCACAGCTGAAAAGTGACCAGATTCCCGTCCCCTTGCAGCTCCGGCACATCCACCGTGATTTCTCCCTCTCCGTGAGGGATTTTCCCAACTGCCTGCCAACAGGGAGTCTGACCAGTTTCCTGAGTTTTTACCCAAGCCTCAAACTCCTCTCCCGGGTTTTGGACAGAGAGGACCGTTTCCGAATATAAAATCCCATTGTCCTCCACCATATAGGGGGTTTGGGTTACCGCTGTAATCCTCGCGGCTTTTTTCCATTCTTTTATCATTGCAGCAACCGCACCTTTCACGCTTTTAGATGACATAGCGATTTTGAGTTACAGTTGATATAACTGTACAATTTTATTGAAACACAAGCGAATCATTTTATTTATCCATTATTTTCATGATTTCTATGAACAATTTTGCGTTTATCACAGAATTGGCGGAAAAGTTCCTTTGGCAGCCCAATTGGCCCAAAACATTTGCCGCTGGAATCGGAACCCTTCTGGCAGTTGTTTTATGGGGGCGATGAAATAACCGGCGCCTTCGAACCGCCGCTCAATGGGTTCCTGGCTTTGCCCCTCTAAAAATCCCGGGTTTAGCGCGCTACGAACTTTTAAACGGAAAGCATTGCCGATAAAGCCGGCTTTTTGATTTTCTCCCTTGGAGGAATGAAGTTTTGCAGTTCAATGTTGCGCATAAACGACTGCCGCCGTGGCTCCGGTGGGGCCAGCGGCCGTCAGCAGGGTAAAGTCAGCGGAAGTGCCGGGAGTGCCGGTGGGGTTGTTGACAGCAACCCGGTACAGGCTGCCGTTAAAATATACCAAGTCACCAGCAGAATACGGGGTGCCCGCCACAAATGCCGTAGCGTCTGTAAGGCCGGGGCCGGGCGCGCCGGTAGCGCCGGTCGCACCTGTTGCGCCGGTTGCCCCAGTGGGACCGGTAGCGCCGGCAGGACCGGCGGGGCCTTGCGCTCCCTGGGGTCCTTGGGGGCCGACAGGGCCTTGAGGACCTGCGGGGCCTTGGGGACCGGTGGGACCGGTAGGCCCAATGATCGTGCTGGGGCAGCAAACCGGCTGGCTGCAGCAGCCGGACATATTGCCGCAGCACCCTCTGCGATAGATATTCATAAAATACCTCCTTTGATCTCGCGTGCTCATTCCCGCATTGCCGGGGAGGAGCTTGCTGTATCCTATTCCCGTCAGGGAAGAATGGTACCCCCGCATCAAAACGCCGGGTTTTCCGCCCAAAAAACCTCCGAATCCCGATTCTGGCGGGGAATCAAAACACCGACGGTTTCCCTTGGCCGATTCCGGCAGAAAGGCTTCCAATTTCCCGGATCGGGACGGGAGCTTTTTTCGTCCAACAAATTGACGGAGAAATCCTCCGTCAAGGGGATGCGGTATCGGTCCTCAATCCGGAAACGTTACAGGAATAAGATCCGAATACAAAAATAGCCCCCGGCAAAAGCCGGGGGTTTTCGCAGTCCTAAACGGAAAATAAGTTATCGTATTTACGCAGGGTAATTACCTTGATTTCCGGCCGGTTCCCCAGCCGAAAAGGGAATTCGCTGCGGCCCAATCCCCGGCTCACCGCCATCCGGGCGGGACCGATCCGGTAAAGGCCGCTGGTATATTCCGGCAGAATCCCCTGCCCCGGCGCGAAAAGCCCGCCGATGCCCGGCAGCCGGAACTGGCCGCCGTGGGCGTGTCCGGAAAGGGTCAGGTCCGCCCCAAAGGCGGCGTAAACCGGAAACAGTTCCGGCCGGTGGGATAATAAAACGGTAAACCGCGGGTCTTTGGGAAAGGCGCACAGCTGCCCGGCGGCAATATCCTCCCGGGAACGGGCATCTCCCCGGTTCCTTTTGAAATCCGGATCGGCCATGCCTGCAAAACGGATGGAGGCGCCCCCCTTTTTCCAAATCAGCTGCTTGTTGTGGAGTACCCGGACCCCCAGCTGCTCCAGCCCGGTTTTCAGCCTCTCATAGCCGGGAATCCTGGATTCATGGTTGCCGGGGACATACAAAACCGGGGCGATTTTCACCGCCTCCCCGGCAAACTCCAAGGCAGTTTTCAGATTGGTGCGCCGGGAATCGATCAGGTCCCCGGTAATGGCGATAACGTCCGGCCGGGAACGGCGCAGCTGCCGAAGGAGCCGGGCGTTTCCCTGACCAAATTCCGCGTTGTGCAGGTCGGATACCTGGGCGATGGTAAAGCCGGAAAACTCTTCCGGCAGACGGGAACTGACCACAGAACAGGGCTCCAGCCCCACCGTCCGGTTTCCGTACCAAATCCCTGCGGCTGCAATCCCGGCGGAAAATACGGCCAGCCCGGCCGCGGCTTTTTTCAAATGCATTCCAATTCCTCCATTTTCCGGCGCAGGCTTTTCAAATCCTCCCAGGCGTCCCGCTTTTTGGACGGGTCCCGCAGAAGGGCGGAAGGATGGTAGGTAGCCATGAGCCAGAAGCCCTTCCGCTCCTCCCAGATTCCCCGTTCCCTTGTGATCTTGAAATCCGGCCGAATAATGGCCTGGGCGGCAATCCGCCCCAGGCAGACAATGATTTTTGGGCGGATGAGCCGTGTTTGCGCCCTTAGATAGTGGATGCAGGCCGCCTGCTCCTCCGGCAGAGGGTCCCGGTTATGGGGCGGGCGGCATTTCACCACATTGGCAATATACACCTGTTTCCGGTCCAGGCCGATGGCCGCCAGCATTTTATCCAAAAGCTGGCCCGCAGGCCCCACAAAGGGGTCCCCCCGCAGGTCCTCCTGCTCCCCGGGGCCTTCCCCCACAAAGAGGACCTCCGCCTCCCGGTTCCCCACTCCCGTCACCACGTTGGTGCGGGTCTGCCAGAGGGGGCACTTCTGACAGCTTCGGCAGGCCCCTTCCAGCTGTTCCCAGGTAACCATAACCCTTCCTCCTGCCGCTTACAGTTTTGCCAGTTCCTGGTAGTCCTTTTCCAAATCGGCGTAGAGCTTCTGGTAAAGGGGATGGGCCTTTTTGTAAAATTCTTCGTTTTCGGGGATGGGGTCGCAGGATTTGGCGGTTTTTACAAATTTCCGGCAGGCTTCCTGGACGCTGGGGTAAAGCCCTGCGCCAACGCCGGCCAGGATAGCCACGCCCAAAGCCGGGCCTTCTTTGGAAGCCACGGTTTTGACGGTGCATCCGAACATATCGGCCAGCATCTGCCGCCAAAGGGCGCTGGTGCCGCCGCCTCCGCAGGCCATCATTTCTTCCGGTTTCACACCCATGCCGCAGAGGATATCGTAGCAGTCGGTGAGGGAGTAGGACACGCCTTCCATAACGGCGCGGATCATTTCCGGCTGGCCGTGGATGGCGTTTAAGCCGAAGAACACGCCCCGGCAGTCAGGGTTCAGGTGGGGGGTGCGCTCGCCCATCAGATAGGGCAGATAGAAGAGCCGGCGGCTTCCGGCAGGGACAGCCTCCGCGTCCTTGTCCATGAGGTAATAGGGGTCAACCCCCTCTTTTTCCGCCTTTTCCATGTAGTTGTGGCAGAAATTGTCCCGGAACCATTTGAGGGAAAGCCCGGCGGCCTGGGTCACGCCCATGACGTGCCAGCATCCGGGGACGGCGCAGCAGAAGGTGTGGACCCGGCCTTTGGGGTCAATGGCGATTTGGTCGGAATGGGCGAACACCACGCCGCTGGTGCCGATGGTGGCGAAGGCCTTGCCGTCCTCCACAACGCCGGTGCCCACTGCGGCGGCGGCATTGTCGCCTGCGCCGCCTACAACCACGGTGCTGGTGGACAGGCCGGTCATTTGGGCGATTTCCGGCAGGATAGTTCCGGTGACCTCCGGGGATTCGTAAACCTTTGCCAGCAGGGATTTGTCAATGTCCAGCTTTTCCAGCACTTCGTCGGACCAGCAGCGGTTGGGCACGTCCAAAAGCTGCATGCCGCTGGCGTCGGAAACCTCGGTGGCGTAAACGCCGGTCAGCACAAAGCGCAGGTAGTCCTTGGGCAGGAGGATGTGGCGGCAGCGGGCGTAATTTTCCGGCTCATGGTTGCGGACCCACAGGATTTTGGAGGCGGTAAAGCCGGTGAGCGCCGGGTTTGCGGTGATTTCGATTAACCGCTCCTTCCCCACCTTCCGGGTGATTTCCTCGCACTCGGCGCCGGTGCGCTGGTCGCACCAGATGATGGAGGGGCGGATCACCTCATTGTTTTCGTCCAGCATAACCAGGCCGTGCATCTGGCCGGAAAGGCCGATGCCCTTGACGTCCTCACCGGAAACGCCGGATTTTTCTAAGACTTCCTTGATGGTGGCCAGGCCTGCGTTTTTCCAGTCGGCGGGGTCCTGCTCCGCCCAGCCGTTTTCCGGCTGGTACATGGGGTACTCCACCGTGGCGGAAGCAACTACATTGCATTCCTGGTCAAAGAGGACGGTTTTGGTGGCGGATGTGCCAAGGTCGATGCCGATTAAGTAATTCATAATATTACCTCTTTTCTATTTTTCCGGTCAGAGCCGGGAATCAAGCCAATTTTGACGGAACATTTCCCGCTGAACCCTGCGGGTCATCTCCCAGACGTTGCAGTCCTGGTTTGCAAGCAGGACCAATGTGATATGATTTTGCGGATAATAGGTAGCGTAGGCGCAAACGCCCGGATTCAGGCCGTCCTTGCCGATACAGAAGGGCGTTTCCCTGCCGGGCAGCATGAGGAATTCCAGCCCGTAGCCGTTCTGGGCGTAAAGCCCCGGGAGCCCCAGGCGGGGTTCCGGGCTGGTGAAGGGGCAGTGGGGCCGGAGTAAGCTGTCCGCGTAACTTCTTCCCAAAATTCGCCCTTCCCGCACTGTCTCAAACAAAGCGGCAGAGATCGCCGGCCGTGGTGTAAGCGCCTCCGTCCGGCGTGCCCCGGGGCGGGAAGGAGTAAATATTTTTCCGGTATCCCATAAAACGTCCCGCCTCATCCTGCACGTTTTCATATCCTTCGGCGGTATTTTCGTTGACTTCCTCCATGGACAAAAAGGCGGTGCGGGTCATCCCGGCCGGTTCAAAAATATGCTTTCTATAATAGTCCCGGTAATTCTCCCCCGAAACCGCCTCCACCGCCATCCCCAGCAGGACATAGGAGCAGTTGCAGTACCGGGCGGCTGTCCCTGCCGGGAAGACCGGCTCCTTCCAGGCAAAATTTTTGAGGAAATCCCGGCATTCCCGAATGACATAGTTGGGGCTGTCTGCAAAGAGCGCCGCGTAACTTTCCCCCGCCACCTCGTCCGCATCGTCGGCAATGCCGGAGGTGTGGTTCAAAAGCTGTTCGATGGTGACATCCTCCGGGATTTTGGTGCCGGACAAATCCACAAGGGCGGTGATTCGGTCCGACAGCCCCAGTCTGCCTTGTTCAGCCAGCTGCAAAACTGCGGCAGCCGTAAAAATCTTGGTGACAGAGGCGGTGTCGAAGCGGGTATCCGCCCTATTGGGGACCCGGAACGCCCGGTTTGCAAAGCCGTATGCCTTTTCAAAGACCAGCTCGTTTTCCCGCTTTAACAGGCAAACGCCGCTGAAATTGCCGTTTGCCGCGAAATCTTCGCAAAGCTCTTGTAAAAATGCGCGCATCTCTTCTCCCCCTTTCACACCGTCTCCCGGATGCGGATTTCCGTTTCCATGAAAATCCGTTCTTCCGAGGGGATTTCCCCCTGGACCAAATAGCGGAAGGCCTGCTGCACCGCCTGATATCCCTGGGTAAAGGGCTGCTGGCAGACGGTGGCCTGGATCACGCCCCGTTTGAGCATTTCCACCGTGGTGGGGACGCAGTCCATGGACACGATCCGGGGGCGGTCCCTTTCCGGCAGTTCCAAAACTGCCCGGCAGACCCCGTAAGACCCGGCGGCCACTAAAATCAGGCCGTCCAAATCCGGGTGATTCCGGAGCATCCGGGAGGCCGCCGCGTAAGCCCGGATGTCGTCGTCCCCAGTTTCGTCCAAATCCTCCACAATAAGGCCCGGCAGGCGCTCCCGGATGACGCCGCGCACTCCGGCAATCCGCTGGTTGTGACCCAAAATTTTCACAGAGCCGGTGAGAATGCCGATTTTCCCCATTCCGGCCAGGAGAAGCCCCATCATGCCGCAGGCGGCCTCCCCGCTTTTCTGGTAATCCGGGCCGATATAGCAAAGGCGGCGGCTTTCCTCCACATCAGTGTTCAACGTAATCACCGGCACCCCGTCTTTCGCCAGGGCGTTGATTTCCGCCACGATTTCCGGCTCATTGATGGGATTGAGAATCAGGGCGTTTACCTGGCGGCGCAGGGCTTCCATTTCCCGCAGCTGTACCGCGCTGTTGTAGCCTTTGATGGTCTTTACTATGACGGTGATCCCATAGTCGGCCAGCTCCCCGGCCGCCTGCCGCACGCCCCGGATCACCTCGTCAAAAAAGGAGACCCCTTCCGCCGTCAGCAAAACGCCGATGGTGTAGGATTTTTTCCGGGCCGCCAGGGCTTTTCCCGCCAGGTTGGGCTTATACCCCAGCTGTTCCGCCACCCGGCGCACCAGGGCTTCCTTCTCGGGGCTGACCCGCCCCCGGCCGTGGAGCACCCGGTCCACGGTCCCCCGGGAAACGCCGCTGATTTCGGAAATCTGTTTGATGGTAACGGACAAAGGAACACCTCCTTTTTGCATGGGATCCTATTTTTCAATGACACATTATCCCCCGAAATGATGCATCACCCTGATTGTAGGGGCGGCCATTGGCCGCCCGTTTACCCGGCCCGCCGTTTGACGCCGTATTTTTCCAAATTCCCGGAATGCGCGCCCCTACAATACAAACGCACACACCAAATCGTAGGGGCCGGGTCCCCCGGCCCGCCATGCAGCGCAGCGTTTTACTAGAAACACGGGACGGGAAACCCGTCCCCTACAATGTGCCCTCAAAAGCGATAGAAGATGAAACCCATCAAATCGGCGAATTCATTTCGCCGTCCAGCGGTCGGTATAGGGCTGTGCGGCCGCGTCGAATTGGCCGTCCGGCCTCCGGACCCGCGTCGAATTGGCCGCGGGGCTTCCCCGCGGGTGTGCACAAGCACACGTTATCTTTATTAAAGCATTGAATTTCTGTTTTGTCAATCATTTTCTGATAAAATTCCCTTGACAGAAGGAGAAGAATGTGGTATTTTGTAGCTATAAGACTGTGCCCGTGCACAGAGAAGGCACAATGCCCCTGCACAGATGGGCGCACAACAGGAGGGAACAGCAATGACTACCATTATGAAGGAGCCTTTCGGCGTCACCGCTTCCGGCCAGGCGGTGGAACGGTACGTCCTGGACAACGGCTCCGCAAAGGCGGGAATCCTCACCTACGGCGGCGCCGTACAGTTCCTTATGGTCCCCGACCGGAACGGGAAACTGACGGACGTGGTGCTGGGCTACGACACCCTGGCTGATTACGAAAAGGGCGACAAATACTTAGGCGCCTTAATCGGCCGCCACGGCAACCGCATCGGCGGCGCAAAATTCACCTTAAACGGCAAGGAGTATGAGCTTTTCGCCAACGACAACGGCAACCACCTCCACGGCGGCAAATGCGGCTTTGACAAAAAGGTCTGGACCGCAAAGGCCTGCGGCAGCAGCCTGGAACTGACCTATGTAAGCCCCGACGGCGAGGAAGGCTACCCCGGCAATCTTACCGTCACCGTCACCTACACCCTGACCGACAACAATACCCTGGTTCTGGATTACAAAGCCAAATCCGACGCGGACACTGTCTGCAACCTGACCAACCACAGCTACTTTAACCTGGCGGGCCAGGACAGCGGCGACGTGCTGAACCAGAAAATCCAGGTGTTCGGCTCCTACTACACCATGACCGACGAAAAATCCATCCCCACCGGCGTCATTGCCGCTGTGGACGGCACTCCCATGGACCTGCGGGAGCTTACCCGCATCGGCGACCACATCGACGACAGCTTCGAGCAGCTCTCTTGGGCCGGCGGCTATGACAACAACTGGATGATCGACGGCCAGCCCGGCACCCTGCGGAAAATGGCTTACGCTGTGGACGAAGGAACCGGCATCACCCTCACCGGCTTCACCACCCTGCCCGCCATGCAGTTCTACGCCGGCAACTACCTGGACGGCGTAATTCCAGGCAAGGGCAAATCCACTAACGGCCGCCGCTGGGGCTTCTGCCTGGAAAGCCAGTACTGCCCCAACGCCCTTCACTGCCCCAATTTCATCCAGCCCGTTCTCAAGGCCGGAGAGGAATTCCACGCAGTGACCGCTTATCAGTTTGAAACCCTGAAATAATGGAAAGGAGAATTTCCCTATGAAAAATATCCCTGAAGTAAAGCTGGGCCTGATCGCCGTCAGCCGCGACTGCTTCGTCATTTCCCTGTCTGAGCGCCGCCGGGCCGCTGTGGCGGAAGCCTGCGCCAAAATCGGCGTCAATGTTTACGAGAGCAAAGTGACGGTGGAAAGCGAACTGGACATGCAGAAGGCTGTTGCCGACGTCAATGCCGCCGGATGCAACGCTCTGATCGTGTTCCTGGGCAACTTCGGCCCCGAAACCCCCGAAACCCTTATCGCCAAGCATTTTGACGGCCCTGTTATGTACGCCGCCGCCGCTGAGGAAACCGGCAAAGACCTGATTAACGGCCGGGGCGACGCTTACTGCGGCATGCTCAACTGCTCTTACAACCTGGGCCTGCGGAAAATCCCCGCTTACATCCCCGAATACCCCGTCGGCACCGCCGGCGACATCGCCAAAATGGCCAAGGACTTCCTGCCTGTGGCCCGTGCCCTCATCGGCCTGTCCCACCTGAAGGTCATCACCTTCGGCCCTCGTCCCCAGGACTTCTTCGCCTGCAACGCCCCCATCAAGCCCCTTTACGACATCGGCGTGGAGATTCAGGAAAACTCCGAGCTGGACCTGCTGGTCAGCTATCGGGAGCACAAAGGCGACGCCCGCATCCCCGAGGTTGTGGCGGACATGGCCAAGGAACTGGGCGAGGGCAACCAGTATCCCGACCTGCTGGAGCGCATGGCCCAGTATGAGCTGACCCTCCTTGACTGGGCAGAAAAGAACAAAGGCGACCGGGACTATGTGGTGTTTGCCAACAAGTGCTGGCCCGCGTTCCCCAACGAGTTCGGCTTTGAACCCTGCTACGTCAACAGCCGCCTGGCTTCCCGGGGCATCCCCGTGGCCTGCGAGGTTGACATTTACGGCGGCATCAGCGAATACATCGGTGCCTGCGTCACCGAGGACGCAGTCACCCTGCTGGATATCAACAACTCCGTTCCCGCCGACCAGTACGAGGAAGGCATTAAGGGCAAATTCAACTACGCCCACACCGACCTGTTCATGGGCTTCCACTGCGGCAACACCCCTAACTGCAAGCTCTGCTGCGGCGGCATCAAATACCAGCTCATCCAGAACCGTCTGCTGGAAAACGGCGGTACTCCCGACATCACCCGGGGCACCCTGGAAGGCGACATTTCCGCCGGCGACGTGACCTTCTTCCGTCTCCACGGCAATGCGGACGCTACCTTGCAGGCTTACATCGCCCAGGGCGAGGTTCTGCCGGTTCCCACCAACTCCTTCGGCGGCATCGGCATCTTCGCCATTCCCGAAATGGGCCGCTTCTACCGCCATGTGCTCATTGCCAAGCGTTACCCCCATCACGGCGCTGTCGCGTTCTCTCACTGCGGCAAGGCCCTGTGGAGCATCTTCAAATTCCTGGGCGTAGAGGACGTTGCCTTCAACCAGCCCAAATCCATGCTGTACAAGGATGAAAATCCTTTTGCATAAACCTTCTTATAACGCCAAAATCCCCGGACGAAATGTCCGGGGATTTTTTGCCGTTATTCTGTTTCCGCCTTTAAATGCTTGTCAATGAAGTTGTCTAAAGGAGCGATACGAATTGTATTTTGTTTCAACGCCATGGCCGCCAGCACCAGGTACAGCACCGTGCGCAGGATGGACGCCGCATACCCCACGATATTGTCCAAATCCAGAGGGAAATCAATCCGAAATGAAAAGAGCCATCCAATCATGGTGTTGAGAATCCCAAAGCAGTTGTCGATTACCCCTAAGATCAGTGTAATCACCGCGAATACCGCGTAAATCAACACAGCTTTTACCGCAGATTTCCGCAGCCAAAGGTCTTTCTCACAAAACAGAATATATCCCGCAATCAGCAATAGTCCCAAAAGGTTCAAAATCCCCATGAAGTACATAATCGCGGCCAGTAAGCCCACAGAAATTCCCAATCTTGTTTTTTCCATTGTTTTTCCTCCTGTCTTTCGTCAAGTTTGATTTTACTTTTCCAATACCAGGGGCAGCTCCGTCATCCGCAGGTTGGTGCAGCCGTAGGGGATGAGCCGCATCCGCTGGGGCGGCGCCAAAACCTTCCCGTCCGGTACTTCCTCCAACAGGCCGTCCTCCATCCCCCACTGGATTTCAGCAAGGTCCCCCAAAAGGGAAATGCCCGCTTGCTGGGGAGAAAAGGGGTATTCCCCAATTTGCCCAAATTCCGGTTCCCAATTTTGACCGGCAAAGGCATAATTCCACTTGGATGCGGGGAAAATCTGATAATCGCACCAGGGGAACCGGCGTTCCACCCCATCCCGGGTAAATTCCTCCCGCTGCCAGCGTTCCGCAACCGGCAGGCTGAAGAGCAGCGGCCCCCGGTTCAGCACATACATCCCGCTGGGACGCCGGCTCATTTTGGGTTCCATGGAAAACCGGACGGTCACTTCCTGTTCCCTCTCCCACCGGCGGAACAGGCGGTATTCTTTCCCAGGCTCCGCGTCCATACCATCAACCTGGGCCTCGGATACACACCCCGGTATCCGCAAATAGAGGGCGAATTCCGCCGGCTTTTCCGCCGTCACCTTGACCCGGTACTGATCTTTAAAGGGATACTCCGTTTCCACCTCAACGCGCACCGGCGCGCCGTCCATCTCGGTTTCCAATACAGCCGGCGCAATGGCGGTAACGGCCACGCCGTCCTCCGCCTTCATAAAGACAGACAGGGCGAACTTGGGCCATCCCTGGCTGAAATTGGCCGTACAGCAGCCAAAATTAGGTTCCAGCCCGAAAAGGTGGGATTCCCCGGAATTGGTGCGGAAAGGGTTCCGTTCCTTAGAAAGATAGCTGCACTGGGGCTGGTTGGTCATCTGGTCATACTGGTGGGTCCACATATCCGGGCTGGTGGCGGCCGGAAGGGCGTTAAAGGCCAGGCGTTCCAGCAAATCGCCCCAAAAGCTGTCGCTGGTGACGGAAATCAAATGCTGGCAGGAATACATGGCCTCCACCACGGAGCACAGCTCGCTGCCCTGTATGGGGCTGGTTCCCGAAAGGCATTCGTCCCCGGTAAAATGCCCGGTGGGCATTCCGTGGTCACGCTGCAAAAGGCCTATAGCCTTTTTGGTAAAGCCGTTGGCGTCCCGGCCGGTAATCCGGCTGTACAGCGCTTCCGCTTTTAGGCACATGGCCAAATTCACCACATGGGTTAAGTAAGTCCACCGCCCCTTTTCATCGGGCTTTTCAAACTGCCAGTCCTCAAACAGTTCCCGGTAGTTGAATCCCTGGAGCCGCAGCTTGTGGGCCAATTTTAAAAGCCACGGTTCCGGACGCCGTTCGTACAGCCAGAAAAGAGGGATCAGGCACTCAAACCAGCGGGCCTGCCCCCAGTTAAACAGAGTGCGGCCGTCCATATGCCGGTCCAGGCTTTGCAGGATCCCGGCAACCGCGCCCTCAATCCGCGGGTCGCCGGTGCAGTCGTGGTAGACAACCAGCACTTTTCCGATAAGGAAGGCGGCCCAGACGTCGTACCCGCCCCGCTCTTCGTCCTCACAGGGGCAGATCCAGCCGTCCTCCTTCTGCCCGTCCAGGATAGCGTCGATGTACCGGCGGGCACGGGCCTTCAAGTCCTCCCGGTCCAGCAGCCAGGCCAGAGGGATAAAGCCGTCCAGCCAGTACGGAACCCGTTCCCAGCCTTCCTTGTCCCCGCCGATCCACCGGCTGTCCCGGATGTCGGGCCAGATTTCATCCAAATGCCCGGACAGCCCTTCTGCCTGGATTTCCAGCTGGCGTTTCAGCCAGCCGGCGGGATGGATTTCCCGGGTAGTATAGGGGATTCGCTTTAACTTTTGCAGCATGACATCCCTTCTTTCATCAGAAATCAAGGTCAGTATAACAGATTTTTTGTATTTTTTCAATACTTATTTTCAAAAATTCAAAAGGCAGGGTTTCCCCTGCCTTTATCTTTGTTAAATTTAACGAATTTTGCCAATATCTTTGCGGTAATGGGCGTCCTGGAAGGAAATTTTCGCCACAGCCGCGTAGCTCTTTTGAAGAGCATCCTCCCGGTCCTTGCCGGTGGCGGTAACGCCCAGCACCCGGCCGCCGGACGTCAGGAATTTGCCGTTTTCCAGCTTGGTGCCTGCGTGGTAAACGGTGACGCCTTGGGCCTGGCCCATGGAATCCAGGCCGCTGATTTCGTAGCCGGTCTGGTATTTCTGGGGATACCCGCCGGAAGCCATGATGACGCAGGCGGCGGATTCATCGGAAAATTCCACCGGGATTTCCGCCAGCCGTTCATCGTGAACCGCCTCAAAAATGGTCAGCAGGTCGGTTTTCAGCAGGGGCAGCACCACCTGGGTTTCCGGGTCGCCGAAGCGGCAGTTGTACTCAATGACCTTGGGGCCGTCCTTGGTAATCATCAATCCGAAATACAGGCAGCCCTTAAAGGTGCGGCCTTCCGCCTTCATGGCCTCCACAGTGGGGAGGAAAATCTCCTTCATGCAGCGCTCAGCCATTTCGGGGGTGTAGTAAGGGTTGGGGGCGATAGTGCCCATGCCGCCGGTGTTCAAGCCCTCGTCGTTGTCCAGGGCGCGCTTGTGGTCCTTGGAGGAGATCATGGGGACCAGGGTCTTGCCGTCGGTAAAGGACAGCACCGAAACCTCGGGGCCTTCCAGAAATTCCTCGATGACGATATGGTTGCCGGAAGCGCCGAAAATCTTGTCGCTCATAATGGAATGGACGGCGTCCAGGGCCTCCTGCTCATTTTTAGCGATGAGCACGCCTTTGCCCAGGGCCAGGCCGTCGGCCTTGACCACGGTGGGGTAGGTATTCTGGGCTTTCAGGTAGGCCACAGCCTCCTCCTCGCTGGCGAAGGTTTCGTATTTGGCCGTGGGGATGCTGTATTTTTTCATGAGGTTTTTGGAAAAGACCTTGCTTCCCTCGATAATGGCCGCCGCCTTATTGGGGCCGAAGGAAGGGATGCCGGCTTCCTCCATGGCGTCCACCATGCCCAGCACCAGCGGGTCGTCGGGGGCGACTACGGCGAAATCAACGCCGTTTTCCTTGGCAAAGGCGACCATGCCTTCCACATCGGTGGCCTTGATGTTCACCGGGGTGCAGAAGGCCGCCATGCCGCCGTTGCCGGGGGCGGCGAAAATCTGCTCCACCTTGGGATTCTCTTTGAGTTTTAAGGCAATGGCGTGTTCCCGTCCGCCAGAGCCGACTACTAAAATTTTCATATTCTTTCCTTTCCTGTCAGATAGTCAAAATACCGCCGTACAGCGTCCACATTCCATCCGGGGATTACAAACAGCGTTCAACATTACGTTTTCCCGAAATCGCGGGACGGGAAACCCGTCCCCTACCACATCCACGTCACGCCCCGGGTTGTAGGGGCGGGGTCTCCCCGCCCGCATCCTTCGGCGTATCCCGCAGGCCAAGCAAATAGTCTGTCGACACATCAAAAAATTGTGCCAATGCTACCAGTTTTGCAATACTGGTGGAACGGCTGCCGCTTTCAATGGTACTGATTGCTTTATGAGACAAACCAATCGCTTCACCAAGCTGTTTTTGACTGATACCTTTTTTCAGTCGCAATTCATGCACCCGAGCAGCAAAAATTTCTTCAAAATTCATAACAATACCTGTTGGCATTTACCTTTAAGTGGAATATAATCTACTTAAAGGTAAATCACAAATGGAGTTGATATTATGCGAACCGCACTGGAAACCTTATTTTTGAATATTCCCCGTAATCTTCGGATTTTCCCGGAAGATGACCCGCAGGCGTGCGCCCTGATAGATGCTTTACGCCGGAGCATGACCGATGAACAGCGAGGACTGTTCCTGGATTTTCTCAACCGGAACAACTTCCTCATTGATGAGCAGGCGTTCCAATGCTTTGCGGAAGGGGTGCGCTGCGGATTGTCCATTGGGATTGCCTGGTGGGACCCGGGGGATTACCCGGTCAAAACCGAAATTTCGCCGAGATAAAATCCGCGCTGCATTCCGGGTTGTAGGGGCGGGGTTGCCCCGCCCGCATATCATACGGAACATTTTCCCGAAATTGCGGGACGGGGAACCCGTCCCCTACAAAAACAATGCTCCGTTCCGGGCTGTGGGGGCGGTCATCGGCCGCCCGACGTATCCTGCCGCGGCGAATTTCCTCCAGGTGTAACCTGGCCGCCCGTCACAGATGCGGGAGCCTGACTTCCAGAGGCGCGCAGCCTGTCGCGCGCCAACCAAAATCTGCCGCGTGGCAAAAACGCCGCGGCGAATTTCCTCCAGGTGTAACCTGGCGCTTAGTGGTGGAACAGGCGGATGCCGGTAAAGGCCATGGCGATGTTGTACTTATCGCAGGTTTCAATGACGTTGTCGTCCCGGATGGACCCGCCGGGCTGGGCGATGTACTCTACGCCGCTCTTGTGGGCGCGCTCAATGTTGTCGCCGAAGGGGAAGAATGCATCGGAGCCAAGGGACACGCCGGTGAGGGTGTCCAGCCAGGCGCGTTTTTCCTCACGGGAGAGAGGTTCCGGGCATTGGGTGAAGAACTGCTGCCACATGCCGTCGGCCAACACGTCCATGTAATCGTCGGAAATGTACACGTCAATGGTGTTGTCCCGGTCAGGGCGGCGGATGTCCTTTTTAAAGGGCAGGTTTAAGACCTTGGGATGCTGGCGCAGGTACCAGATGTCCGCCTTGTTGCCCGCCAAACGGGTGCAGTGGATACGGGACTGCTGTCCGGCGCCGATGCCGATGGCCTGGCCGTCTTTGGCGTAGCACACGGAGTTGGACTGGGTGTACTTTAAGGCGATCAGGGCGATCACCAGGTCGCGTTTGGCCTCCTCAGGGAGGTTTTTGTTCTGGGTAGGCATTTCTTTGAGCATCTCTGCGTCGATTTTCAGCTCGTTGCGGCCCTGCTCAAAGGTGATGCCGAACACGTCCTTGTGCTCCACAGGGGCGGGCATGTAATCGGGGTCGATTTTCACCACATTGTAGCCGCCTTTGCGTTTGCCTTTCAGGATTTCCAGGGCTTTTTCGGTGTAATCCGGGGCGATAATGCCATCGGAAACCTCTCTGGCCAGCAGGGTGGCGGTGGCTTCGTCGCAGGTGTCGGAAAGGGCCACCCAGTCGCCGTAGGAGCTCATGCGGTCAGCGCCGCGGGCGCGTGCGTAAGCGGTTGCCATGGGGGAAAGCTCCAAATCATCCACAAAGTAGATTTTTTTCAAAGTATCGCTCATGGGAACGGCCACAGCCGCGCCGGCGGGAGAAAC
This sequence comes from Candidatus Merdivicinus excrementipullorum, assembly GCA_018716725.1. GTDB lineage: Bacteria > Bacillota > Clostridia > Oscillospirales > Ruminococcaceae > Merdivicinus > Merdivicinus excrementipullorum. The sequence goes on along the minus strand of DVJP01000066.1, from coordinate 68,572 downwards.
GTGCTTAAAGGAAGCGGCGGCGGGCAGGCCGGTGGCGGCCTTCAGCTCTTTTACCAGCTGCCAGCTGTTGAATGCGTCCAGGAAGTTGATGTAGCCGGGCTTGCCGTTCAAGACCTCGATGGGCAGGTCCTTGCCGTCCTGCATAAAAATGCGGGAGGGTTTCTGGTTGGGGTTGCAGCCGTATTTCAGTTCCAGTTCGTTCATGACAGTCATCCTTTCCCAAAATCACTGGTTTTTGTTGACGATTTTTTCGGTGCGCTCGCCGGTTTCCAGGTTGATGAAGCAGGTGTACAGGGAAACCTTGTTGTCGGCGTTCAGGTTGTCCCACAGGGCGTTGGTGAAACAGTTGATGCAGGCGTAATTTTCCAGGGAAACGGCGGTAGGCTCTCCCTTAAAGGAGGGGATGGGATTGCCGTCGTGCTCATAGGTGTGGATAAAGTGGGCTTCGCCTGCACGGGGGGCGGTATACTCGAAGAAATAGCGGCGGGTGGAATTCTCATCGCCGTCGGCGCTTTTCAGAATAGACAGGCGGTAGTCGCCGTTTTTCTCCACCATGCCGGAGATGCGGGGGGTCCAGTTGGGGCCGTCCGGCTCGAAGGTGCGGGTGCGGAGGGCATCCTCAAAGGTTTTGCCTTCTTTCAGGAAATCGGCCACGGTGTCGGTTTGGTCGCCGTTGGTGACCACGGTGGTATCCCCCACCACCCGGACGGGATGGTAGATAATGAGACTGGGGTCGGTAAGCTTGGCCGGGTCAAAAGCCTCGGTGCGGATGCCGTCCGGCTCCTTGACAAAAACACGGTTGCGGGAATTTTCGCTGCGGCCCATGATGAAGTAGCCGATGACGGCGTGCTTGCCGTCCCTGCTGCGGCCGATGACAATGCCCCGGCCGGGGTATGTATTGCCTTGCAGTTCTTTTTCCAGAGATACCATAAAAATCCTCCTTTTATAATCAAAAAGGGCAACCTTAAAAAAAGGCTGCCCAGACGGTCGGCGTTTGATTTCCGCGCTCCAATGTGGTACTCCACAAACCCGTCAGTCACGCGGAAATTTCCACTATTAGTATAGCAAATTGGCGGGAAACTGTCAAGCCCCGGGCCCGGCGTTTTACGCCGCATTTTGCCAAATTCACGGGACGATGTGGGCATCGTCCCCTACAACGCGGACGCTGCGTTCCAGATTGTAGGGGCGGGGTCTCCCCGCCCGCTGTTTTACGCCGCATTTTACCATATTCGCGGGACGATGTGGGCAGCGTCCCCTACAACGCGGACGCTGCGTTCCAGATTGTAGGGGCGGGGTCTCCCCGCCCGCTGTTTTACGCCGTGTTTTACCGAATCCGCGGGACGGGAAACCCGTCCCCTACACGACGGACGTCACGTTCCGGATTGTAGGGGCGAACTGTGTTCGCCCGGCCCGGCGTTTTACCTGATTCGCAGGCGCGCAATGCGCGCCCCTACAGACGAAGGTGTGTGAAATTCTCCCGCCGTTATTCGTGCACCTTGGCAATGCCGTTTTCCACGGTGATTTTCCCCTGGCAGAACAGGGCCGCCGCTTTGGGCAGGAGCTTCCACTCCACTTCCTCCATGACCCGTTTCTGCAAGGTTTCCGGGGTGTCGTCGTTTTCCACCGGCACAGCCCCCTGCAAAATAATGGGGCCGCCGTCGCAGACCTCGCTGACGAAATGCACCGTGGCGCCAGTGAGTTTCACACCCGCCGCCAGGGCCGCTTCGTGGACCTTGAGGCCGTAGAAGCCGGGGCCGCAGAAGGACGGGATTAAGGCCGGATGGACGTTGAGAATCCGGTTCTGGTAGGCTTTGGGGACACGTTCGTCCAGAATCACCATAAAGCCCGCCAGAATGACCAGGTCGGCCTTTTCCTCGTTTAATGCATCCAGAATGGCCTGGGAGTAGCTTTCTCGGTCGGGATAGGCCTTGCGCTCCACCACCCGGTGGGGGATTCCGGCTTTTTCGGCCCGTTCCAGGGCAAAAACGCCGGGTTTGGAGGAGATGACGCAGGAAATTTTCCCGCCGGGGATTTCCCCCCGCTGTTCCGCGTCAATGAGGGCCTGCAAGTTGGTGCCGCCGCCGGACACCAGGACCACAATATTTTTCATGGCAATCCCCTGCTTATTCCAAAATTACGCCTTCGTCGCCTTCCGCCAGCTCGCCCAGGATGTAAGCGTCCGGCTCGCCGTTGGCTTTCAGCACTTCCAGGGCCTTTTGAGCGTCCTCTTTGGCCACGCAGACCATCATGCCCACGCCCATGTTGAAGGTGTTGTACATATCCCGTTCCGGAATCTTGCCCATCTGCTGAATCAGCTTGAAAATAGGCAGAACGCGGACGTCGGATTTTTTGATCTTGGCGGAAAGGCCGTCTTTAATGGCACGGGGCATATTCTCGTAGAAGCCGCCGCCGGTGATGTGGGCCACGGATTTGACGGTGATGGCGTCAAAGAGGGCGCACATGGGTTTCACATAGATTTTGGTGGGGGTCAGCAAAGTTTCGCCCAAAGGCGCGCCCAGTTTCTCCACATAGGTGGTCAGGTCGGCGTTTTCCACGTTGAACACCTTCCGCACCAGGGAGAAGCCGTTGGAATGGACGCCAGAGGAAGGCAGAGCGATGAGCACGTCGCCGGGAACCTGGGTTTCTTTATCCAGGATTTTAGCCTTGTCCACAATCCCCACGGAAAAGCCCGCCAGGTCGTATTCGTCCGCAGGCATCATGCCGGGATGCTCGGCGGTTTCGCCGCCAACCAGGGCGCAGCCGGCCTGGACGCAGCCTTCCGCCACGCCGGCCACAATCTGCGCCACCTTTTCGGGGACGTTTTTGCCGATAGCAATATAGTCTAAGAAGAACTGGGGCTTTGCGCCGCAGCAGATGATGTCGTTGACGCACATGGCCACGCAGTCAATGCCCACAGTGTCGTGCTTGTCCATGAGGAAGGCGATTTTCAGCTTGGTGCCCACGCCGTCGGTGCCGGAAACCAGCACCGGGTGGGTCATGCCGGTCATGTCCAGCTCATAAAGGCCGCCGAAGCCGCCAAGGCCCGTCAGAACGGAGGAGGTCATAGTCCGGGCGACGTGCTCCTTCATCAGTTCCACCGCTTGGTAACCGGCGGTAACGTCTACCCCCGCCTGTTTGTAGGTATCGCTGTAGCTTTTCATAATGATTCTCCTTTTTCCTGTCTTTATTCTTTTCCGGTCCAGCAGTAGGTGCAGACCTGGTCTTTGGGCAGGCCGATGGCTTCCAGCATCCCGTCTAAAGTCTGGTAGCCCAGGGTAGTGAAGTCCAGCTTTTTGCCGATGGCTTCCACCATTTTCTTGTACCGTTCCGTCTTGCTGTCGGCGTATTCGTCCAGGTGGTCAAAGCCGCCCTCGCCTTCCAGTTCCATAATGGTGCGGCGGGTAATCAGCTCCATTTCCGAGCTGGAACGGGAGAAGTTCAAGTATTTGCATCCAAAGAGGATGGGCGGGCAGGCGGAACGGATGTGGACCTCCTTGGCGCCGCTGTCGTAAAGGAATTTGGCGGTGCCGCCCATCTGGGTTCCCCGGACGATGGAGTCGTCGATAAAAAGGAGCCGTTTATCCCGGATCAGCTCTTCCACAGGGATCAGCTTCATGTGGGCCACCAGGTTCCGCATGGCCTGGTTGGTGGGCATAAAGCTGCGGGGCCAGGTGGGGGTGTATTTGATAAAGGGCCGGGCAAAGGGGTAGCCGGAAGCGTTGGCGTAGCCAACGGCGTGGGGGGTGCCGGAATCCGGGATGCCCGCCACATAGTCCACTTCCACATGGTCGTTTTTGGCCATAATTTCGCCGCAGCGGTTGCGCATGGCTTCCACGTTGACCCCCTCGTAGCAGGAGGTGGGGTAGCCGTAGTAAATCCACAGGAAGGCGCAGATTTTCATTTTGTCCCGGGGGGCCGCCTTGACCTGGACATTCAAGTCCTTGTCAATGAGAACGATTTCCCCGGGGCCAAGCTCCCGCAAAGGGGCGTAGCCCAAGTTCAGGTAAGAGAAGGACTCAAAGGAAGCGCAGACGGCGTCCTCCTTGCTGCCCAGAATGATGGGGGTCCGGCCTGCCTTGTCCCGGGCGGCGTAAACACCGTCTTTTGTCAGCAGCAGGATGCTCATGGAGCCGTCGATGACCTTCTGGGCATACTGCAAGCCGGAAACCAAATCCTCCTTCTCGTTGATAATGGAGGCCACCAGTTCCGTGGCGTTGACCTTGCCGCCGCTCATTTCCAGGAAATGGCGGCCGCTGTGGTCCAGGGCCTTTTCCACCAGTTCCTTTTCATTGTTGATGCGCCCTACTGTCGTAATGGCGTAATTGCCCAAGTGAGAACGGACGATCAAAGGCTGCGGCTCGTAGTCGCTGATGCAGCCGATGCCCATATTCCCGTGCATCTCCCCCGCGTCCTTTTCAAATTTTGTCCGGAAAGGGGAATTTTCGATATTGTGGATAGCCCGTTCAAACCCTTCGTCGGAATAAACAGCCATACCGCCCCGGCGGGTCCCCAGGTGGGAGTGATAGTCCACGCCGAAAAACAAGTCCATTACACAGTCGTTCTTGGAAACGACGCCAAAAAAACCGCCCAAAGTATGGTCCTCCTTACAATCAATCGTTGACTTCTGCCTGGAGCTTCGCGTCCTTGGCCATTACTTCTTCCGCCATCTGTTTTTTCGCAGCCTCCAGCTTGCCGCTTAAGCCCTCGTCGGAAAGGGCCAGCATTTGGACAGCCAGATAAGCGGCGTTTGCCGCGCCGTCAATGGCGACGGTGGCCACGGGGATCCCTTTCGGCATCATGACGGTGGCCAGCAGCGCGTCCATGCCGTCCAGCGCCGCCGATTTAATGGGGATGCCGATGACCGGCAGAGTGGTATGGGCGGCCAGGACGCCTGCCAAATGGGCGGCCATGCCCGCTGCGGCAATAATGACGCCAAAACCGTTCTCCTTGGCTTTGGAGGCAAACTCCGCCGCCGCTGCCGGCGTTCTGTGGGCGCTCATTACATGGACCTCGGTTTCCACGCCGTATTCCTTCAAGACGGCAACGCCCTTTTTGACAGTACCCCAGTCGCTGTCGCTGCCCATAATCACTGCAACTTTTTTGGACATCTTCCATTCCTCCGTTTTTGTTTTCCCTGTTTAAAAATCCGACGCCGCAAAAAATGAAAAAGCCGCGACCCTTTCAAAAATCGCAGCAAAATCCCTTCAGCGGGCATCCCTTACAACGTGCAGAAATCCCCCGGAAAGCTCCAAGCGCCGTCCTGCCCCGAATGTTTTCAATGCAGACGTCCTCCTTCCGGCCTTTCAGGCTCATTCTGTAATCCATCCTGTAAAACAGGCTACTTTTATTTTAAAGCATCTTTAGCTTTTTGGCAAGGCATAATACTCCACAAATCGCCTATTTTCCCCGTACGCCTTTTGTGCAGAAAAGCCGAAGCCTCCCGGATTCTCCCAAAATCCCCTGAAAAAGCGGCGGATTCATCGTGAAAATGCTTAATTTTTTCTATTTTCTTATAAAAATTTATCCCAGGTATTTACAAGAACCTCTTTTTCCGAGTATAATAAAAGCAAAACGGGCCGCAATTTCCCGTACAACGTCAAAGGAGCGCTGATTATGCAGGATATTTGTGAAATCAAAGAACAAATCTGTGATGTCTGCCACAAAATGTGGCAGTTAGGCTGGGTTGCCGCCAACGACGGCAATGTTTCCGTCCGCTTGGAGGACGGCACCTTTTTGGCCACTCCCACCGGCATCAGCAAGAGCTTTATCACCCCGGAAAAGCTGGTCTTAATTAACGACAAAGGCGAGGTTTTGGACGGCCAGCCCGGCTACAAGCCTTCTTCCGAAATCAAGATGCACCTGCGTTGCTACCGGGAGCGCCCCGACGTAAACGGCGTTGTCCACGCCCATCCCCCCACTGCCACCGGCTACGCGGTTGCGGGAAAAAGCCTGGACGAATACTCCATGATTGAAACGGTTATCGCCATCGGTTCCATCCCCCTGACCCCTTACGGCACCCCCTCCACCGACGAGGTGCCCGAGGCCATCACCCCCTACCTTCAGGACCACGATGTGCTGCTTTTGCAAAACCACGGCGCACTGACTGTGGGGGCGGACCTGCTCACCGCCTATTACCGCATGGAAACCTTAGAGCTGTACGCCAAAATCAGCTTAAACGCCCATCTGCTGGGCGGGGCTAAGGAAATCCCCATGGAGCAGATCGACAAGCTCCTGTACCTGCGGAAACACTACTATAAGGTCACCGGCCGCCATCCCGGCTACAAAAAATACCCCTCCAAATAAGTTTTGGGGATTCTCTCCGCCTGCCGTTTCACGGCGGGCCTTTGTTTTGGGGAACGGGACCTTTTTCCGGGAAAAAGGCGGCGCTTTTTAGGGGAAGCACCGGACAGCCTCTTTTGGAATAAGATGCACTATCCCAAACAGAAAGGAGGTTTTCCCAATGGAAACCAATGAGATCCTGACAGACAATCAGACCTGTCCCGCTGTGGGATACCAGTCCGCTTCCATCTGCGTGCCGGTAACCGTTACCCCCTTCGCCAAGACGGGCCACACCTACACCAAATGCTGCGGGGAGCCTGTTGTCATCCCCGGCAAGATCAGCTGCGACGGGGAGAAAAACGGCGCCTGCGTCTTTACCCTGGCCCAGGATATCTGCGTGGCTGTCCCCGTAGAATTCGGCGCTGTAGCCGAGGTGGGCGACACCTTCGTCAGCTGCAACGACGCCTCCGCAGAGGATATCTGCACCGGGTGCAGCAAACCCATTGCCGAACCCACTGAATAACCCTCCCCCATAACAGAAGCCAGCGTCTTTCCGGCGCTGGCTTTCTTTCATTGGCTTAGGTTTTGGTGCAAATTATGACGCACCTTATTTATCAATGGATTTCATGGTGGGGAACAGCAGGACATCGCGGATTGCCGGGCTGTTGGTCAGCAGCTGGATCATCCGGTCGATGCCGATGCCGATGCCGCCTGTGGGGGGCATGCCGATCATCAGGGCGTTTAGGAAGTCCTCGTCGATGGAGTTTGCTTCCTCGTCCCCCTGGGCCTTCAGGGCTTCCTGGGCCTCGAAGCGTTTCCGCTGGTCGATGGGGTCGTTCAGCTCGGAATAGGCGTTGGCCATTTCCCGCTGGGTGATGAACAGCTCAAAACGCTCGGTATATTCCGGGTCCTCCGGTTTCTTCTTGGTCAGGGGAGAAATCTCCACCGGATGGTCGATAACGAAGGTGGGCTGGATCAGGTGCTCTTCCACAAATTCCTCAAAGAACAGGCTGAGGATATCGCCCTTTTTGTGGCGGTCCTCAAACTCCACATGGTGTTCTTTGGCAACAGCCTTGGCTTCCTCGTCGGTTTTGATCTGGCGGAAATCCACACCGGTATACTGTTTGACGGCGTCCAGCATGGACAGCCGGGCAAAAGGCTTGGACAAATCCACTTCATACTCGCCGAAGGGGATCACCAAGCTGCCGCAGACCTTCTCGGCCACCGTCCGGAACATGCCTTCCACCAAGTCCATCATGCCGTGGTAGTCGGTATACGCCTGGTACAGTTCCAGCAAAGTAAACTCCGGGTTGTGTCGGGTATCCACACCCTCGTTGCGGAACACCCGGCCGATTTCATACACCCGCTCCAAACCGCCTACAATCAGGCGTTTCAGGTAAAGCTCCAGGGAAATCCGCAGCTTCACATCCTCGTCCAGGGCGTTGTAATGGGTCTCAAAGGGACGGGCCGCCGCGCCGCCGGCATTGGCCACCAGCATGGGGGTTTCCACTTCCATAAAGCCCTTGGCGTCCAAGTAATTGCGGACTTCCCGGATGATCTTGGAACGCTTCACAAAGGTGTCCCGGACTTCGGGGTTCATAATCAAATCCACATACCGCTGGCGGTAGCGCATATCGGTGTTGGTCAGGCCGTGGTATTTCTCCGGCAGCACCTGGAGGCTCTTGGACAGCAGCGCCACTTCCTCGGCGTGAATAGAAATCTCGCCGGTTTTGGTGCGGAAGGCCAGGCCCTTAATGCCGATAATATCGCCGATGTCCAGCTTTTTGAAATCCTGGTAGGAATCCGCCCCCAGGCTGTCCCGGGCAACATAGGACTGAATGGTCCCCTGCAAATCCTGGACATGGCAGAAAGAAGCCTTGCCCATAACCCGTTTGGACATCATCCGCCCGGCCACGCAGACGGTTTTTCCTTCCAGTTCCTCAAAACGGTCCTTGATTTCCTGGCTGTGGTGGGTCACATCGTATTTGACAATGGTAAAGGGGTCTTTTCCCGCTTCCTGCAAAGCGGCCAGCTTTTCCTTCCGGATGCGGACCTGCTCGTTCTCATCCTGGGCTGCTTCCTGCCGGGGAAGGTTCATTTCTTCGCTCATCTATGCTCCTCTTTCCCTTTTTTACATCATAATTTCCAGAATCTTATAAGTGACGGTGCCGTTGGGGACGGGGATGGCAACAATGTCGTCCACCCGGTGGCCCAAAAGGTTTTTGCCGATGGGGCTTTCGTCGGAGATCCGGCCCTGGTCGGGGTTCGCCTCGGTGGAGCCAACGATTTGGAAGGTTTCCTCCTCGTCAAACTCGGTGTCCAGCACCCGGACCCTGCTGCCCAAGTTGACTGTTTCGGTGTCCAGGGAACCGGAATCCAGGATCTTCACATTTTTGAGCATTGCTTCAATCTGAAGGATCCGGGCCTCAATCATGGCCTGCTCGTTTTTGGCCTCGTCGTACTCGCTGTTTTCCGAAAGGTCGCCGAAGGAAATGGCGACTTTGATTTTATCGGCAACTTCTTTCCGCCGGATTGTTTTCAAATCCTCCAGTTCATTCTCCAGCTTGGCAAGCCCCTCGCTGGTGAGTAAGGTTTCTTTTGCCATGAGTCATTCCTCCCGAAAATTTTATCTGCCCCAGGGGCAGCCTTTGTTTTTGAATATCAGAACAGTGACCATCGGGGCGCAAACCCCCGATGGTCATTGGCCTATAATATTTTGATTATACGAGTTTCCGGTCAATTTGTCAAGGATTATTTTGTAAAACCTGCAAATTACCGGCGGGCCATGGCTCTGGCGGCTTCAATGATGTGCTCGGCGGTGAGTCCGAACCGGCGCAGCAGCTCCGGGGCGGGGCCGGAGCATCCGAAGGTATCCTCCACGCCGATTTTCTTGACCACGCAGGGGACCTTGGCGCAGACGGCGTCGCAGACTGCGCTGCCCAGGCCGCCGATGACGCTGTGTTCCTCCACAGTCAGGAGCTTGCCGGTTTCGGCTGCGGCCTTGCAGATCAGCTCCTCGTCCAAGGGCTTGATGGTGTGGATATTGATAACCCGGGCGCTGATGCCTTCCCGCGCTAAGACCACAGCGGCCTGAACCGCTTCCCAAACCATAAGGCCGGTGGCAACAATGGTCAGGTCCTTGCCTTCCCGCAGGGTAACGCCTTTGCCCATCTCAAACTTGTAGGTGGCCGGGTCGTTGTACACCGGCACCGCCAGGCGGCCGAAGCGCAGGTAAACGGGGCCTTTGTAGTCGATGGCGGCCTTGACGGCGGCTTTGGCTTCCACGTCGTCGCTGGGGTTAATGACCACCATGCCGGGGATGGTCCGCATCAGGGCGATGTCCTCGCAGCACTGGTGGGTGGCGCCGTCCTCGCCTACGGAGATGCCGGCGTGAGTTGCGCCGATCTTCACGTTTAAGTGGGGGTAGCCGATGGAGTTGCGGACGATTTCAAAGGCCCGCCCGGCGGCGAACATGGCGAAGGAGCTGGCAAAAACGGTCTTGCCTGCAGCGGCCAGACCGGCGGCCACGCCCATCATATTGGCTTCGGCAATGCCGCAGTCAAAGAACCGCTCCGGGCAGGCCTTTTTAAAGATGCCGGTTTTGGTGGCGGCGGCCAGGTCGGCGTCCAGGACGATCAGGTCCGGGTATTGGGCGGAAAATTCGGCAAGAGCGTTGCCGTAGCTTTCGCGGGTTGCGATTTTTTTCATTTCAGACATGATAGATCATCCTTTCTCCCCTTACTGGGCGTCCAGAGCGTCCAGCTGCGCTTTCAGCTCGGCCATAGCGGTTTCATACTGCTCGGCGTTGGGGGCGGCGCCGTGCCAGCCCACCTGGTTTTCCATAAAGGACACGCCCTTGCCTTTGACGCTCTTCTGAATGATGGCGGTGGGCTTGCCTTTCACGGTCCGGGCTTCGGCGAAGGCTGCTTCCAGCTGGTCCAAGTCGTGGGCGTCCACGGTGATGACGTGCCAGCCGAAGGCGGCGAATTTCTCGGGGATGGGGTACGGGGACATAACCTCCGCCACAGGGCCGTCAATCTGAAGGCCGTTGTTGTCCACAATGGCGCAGAGGTTGTCCAGCTTGTAGTGGGCGGCGAACATGGCGGCCTCCCAAACCTGGCCTTCCTCGATTTCACCGTCGCCCAAAATGGTGTAGGTGCGGTAATCCTTGCCGGAAATCTTGGCGGCTAAGGCCATGCCGCAGGCGGCGGAAACGCCCTGCCCCAGGCTGCCGGTGGTCATATCCACGCCGGGGATGTGCTTCATGTCCGGATGGCCCTGGAGCATCGCGCCGGTGTGGCGGAGCTTTTTCAGCTCGCTTGCCGGGAAATAGCCTTTTTCCGCCAGAGCCGCGTAAAGGGCGGGAGCGCAGTGGCCCTTGGACAGAACCAAACGGTCCCGGTCCTCCCACTGGGGATTTTCCGGATCAACTTTCATTTCCTTCCAATAGAGGTACGCCAGGTCCTCCGCAATGGAGAGGGAGCCGCCGGGATGGCCGGATTTGGCGTTGAAGGTGCCTTCAATGACACCCATCCGGATGCGGCAGGCAGTCTTTTGCAGGTCTTTTTTCAGATTTGCGTCCATAAATTTTCATTCCTTTCGTTGAATTGGCAAAAGGTTATTGCAGCCGGGGTTCCGCAAGGAAAAGGGCTTCCCCTTTTTCCAGGATCTCCCGGATTACCGCGGAAACCGCGCCTTCTTCATTGGAAACCGTCACCCGCCCCACCTTTTCTTTAACAGACGGATAGGCGTTGGCGGTGACAAACCCCAAAGAAGCCTCGCGAAGCATTTCCAGGTCGTTGTCGCAGTCGCCGATGGCCGCGGTATATTTTAAAGAAAGCCCCGTTTTTTCACAGAGCATTTTCAGCGCCGCGCCTTTGGAGGCGTGGGCAGGAAGAATTTCAAAATAGAGCTTTTCGGAGCGGACATACCTGGCGCCCAGATCCCCAAAGCTGTCTAAAAACGCCTTTAAGCCCTCCATTTCTTCCGCTGGCAGGGCGAACATCACTTTAAGCCATTGGAGAGACGCAACCTCCGGAAGGCTGGCCAGCCGGTACGGGGCCTTGAGGGGGCCGTTTAAATGCTCGTCAATCACCGGGGTAAACTGGATGACATGCAGCCCTTCCGGGGTCAGCACCTCCACTCCCAGCTCCGGCCCGTAGCGTTCCATGGATTTTTCCACCAAAAAGCGTGCGGACTGTGGAATTTCCGCTGTCCACACCGGGGTTTTCTTCACCGGGTCGTACAGCATGGAGCCGTTATAGAGGATCACCGGCAGGTCAGGTTTCAGAAGCTCCAGAATGGAGGACACTGTGGGTAAAGAGCGGCCGGTGGCGATGGTGAAATTGCCGCCCAATTCCCGAAACCGGGCGATGGCGTCCAAGTCCTTTTGGGAAATGGTTTTGTCGTCCCGCAGCAAGGTGCCGTCGCAGTCGGTGACTAAAAGGATGCGAGAGAGGTTCATTCCAAAGCCCCTCCCTTCCGCCGGAGTTTTTCGAGAAAATCCGTAAAATAAGGGGGCAGGCCGCTGTCAAACTCCATGTATTCCCCGGTGGCCGGATGGACAAAGCCCAGAAGCCGGGCGTGGAGACACTGGCCGTTTAGGCTTGCAATGCATTTTTTCGGCCCGTAAACCGGGTCCCCTGCTACCGGATGGCCTATATGGGCCATATGCACCCGGATCTGGTGGGTGCGGCCGGTTTCCAGCCTGCATTCCACTAATGTAAAGCCGGGCAGCCGTTCCAGCGCCCGGTAATGGGTGACGGCCTCCCGTCCGCCGGGGACCACCGCCATTTTCTTCCGGTCGGTGGGGTGCCGGGCAATGGGGGCGGAAATGGTCCCTTCGTCGGTTTTCAGATTGCCGTACACCACCGTATTGTACATCCGGGTGAAGGTGTGGGCGGCAATCTGGGCGGCCAGGGACTGGTGGGCCAGGTCGTTTTTGGCCACCATCAAAAGGCCGGAGGTGTCCTTATCAATGCGGTGGACAATACCGGGGCGGATGACCCCGTTGATGCCGGAAAGGCTCTGGCCGCAGTGATAAAGCAGGGCGTTGACCAAGGTGCCGTCCGGGTTTCCCGGAGCCGGGTGGACCACCATGCCTTTGGGCTTGTTGACCACCAGCAGGTGCTCGTCCTCGTAAACAATGTCCAGGGGGATGTCCTGGGGCAGCAGCTCCAAAGGTTCCGGCTCCGGGATTTCCACCTGAATAGAATCCCCGGGCTTCACCTTATCGTTTTTCCGGCCGGCCTTGCCGTTGACCAGAACTTTCCCCTGGTCCATGAGCTTTTGGACGGCGGAACGGGTTTTCCCTTCCAGATTGAGAGCCAGAAAAGCGTCCAGGCGGCTCCCGGCGTCCTCCGGTTCCGGACAGAAGAGCAGGGTTTCCCCCATGACGTCAGCCAACTTTCTGCTCCTTCCCCTCTTTTTTCCTGGCGGAAAGCTCGTGGAGGAAGATGTAAAGGACCAGGGCCGCCACGCCTACCACCACGCAGATGTCGGCGAAGTTAAAGATGGCGAAGTCCACAAACCGCACCTGGATATAGTCGATGACATACCCCCGGTACACCCGGTCGATGAGGTTCCCCACTCCGCCGCCGATGATGACGCAGACAATCACATTGGGAAGGGTTCCCGGGATCTTCCCGATCATCACCGCAAGGATCATAATGAGGAGGATCAAGCCGGTCCCCCAGATCAGCAGCCATTTCTGCCCTTCCATTATGCCGAAAGCGGCGCCCCGGTTTTCCAGGTAGGTCAGGTGAAGGACGTCTTCAATCAAAGGATAAGTGTCAACGGGCTTTAAATAGGCGCTGGCCAGCAGCTTGAACACCTGATCCAGCACCACCAGCACAACGGACATTAAAAGGGCAAGATAACGTTTCATAAATGGATGTTCCTTTCGTTTTGGTTGGAAAGGTTTTCAAAACAGGGGAAATTGCCGCTGGAAAAATCATCCGGCGGCAATATTCATTTTTATTCCACAACAGAGGCGCAGCGGGCGCACAGGGTGGGATGCTCTGCATTCTGGCCCACAGTGTGGTCGTGCAGCCAGCAGCGTTCGCATTTTTCCCCCTGGGCCAGAACCGCCGTGACGAAAAGGCCCTCGGTCTCCCCGGCAAACTCGCCGGAATCCCCTTTCACCACTTCCGCCTCGGAAACGATGAAGACAGGAGCCAGCTCGTTTTCCACGGCCTTCAGCCGGTCGTAAAGTTCGCCGCCGCAGATCAGAGTGATCTTGGCGTCGGTGGATTTGCCGATTTCCTTGGAAGCGCGTTTGGGCTCCAGGGCCTTCAGCACATCGGCCCGCACCTGGTAAATCAGGCTCCATTTCTCGTTGAAGGCCTCGGAAACAGGGATATTGGCCTTTTCGGGCATATCGTTAAAGAACACGCTTTCCATGTCCAGCTCTTTGGACGCGGGCAGGTGCTGCCAGATTTCCTCGCAGGTGAACACTAAGATAGGCGCGGCCAGCCGGGTCAAAGCGGACAGGATGTCGTACATGGCGGTCTGGGCGGCCCGGCGGAGGACGCCGTCCCGCTTCTCGCAGTACAGCCGGTCTTTGATGATATCCAGGTAGAAGCTGGACATTTCCACCACGCAGAAATTGTGGATGGCGTGGAAGGCTACATGGTAATCCAAGGCGTCGTAGCCGGCCCGGACCTTGTCGATCAAAGCGTCCAGCTGCTCATAGGCCCATTTGTCCAGCTCGGTCAGTTCCTCGGGGGAAACCCGGTCGGTATCGGGATTGAAGCCGTCCAGGTTGCCCAGGATGTACCGGGCGGTGTTGCGGATTTTGCGGTAGGCCTCGGAAAGCTGTTTCAGAATATCGTTAGACAGGCGGATGTCGGCGTGGTAGTCGGAGGAAGCCACCCACAGGCGGAGGATATCCGCGCCGTACTGGCTGATGATCTCTTCGGGGGCAATGGAGTTGCCCAGGGATTTGTGCATGGCCTTGCCTTCCCCGTCTACTACCCAGCCGTGGGTGCAGACAGCTTTATAGGGAGCCTCACCGGTGGTGGCAACAGCGGTTAAGAGGCTCGACTGGAACCATCCCCGGTACTGGTCGGCGCCTTCCAGGTAAAGGTCGGCGGGCCATTTTAAGTCGGGGCGCTGTTTCAAAACGGCGGCGTGGGTTGTACCGGAATCGAACCAGACGTCCAAGATGTCCTGCTCCTTCTCAAATTCCTTGCAGCCACACTCGCAGGCGAAATCCGCAGGCAGGAACTCAGAGGGGTCTTTCAGGTACCAGGAGTCGGAGCCTTCCTTCCGGAACATCTCGGAAATGGCCTCGATGGTGGTATCGTTGACAATGGGCTTGCCGCAGTCTTTGCAGTAAAGGATGGGGATGGGCACGCCCCATTTGCGCTGGCGGGAAATGCACCAGTCCCGGCGGTCCCGGACCATGCCTTTAATGCGCTCCTCGCCCCATTCGGGGATCCATTCGACGCTTTCAATAGCCTTGATGGCGTCGTCCTTGATGGCGTCTACAGAGCAGAACCACTGATCGGTGGCCCGGAACATGACAGGCTCTTTGCAGCGCCAGCAATGGGGGTAGGAGTGGGTGATCTTCTGGGAAGCGAAGAGAGAGCCGTCCTTCTCCATCCGGGCGTAAATGGTCTTATTGGATTCTTCCAAAGTCTGCCCGGCGATGAAATCGCCAGCCTCGGCGGTCTGGCGGCCGGAAGCGTCCACCGGGACCACCAGCTCAATTTCGGGGTAATTTTTGCAGACGTCAAAGTCCTCCACACCGAAGGCCGGGGCGGTGTGGACGCAGCCGGTGCCGCTTTCCAGGGTGACGTGGTCGCCTACGATAACTAAGGAGGTGCGGTCTAAGAAAGGATGGGCGGTTTTCATGTATTCCAGCTCTTTGCCGGTGAAGGAGCCGACAAACTCGTAATCTTCGATGCCGGCGGCCTTCATGGCGTTGGGAGCCAGCTCTTTGGCCATGATGTAGTATTCGCCGTTTGCTTTGACAGCGGTGTATTCGATGTCAGGCCCCAGGCAGACGGCCAGGTTGCCGGGCAGGGTCCAGGTGGTGGTGGTCCAGATGACGAAGTAGGTTTTATCCACGTCGATTCCGGCGGCGGAGAAAACGCCCTTGTCGTCGGTGACCTTGAATTTCACATAAACGGTGACGCAGGGATCGTCGGCGTACTCGATTTCCGCCTCAGCCAACGCGGTGCCGCACTCAGCGCACCAGTAAACCGGCTTCATGCCCCGGTAGATGAGGCCCTTCTTGGCCATTTCGCCGAACACCTTCACCTGTTCCGCCTCAAATTCGGGTTTCAGGGTGATGTAGGGGTCCTTAAAATCGCCGGTGACGCCCAGGCGCATGAACTGCTTTTTCTGGATGTCCACATAGCTCATGGCAAATTCCCGGCACTGGCGGCGGATCTCGGCGGGGGTGGCTTTGTCTTTGTCCATGCCGATAGCCTTTAAGGCTTTCAGCTCGGTGGGAAGGCCGTGGGTGTCCCAGCCGGGAACGTAGGGGGAGTTGAAGCCGGTCATGTTTTTATATTTGACAATGATGTCCTTGAGCACTTTGTTCAAAGAAGTGCCCAGATGGATGTCGCCGTTGGCGTAAGGGGGGCCGTCGTGCAGGACGTAAAGGGGTTTCTCCTTGTTGCGGTCCAGCAGCTTCTGGTAGAGGTCCATCTCGTCCCAGCGCTCCACAAATTTCGGCTCCTTTTTGGGCAGTCCGGCCCGCATATCGAAGCTGGTTTTGGGGAGATTCAATGTCTGGTTGTAATCTCGTTTTTCCTGTGGCATGAATTTGGTTCTCTCCTTTATATTTGTAAACTTAAGTTATCGGCCAGGGTTATTTTTGCCGAATTTCAGGTCGCCGAATTTTTCCTCAAAGCTCAGCTTGTGGGCCGGCCGGTTTACGGTTGGGATAGGCGGCTCCTGTTCTTTGGGAGCCGGGGCGGCCTTGCTGGCTTTATCAAACCGGACCGTGGTGGATTCCTCAGGGGAAAGGCCGTGGGCAGGCCCCTTCTCCGTTTGGGGAGCCGGAGGTTCCGGCTGTTTCGGCGCTGTATCCGCCGGTTCCATGGGCTGGGGAGCGGCCGCCTGGGGCTGCTCCGTCTGGACAGGCTCCGCAGCCTGGGGGCTTTCCTGGACGGGCTGTTCCGGGGCCGGCATTTCCGGCTGGGCGTAAGCGGAACGAACCCGGGCGTTATAAAGGGCCTCGTATTCCTCCTCCATATCCGGGAGGCTGTTTAAGGCGTTTAAATGCACCTTGTAAAGGGAAAGGAGCTTGGCCTTAAAATCAGATACTTCCTTCTGCATTTTGGCCATAGTCAGCTTCTCGTGCTCTACCTGGGCGCGGATATTGCCCACAGCTTCGTCGGAAGCCCGCTGGGCGTCTAAAAGCATCCGTTCGGAACGGCTTTTGGCGTCGGAGACCATCCGGTCCGCCTTGGCTTTTGCCTCGCTTACAATGGCGTTCCCCATTTTCTGCGCCCCCAGAAGAGCGTCCTTCAAATTGGACTCATCCTGGCGGTACTCGTTGATTTTTTCCGCAAGGATTTTCATTTTCCCAACCAGGTCCGCCTTTTCCGCTTCCAAAGAACGAATCTGGGCGTTCATCTGCTCAATATACCGGTCCACTTCCTCGGTCCGGTAGCCGAAAGCGGCTTTTTCAAAGAGTTTCTCCGAAGATTTGCTGGACATCCTTTTCACCTTTCCTTTTCTGACGCAAAGCAGCCGGAAAAGCCGAAAGGCCCGGTTTTTCCGATGGCTTTGCGGGATTTTTTCTAAAGATACTGCAAAATGCGCACGGCGATTCTCCCTTTCCGGGTCAGGGCGCCGTCTGTTTCCAGGCGGAACTTTCCTTTTCCCCGGACTGTCAGGATATCACCGTCCGCCAGCTGGATACTGCCGTTTTCCGCGGGGCAGTGGTTTTTCTGAACCATCCCCGCCCCAATCAGGGCCGACGCCTTTTCCCGGCTTACACCGCAGCACAAGGCCACCGCCGCGTCCAGCCGCAGGGAAGCAAGGGTCCCCTTTATTTCCCGGAAATCCTGGATAACCTGGAAATTGGCCGGCGTCCCTTTCTCTATCTGAACGCCAACCCTTCCGATGCGGTCAAGCTGGGTCAGCAGGACCTTTTCCACCCGTTTGTCGGCAAAGACGTAGGTTTCCCCGGGCCGCACCACGATGTCCCCCACCATTTCCCGCCGGATCTGCTGGGCCATCAAAGAACCCAGAAAATCCCGGTGGGTCAAAGAGTAAGCCGCAGGATACCGGAAGGTGCACCCTACAATGGGGAATTCCTCCGGGTCCGGTTCCATCCAGTCCGGGAAAACCCCCAGCATCACCCGCAAAGCCCCCTCAAAGCCGCCCCAGAAAAGGGTTTCCAACCCGGAGCGTTCCGCCAAAGGACGGATCTGGGCCGCCTGCTCCTCGGTGAGGAAATCCGAAAATTTCGGACATCCCTGCCGTTCACACAATTCAAAAAGGCTGCGGATGCGGGCCAAAAAATATTCCTGTTCCTTTTGCTGTTTATCCATTAAAAATAAACGCCGCTGTCTTCCAGTTCATCCAGAAGGTTGCCCATGAGGTTCACGTTGGAAGGCAGGATAATAAAGGTTGCGGCGGCAACCCGCTGCACCTCGCCGTGGTTTGCGAAGGCAACGCCGCTTAAAAAGTCCAGAAGCCTTCTGGACAGCTCCGGCGACGCGGATTCCAGGTTCAAAACCACGGTGCGCTTGGCGTTTAAGTGCTCCGCGATGCCCCGGGCGTCCTCAAAACGCTCGGGTTTTACCAGCACCACCTGAAGCTGGGTGGTGGCGTGGATATTCACCACCTTGCTGCGGTTGGCCGCAGCGGAAGGGGGGATATCGTAGTTAGTCTGGGCGCTTTCCCGCTTGATCTGGTCGAAATCGTCGATCTCAGGCGCGTCCTCCATCTGCTCATCGTACTCGTCGTCGTATTCGGTAAACATGTCTCTCAGTTTTCCAACAAAGCCCATTGCTCTCCGCCTTTCTTTTATTTGCGTTCCCCAAAGATTCCCCGTCCGATGCGGACCTGGGTGGAACCGCAGCCGATGGCCGCCTCAAAATCCTCCGACATTCCCATGGACAGCGCCGCCGGTTTTTGACCTTCCGGGGAAGAATCCTTTAGTTTTTCAAAAAGTTCCCTGGTTTTTTGCAGCCAGTAATCCCCGTCCGCCCTGGGCGGAACAGTCATCAGGCCGCAGATTTTCAAAGAGGGGAATCCTTCCCGGATCTCCTTCGCCGCCGGGAGCAATGCTTCCGGCAGGAACCCGGACTTGGTTTCCTCCGCCCCGATATTGACTTGCAGCAGGATACCGAGGGATTTCCCGCGCTTTTCGCACTCCGCCTGGAGGGCGGCGGAAAGCCGGATAGAATCCACCGATTCTATCATCCCTACTTTGTCTATTATATCGCGAATCTTATTGGTCTGCAAGTGGCCGATAAAGTGAATTGCATTGGCGCCGCAGGCATAATTTTGGTATTTTTCACAGCACTCCTGGACCCGGTTTTCTCCCAGCAGCCGGACGCCCTCCTGCAAAGCCAGGTTCACACGGAAGGCCGGGACGGTTTTGGTCACCGCCATCAGCTGGATTTCCCCCGGGTCCCGCCCTGCCTTGACGGCGGCCTCCGCCATCCTTTCCCGGATTGCCCGGATATTTTCCCGGATGGCTTTGGCGTCCGAAGCGCGGTCATTCAACAAGCTTTCCATCATAAAGATCCTTGCCCTTCACTACAATGGTGTCATACATTTTGACATACTCTTTCCCATCGGCGCCGCCCTGGTAATAGGGGTAGCTTAAGATATAGTCGGTGGTTTCGTAAATCTGATCGATATACCGGAAATACAGTTTATTCCCGGCTTGGATGTACACCCCCATCTGGTCGTCCACGAAGCGGATGGCCTCCTTGGGGATTTTAATGCCCCGGTACTCGTCAATAATGATTTCCGCCGTCTGCACCCGGGAACCCAGCAGGTATTGGTTGACGGAATCCCCTTCCAGATACAGCTTATAAAGCCCCGTTTCCTCCTGGCGCACCGAATCGGCAATGGAGCAGGTCACGTCTCCGGCTCCGGGGAACCGCAGGGTCACTCTGGACTGGTTAGACAAGGCCTGCATCTGCTCCTCCGTCACCACCGTGGCAAAGGTCCACCGGTGGGCGCCGACGATTTTCACGGCGCTCTGGTCCGCCTGGTAGCCGGTATAGCCAGCAAGCCAGTCCTGAAGGTCGGAAGCGGACATGGAATCCAGGTATTCCTTTGTCATGGTCCCTTCCAGCCCGTCCACATGGTCCACAAAATAGCCGGAGGCCGTGGAGGTAAAGGAATGGATCTGGGAAGAAACCAGCCCCTGAACATTCTGAAGGTCGCTTTGCAGCTGAGTGATGCGGCCGTCAAAGTTTTCCACCCCGTCCACCACAATGGCCCGCTTGGCCAAGGTTTCCATAAGGCCGCTTTTAATGGAGGCAAGCCCGGACAGGTCCTGCTTGTCCCGGGCGGCCAGCAGCTGGGACACATACTCCGCAGCCTGGCCGTTTAAGGTGTCCGGCTTTACCACATCGGTGCTGGAGGTGGTGGACTGGGCCTTTTGCAGGGCGCTGATGGAGGCTTCCAGGTTCTGGGCCTGGTATTGGGCCCGGACGGCGGACTGGTCGCTGTAAACGTCCCCCAGATGGGTATTGACGGCAACCTTGGTCCCCACGCTGTAAAGGGGAGTCACAACGCCGCCGGTTTCAATGGGGATCACCGTTTCGTCCCGGACAAACACCCCTTCCACCGAGATGCTCTGGGTAACCGTCTGGTCGTAAACCGTCTGGACGGTGTACTGCTGCTCCCTGCGCCCCGCTATCTGAACGCCCACATAAATAATGAGGAAGGCCGACAGGATCAACGCGGAAATCCGGATGATGCGGTCGTTCAATTTTCCGTTTCCTCTTCACTTTCCTGGGTGTTCAGGAGGGAAACCGGCCGGGCCGGGATAATGGTGGAAACCGCGTGCTTGTAAACAATATTCTGCTTGCCGTCGCAGTCCAGCACAATAATGTAATTGTCAAAGCCCTTGACCACGCCCCGGAATTGAAAACCGTTGGTGAGATAGATGGTGACGGTGGTCCGTTCCTTGCGGACCTGGTTCAGGAAAACATCCTGCAGATTTAAGTTTTTCATCAGTTTTCCCCCTTGTGGAAATATTACAAAACAGTATGTTCTTATTGTAGCATATCCCCCGCCGTTTTGCCAGTAGAAAATTAGAATTTTCCTGAATATTTTTCGCAGAAATCAACAGTTTTCTATTAATTTTCCAGGATTTTCCAAATTTCCGCCCTCTAAAAACCGCCGGGCCAGTTCCAAAGCGCGGCCTTTGGCGTCCTCCGCGTCCGGATACACCCAGTAAATGCGGCCGTCCTTCCGAAACCAGGTCAGCTGCCGCTTGGCGTAGCGCCGGGTGGCCTGCTTTAAGGATTCCAAACATTCCAAAAGGCTCTTTTCCCCGTCCAAATAAGGGAAAAGCTCCTTATAGCCAATGGCCTGGGCGGAGGTGCCAAGGTTTTCCGCCCGGAAGGCCTTGGCTTCTTCCAAAAGCCCTTCCTCCATCATCAGATCCACCCGGCGGTTGATGCGGTCATAGAGGACCGCCCGGTCCTGATAGGCGATGCCGATTCGAAGGGTGTGATAACGTTCCGGAGTTTCCCGGCTTCTCCGCTGCAATTCAGACATAGTGACGCCGGAAAGGCGGTACACCTCAATGGCCCGGATAATCCGGGGGAGGTTGTTTGCGTGGAGGGAGGCGGCGGTTTCCGGGTCAAACTCCCGGAGGACGGAAAGCAGGTATTCCCCGCCCCGTTCTTTGGCCAGGTCCGAAAGCTCCCGGCGGATGGCCGGGTCGCTGCCGGTTTCGCCGATGTCCCGGTTGTCCAGCACCGTGTCCATATAAAGCCCGGTGCCGCCGCAGAGGATGGGCAGCCTGCCCCGGCTCCATACTTCCCCAATGGCGGCGTGGGCGTCGGCGGCGTAGCGGCCAAGGCTGTAGGGTTCCTCCGGCCCCACATAGCCGATCAAATGGTGGGGCACTCCGTCCATTTCGTCCTTGGTGGGCTTTGCCGTGGCAATATCCATACCCCGGTAAATCTGCATGGAATCGGCGGAAACCACCTCCCCGCCCAGTTCCTTGGCTAAAGCGATGGAAAGGGCGGTTTTGCCGGAGGCGGTGGGGCCTAAAACGGCGATAACCGGGATTTTTGTCTGTTCCATTCCTTCCCTCCTACTGAATCCGGCCAAAGAGCTTTTCCAAATCGGACCGGGAATACTGGATAATCACCGGCCGGCCGTGGGGGCAGAACCGGACGTTCTCATCCTGGCAGACGGTTTCCACTAAGCGCTTCAGCTCCTCGGGATTGTTCTGGTCGCCGCCTTTCACGGCGCTGCGGCAGGCAATGCGGTGGAGGATGTCCTCCACCACCTCCGGCAGCTCCTTTTTCCGCATCTGGGACAGGGAGGAAACCACCTCCAAAAACATCTCCTTTGGCCCGGAGGACGCCGCCACTGCCGGGACGGCCCGGAGCACCATGGCGTTCCCGCCGAAGTCCTCCGCCAAAAAGCCCAGTTTGGAAAGGGTATCCAATCTTTCCAAAGCCGCCTCATGCTCCGCCCGGGAAAGGGTCACGGTCAGAGCCGTAAGAAGGTACTGCTTTTCCAAGCCCTCCTGCTTTTCCTTCAGCTGATTATAAAGGATCCGCTCGTGGGCGGCGTGCTTGTCAATAAGGGCGAAGGCGTCGTCGATCTGGGCTGCGATATAGGTGGAGAAGAGTTCCCCAAGCACCCGGATCCGGTACTGGCGTTTGGGCTGCGGAGGGGCTTTCTCCGGAACCGCCGGTTCCGGGGCGGGTTCTTCCTCCGGCTCCACATCCCACCGGCTGTTTGCGGGGAGATTGGCCGCGGCAGGCTGTGTTCCCGCATGGTAAACCGGTTCATCAGCCACTATGGGCTTTCGATAGATTTCCCGCTGTTTTTCCGGCGGTATGGCAGGCGTTTCCTCCAAAGCCGGCTCCGGCGGCTTTTCCTTTGGAGCATCCGGCGTTTTTTCCTCCAAAATGGAGGCGGAAAAGAGCTGCTGTTCCCCTTCCTGCACCGAAAATTGGGCCAGCGGGTTCACGGAAGCCTTTTTCTGAGCCGGTTCCGGCTGTTTTTCCCGGGGGGCAATTTCGTTGCCCAGGGCGATGGCCCCTTTGACGGCAAAATAAACGGCGTCGAAAACGGCCTTCTCGCTGACGAACCGCACCTCAATTTTGGCCGGGTGGACGTTGACGTCCACCATATTGCAGGGCAGGCGGATGTCCAAAACGCAGGCGGGGAATTTGCCGGTCATAATGGAGGAACGATAGGCTTCCTCCAAGGCTACGCCGCCGGTCCGGGTCTTAGTGTAGCGGCCGTTGACGAAAAAGTGCTGCATGGTGCGGTTGGGGCGGCTGTACATGGGCTTCCCAGCGTAGCCGGCGACATGCACGCCCCCCAGCTCGTAATCCACCGGCAGAAGGTTTTGGGAAAACTCCCGGCCGAAAATGGTGTAGACAACGCTTAAGAGCTGGCCGTCCCCGGGGGTGTGGAAGGCCTGGCGGCCGTCCCGGACAAACTTAAAGGAAATTTCCGGGTGGGAGAGGGCGATTTTTTCCAGGATATTCTCCACGGCGTTGGCTTCGGACACATCCTTTTTGAGGAATTTGAGCCTTGCCGGGACATTGTAAAACACGTCCCGCACCACAATGGTGGTCCCAACAGGGCATCCGGCCTCAGTGACGCTTTCCACCTCCGAAGCGGAAACCTCCACCCGGACGCCGGTTTCCGATTCCGCCGTCCGGGTCAGCATTTCCACATGGGAAACGGCGGCGATGGAGGCCAAAGCCTCCCCCCGGAAGCCCAGGGTGCCGATGAAATCCAGGTCCGCCGCCGTCCGCACCTTGCTGGTGGCGTGGCGCAGGAAAGCAACCGGTGCGTCCTCCGCCGAAATGCCGCAGCCGTTGTCGGTAATCCGCAGGTACCGGACGCCGCCGTTTTGCAGCTCCACCGTAATGGTGGAGGCCCCGGCGTCGATGGAGTTTTCCACCAGCTCCTTGACGATGGAAGCCGGGCGTTCAATAACCTCGCCCGCAGCGATCAGCTCCGAAACCGCCCCCGGCAGCACGTTGATTTTCGGCATGAAATTCCTCCTTTCCAGAATTACTCTTCGTCGTCCTCGTCCTCATCCAGCAGCGACGGTACCTGGGGCCTCCGCACCGGCGCGCCGCAGCCCCGCTTTTCCCGGAGGACCATGCCGCCCCAAAATCCTAACATACCCAAAAGCAGAAGGGCCCCGCCGGAAATCCGCAGCATCCCTTCTCCGCCGGAAAACTGCAGAACAATGCCGTAAAAGGGCGCGCCCCAAAAGCCCGGGAAGGCCAGCAGAAGCCCGGTCATCACGGCCAGGGCCGCAGGAAAGGCCGGCTGGCGCTTCATCCCGCCGATAAGGCAAAGGCAAAAGCAGTCCAAAATGTAGAGGATGGTCAGGAAAAAGGCGTAAGCGGTGGTTTCCCCGGTCCCGCCCATGGAAACCGGCCGGACACCTTTGACGGCAAACAGGGCGGAGACGCCTATTAGCAGAAGAAGGGACAAAACGCCCCAGACGGAAAACCGCTTCCAGTTCATTGCCATAAAATCCTATCTCCTTTTTACCGCTCGAAAATATTTTTGATTGGGAAACCCGGGGCGATGCGGGCATCGCCCCCTACATTTTTGCAGGGTTTCATTTGCAAGGCGAACACAGTTCGCCCCTACAATATGCCTGGACGCCCTTCCGGGGAATCTGTACCGAAAACGGCGGTTCATCCCGCCGTTCAGGAACCCGACGCGCGGCAGGACGGCTGCGGCGAATTACCAGCGGCGGTTCGCCGCTACATGAGCATGGATTTCAGCTCGTATAGGGCTTCCAAAGCTTCCCTGGGGGTCATGCTGTCCACGTCCATTTTCCGCAGAGCGTCGGCGGCCCGGACGTCCGACTGGTCGGAAAAGGAAATCTGCTCCGTTTCCGGCTCCTCATGGTAGGTAAGGCTGGGCTTCTGGACGCTTTTTTCCAGCTCGGTGAGGATCACCTTTGCCCGCTTGATGACCTTGTCCGGCACCCCCGCAAGCTTTGCCACCTCGATGCCGTAGCTGTCGTCCGCGCCGCCACGGAGGATTTTCCGCAGGAAGATAATGTCGTCCCCCCGCTTTTTCACGGCGATATTGTAGTTCACCACCCCGTCGTACTGGTTTTCCAGTTCCGTCAGTTCGTGGTAATGGGTGGCGAAGAGGGTTTTGGCATGGATTTTCTTTTCCTTCAGGATGTATTCCACCACCGCTTTGGCGATGCTCATGCCGTCGAAGGTGGAGGTCCCCCGGCCGATTTCGTCCAGCAGCACCAGGCTGTTGGGGGTGGCGTTTTGGAGAATATAGGCCACCTCGCTCATCTCCACCATAAAGGTGGACTGGCCGGCGGTCAGGTCGTCGGAGGCCCCCACCCGGGTGAACACCTTGTCCAGGATGGGGACCGTGGCCGATTTGGCCGGGACAAAGGAACCCATCTGGGCCATAATGCAGATTAAAGCCACCTGGCGCATATAGGTGGATTTTCCCGCCATATTGGGGCCGGTAATGACGGCAATCAGGTTGTCGCCGTTGTCCAGCATGGTGTCGTTGGGGACAAAGGGGGTCTGTGGGAACATGGTTTCCACCACCGGGTGCCGGCCCTCCAAAATGCGGATTTCCCCGTTTACAGAGAGTTCCGGCTGGACGTAATGGTTGTCCACCGCCACCTGGGCCAAGGACGCCAGCACGTCCAGCTGGGCCACGGCGGAGGCGGTGCCTTCGATCACCGGCAGGCAGGCGGCAACCTGCTTGCAGATTTCCTCATAAAGCTCCGATTCCATGGCGATCATCCGGTCGTTGGCGTAGAGCACCTTGCTTTCCAGCTCTTTTAATTCCTCGGTGATGTACCGTTCGGAGCCGACTAAGGTCTGCTTGCGGATGTAATGCTCCGGCACCTGGCTTAAAAAGGATTTGGTGACCTCGATAAAATAGCCGAACACCCGGTTATAGCTGACTTTCAAGTTTTTAATGCCGGTGGCTTCCCGCTCCCGTTCCTCAATCCGCGCCAGGTAGTCCTTGGCGTTTTTCTGGATGTCCTTCAGCTCGTCCAAATCCGGCCGGTACCCCTTGCGGATGTAGCCGCCGTCCTTGCGGTTGGCCGGGGCTTCCGGGTCGATGGCGGCGTCGATTAAGTTTTTCATGCTTTCCAGGGTGTCCACCTGTTGGTGCAGTTCCGAAAGGAGGGTGGAGGAAAACTTAGCGGAAGCCGCCTTCACCCGGGGCAGGTTGGAGGCCGTATAGGCCAAAGACAAAAGCTCCCGGGGGGTGACGGTGCCGTAAACCACCTTGGTCATCAGCCGCTCCAGGTCGTACACGTCGCTTAGGGCCTCAATCAGTTCCGCCCGTTCCATGGTATTCTGGGTAAGCTCCGCCACTGCCGCCTGCCGCCGGGTGATCTGGGCCACGGAAGCCAGGGGCTGTTCCAAATATTTTCGCATGAGCCGCTTGCCCATGGCGGTGCGGGTTTTATCCAACACCCAAAGGAGGGAGCCACGTTTTTCCCGGGTGCGGAGAGTTTCGGTCAGTTCCAAATTTTTTCTGGCGGTAAAATCGATGGACAAAAACTGCTCGGAGCTGTAACGGGTCAGGGTGGTGAGCCGCTTCGCGCCGGATTTCTGGGTTTCCTGCAAATAGGATACCAAAGCCGAAACGGCGTAAAGGGCAAAAAGGGATTTTTGCAGTTCCAGCCCTTCCAGCTGGTCCTTGCCGAACTGCTCCAACAGCACCCGGGCGCATTTTTTCTGCTGGTATTCCTCCTCGTTTACCGGGTCCACCACGCACTGGAGCCGGTTCTGGACAAACTCCCGGGCCTGTTTGCAGTCTGAAAAGGCGGGATTGATGAGCAGCTCCTTGGGGGCGAACTGGGACAATTCGTTGATAAGCCCCCGTTCCGGTTCCGAACCGGTATACTGGGTGAACCGGGCCTCGCCGGTGGAAACGTCGGCAAAGCAGACCCCGTAGCCGGAGGGGTCGTAGTACACGCTGGCGATATAGTTGTTCTCCCCTTCAGGCAGCATGCTCCCTTCCACAATGGTGCCGGGGGTGGTGATGCGGATGACCTCCCGCTTCACCACGCCTTTGGCCTCGTAGGGGGATTCCATCTGTTCGCAGATGGCCACCTTGTAGCCTTTTTCCACCAGCTTTTTCAGGTAAACGTCGCAGGCGTGGTAGGGCACGCCGCACATGGGCGCCCGTTCCTCCAGCCCGCAGTCCCGGCCGGTGAGGGTCAGCTCCAATTCCCGGGAGGCGGTGAGGGCGTCGTCAAAAAACATTTCATAAAAGTCGCCCAGGCGGTAAAACAGAATGTAATCCGGATACTGCGACTTAATTTCCTGATATTGCTGCATCATGGGAGAGAGCTTTCCCAACGTGATTTCCTCCTTGGCCGTAATTTTGAAAACGGACCGCCGGGAAACGGCGGGACGGAAATTCCGCCCCAACCGCGTCCGCAGCAGCCCGCCGTTTCCGCATATTAGTGGCAGCCCCCGCAGGTGGCGCAGGAGCCGGTGCAGTTATTGTCCGGGATCTCGCAGGTGTCGGGATCCTCGCCGTTGACGCACATCATCAGGATGGCGTTGACCTTCTGCATCATTTCGTCCATTTCCTGTTTGGCGATATTGTATTCCATCATGTTTGCGTTGCCCATGACGTCGGTGTAAATTTTCTGGAGTTCTTCGTTGAGGGCCTGGAGTTTTTTCTCGTCCTTTTCCTCTTTCTGCATTTCCTGGTTCATTTCCATGCGCTTGAGGTTGAACTCGCCGATGCCGTCCTGGAGGGATTTGTCCTCGTCGTTGGCTTTAATAGCAGCCTGGAGGCGTTTGTATTCGGCAGTCGCCTGGATTTCCTTGCCCATATTTCTTGCCATTTGAATGAGATCCATTGGTTTGTACCAGCCTTTCTTTTTTAGAAAAATATATGGCAGCGGGAGCGTCCAATTCTCCCGGTTGCGTCTTATTCCACAGTCCGGATTTCACCGGTTAAGTTATGCTTGTCCGCACTGGTGACTTCCACCTGCAAGAACCGCCCGATAAGGCTTTCTTCCCCGGGGAAGTCGATGACGGCGTTGAATTCCGTGCGGCCCGCCAATCCCAGGGGGCTTTTGCCGTCGCAGAGCACCCGGAAGGTTTTGCCCACATACCCCTTATAATAGTCTGCCCCGATTTTCCGCTGGGCGTCAAGGAGCATGGCAAACCACCGGGATTTTTCCTCTTTTGGGACAGGGTCCTCCATTTTGGCGGCCCGGGTCCCCTCCCGTTTGGAGTAAATAAAGGTAAAGAGGGAGGCGAATTTCACCTCGTTGACCAAGGAAAGGGTCTGCATGAAGTCCTCCTCGGTTTCCCCGGGGAACCCCACAATCAGGTCGGTGGTAAACATTACCCCGGGAATCCGTTCCCTGGCGTAGGAGATCAGCTCCTTGTACCATTCCACCGTGTAATTCCGGTTCATCAGCTTTAGGACCCGGTTACTGCCGCTTTGCACCGGCAGGTAGATGTGGTTGCAGACCTTTTCACAGTCCGCAATGGTGTCAATCAGCTCCTTGGTGCAGTCTTTGGGGTGGGAGCTTAAAAAGCGGATCCAGAAATCCCCGGGGACGCCGTTTACCTTCCGCAGAAGTTCCGGGAAACGCAGGCCCCCCTCCAGGTCATTGCCGTAGGAATTGACGTTCTGGCCCAAAAGGGTGATTTCCTTAAACCCGGCGTCCGCGATTTCCCGGGCTTCTTTCAGCACATCCTCCGGCTGCCGGCTGCGCTCCCGGCCTCTGACCAGGGGCACCACGCAGTAGGTGCAGAAATTGTTGCAGCCGTACATAATGGGCAGGCTTGCCTTGACCCCCGGGGTCCGGTGGACGGGAATCCCCTCGGCCAGCACCCCGTCGGATTCCTCCACCTGAAAAACCCGCTTCTGGCTTTTTAAGGTGTCCCTTAGGATTTCCGGGAATTTGGGCAGGCTGTGGGTGCCGAAGACGAAATCCACCTGGGGGTAGCTTTTTTTGATTTTTTCCGCAATATGGCTTTGCTGCATCATGCAGCCGCACAGGCCGATGAGCATTTCCGGCCGGGCTTTTTTTAAATGAGACAGCTCCCCCACGTTGCCGAATACCTTCACCTCGGCGTTTTCCCGGACGGCGCAGGTATTATAAAGGATTAAGTCGGCGTCCGCCGGGGTTTCGGTAAAGCCAAAGCCCATTTCCGCCAGCATCCCCATGAGCTTTTCCCCGTCGGAAGTGTTCTGCTGGCAGCCATAGCTGTGGACCAGGGCCAGCAGGGTATGGCCTTCCCCGAAACGGGGTTTTAAAAGCTCTGCGCATTCCAAAAGGAAGCCCTTCTGCCGGGCGATTTCCTCCGGCGGCATCACAACGGTTTTTTCGGACAAATCGGCACCTCCGCCTAACACGAAAATTTCAGATACATATTTTATTTTACCATGCTTCGGCAGGAAAGGCAAGAGTTCCGCCAATTTTTTTCCCATTTGCGGAAAAAAGGCGGGGATTCCCGCCTTTCAGAGTATTGAAAAAGGATATAAACAGTAGTAAATGACGAAGGCTTATCGTTTAATCAATTGCCGTATTGTCTGCCGTGCCCAACAATTCACCGGATTGTTGGGCAGAGAACACTTCGGATACAGTCGAACGGCTTTTAGCCGTTTGGGAAACCCCGCCACTTGAAAAGCGGAGGATAGGTTTTCCCAAACCCTTCCTGATCTTTCAGTACAATAAAAATTCCGTTTCCTGCGGGAAACGGCCGAGGGCGTTGCCCTCTGGACACCCACCACCTTTTAAAAAAGGTGGACGAAAACTTTTTCTTTACTCTTTTATACAGTTTTACTCTTATAAAAAGAGTTTCCATTCAATTCCGCGCATATACCGAGTCAATCCCAAGGTATTCCTCCAAACAGAGGCCGCTGTCCTGCACCGCCTTTGCCGTTTCCTTCCCCAGGTAACGCAGGTGCCAAGGCTCGTACTGGTAGCCGGTGACCCCCTCTTTCCCCTTGGGATACCGGATAATAAACCCGTATTCCCAGGCGTGTTCCGCCAGCCATTTGGCCTGGGGCGTGTTTGCAAAGGAATCATTCACCTGGTTTACGTCGAAGGCCAGGCCCGTTTGGTGCTCGGAATACCCGGCCCGGGCGGAATACCGGTCTGCGGCGGCCTTGCCGTCCCGGTTTACATACTTCCGGTAAAGCCCCGCCTGGTAATCATAGGAACGGTATCCGGAGGCGACCCACAAAGACAGCCCTTCCGCGGCCATGGCGTTTTGCAGCTCCGAAAAAGCCCGCTGGGTTTCGCCGGTCAGTCCTCCCGGGGCATAATCCGACGGCAAGGGGTAAGATTTATTGGCAATCAGGATGCCGTCCACATAGAACATCCCATTCTTTAAAGAAGCGGTTTTTCCGGTTTTCGTCACAGCCGTGCGGCTTTCCGGATCATCCTCCGTCCAGGCGCCGCTTTCGTCCAGGAAATACCAGCAGTTCCCGTCGTGGACAAAGCCCGTCCGCATCTTTCCGTCAGAGCCTAAAAAGTACCATTTCCCGCCGGTCTGCACCCAGCCGGCGGCCATGGCTCCGGAGGGATAAAAGTAATACCAGTCCTCCCCCAGAAACTGCCAGCCGGTATACATTTCTCCCTGACCGCTGAAAAAGTACCAGCAGTCCCCGATTTTCTGCCAGCCGGTGGAAAAGGAGCCGTCCGCCTGTTCATAGCGCCATATCCCGGAAGCGTCCCGCTCCCAGGCGGCGCTCACCGGAACCGTCATGGTCCCGGCAGCAATGGCCACAGCAAAAACTGCGCAAAGAAGCTTTTTCATGGCGTCCTCCTACCGGATTCCTTTGGAAGTCATTTGAGGCAGGATGCTGTCAATCATTTTCCCGGACACAATGCCGGTGCCGTCCAGCATCACCGAAGCAGTCCCGGCCGCCGCGCCGTAAACGGCGGCGTCGCAGGGGGCCATCCCCCGCTGGAGGGCGCAGAGGAAAGCGGCAAGGCTGGTATCCCCCGCCCCAACGGTGGAGCGCACCGGAACCTGGGGCGAATAAATCCGGCAGCCGCTGTCCTGGCCGGCGTAAATCATCCCTTTCGCCCCCAAGCTCACCAGCACATGATCCACATGGGCGGTCAGAGAACGGGCCAGCTTCACAATGGACTGCTCGGTCCGCAGGTCGGAGCCGCTCATCTGCCTGAACTCCAAAAGGTTGGGCTTAATCAGGAAGGGGCGGATTTCCGCAATGTCGCTTAAATGGAAAAAGGAATTATCTAGGGCGAAACAGACCCCTTCCCGCCGGAAGGACAGCAGGAACGCCTTATAGGATTCCGGCGTCAGATTGGCCGGAAGGCTTCCGGCGAAAACCAGCAAAATTTTGCCGTTCCCCTGAATTTCCTCCTCCACCTTGGCCCGGAGCTGCTTCATGCCCTCAATGGAAACCGGGAATCCGGCCCGGTTGATTTTTAAAACCCGCTTGTCGGGGATGACAATGGTCAGATTTTCCCGGGTTGACCCCTCCAGCCTGACAAAGTCGTTTGAGACCCCATCCTGTTCCAGCAGCTTCAAAAAACGCCCGGCGTTTTCCTTGCCGCACAGGCCCAGGGCCTTGGCAGGCATCCCCAGGGAGGTCATCACCCGGGAGATATTCACCGATTTCCCCCCGGCAAATATCTCCTCCCGGGCCGCCTGGTTCGGCTCGGCAAAATCCATGGTCGTCAGCCAGATGGTTACGTCTAAAGCAGGGTTCAAGGAAATGGTCACGATTTTGTCAAACATTGGTTCCAGCCCCTTTTCTTACTGAATTTTGGTCACTTTTGTGCCCTGGCGGGTTTCTTCCACCGCATACCCCAAAGCGGCGATCTGATCCCGCAGAGCGTCCGCCTTGGCAAAGTCCTTGGCCTTCCGGGCGGCTTTGCGCTCTTCCACCAAAGCCTTTACTTCTTCCGGAAGCTCCTCATTTTCCGAAGCTGCCGCAGCTTTCCGGATTTTGTCCGCCTCGGCAAGCAGATTTAAGGACAGCACCCGGTCAAATTCGCCCAGCAAGGCGAGCTTGGTTTTGTCCGTAGTATCGGCCTTTAACACATCGTAAAGGCAGGTGACAGCCTGGGCGGTGTTTAAATCGTTGTCCATGGCGTCCCGGAAGGACTGGCGGAAAGCTTCCGCCGCCTGTTCGTCCATTTGGCCGCCGTCGGGATTTAAGGCCGCAATCCGGCCTACCAGCTTCTGGTAAGCCGCCATGGCCCCGTCCATGCCCTCCCAGGAAAACACCAAGGACCGGCGGTAATGGGACTGAAGGCAGAAAAGCCGGTAGGCAAGGGGCAGATACCCCTTTTCCTCTAGCAGGGATACGGTTAAAAATTCCCCGGAAGATTTGCTCATTTTCCCGGAATTGGTGTTCAAATGGTGGACATGGAACCAGTAATTGCACCATTTATGGCCGATGGCCGACTCGCTTTGGGCGATTTCGTTGGTGTGGTGGGGGAAGGCGTTGTCAATGCCGCCGCAGTGCAGGTCCAGGTATTCCCCCAAATATTTCATGCTGATGGCCGAGCACTCAATGTGCCAGCCGGGATAGCCAACTCCCCAGGGGGAGTCCCATTTCAGCTCCTGGTCGTCGAATTTGGATTTGGTGAACCACAGCACAAAGTCCGCTTTATTGCGCTTGTTCTGGTCCTTTTCCACGCCCTCCCGGACGCCTTCCTCCAGGTCCTCCACATCGTGGTCGTGGAACACATAGTATTTTTCCAGCTTGGACGTGTCGAAATACACGTTGCCGCCGGCTTCATAGGCGTAGCCCTTGTCCAGCAGGGTCTGCACCAGGGCGATAAACTCCGGGATGCAGCCGGTGGCGGGCTGGACGATTTCCGGCTTTTTGATATTCAGTTTTTCGCAGTCGGCAAAAAATGCGCCGGTGTAATACTGGGCGATTTCCATGACGGTTTTGTGCTCCCGCTTGGCGCCCTTTAGCATTTTGTCCTCGCCGGTGTCGGCGTCGCTGGACAGATGGCCCACGTCGGTGATGTTCATGACCCGGGTGACTTTTAATCCCGTATAATCCAGGTATTTTTCCAGCACGTCCTCCATAATATAGCTGCGCAGGTTGCCGATGTGAGCAAAGTGGTAAACGGTGGGGCCGCAGGTGTACATGCTGACCTTGCCGGGTTCATGGGGAATAAACTCCTCCCGTTCGTGGGTAAGGGTATTATACAGTTTCATTCTGGTTGTTTCCTCCTAACTGACCGCGCAGCAGCTCCAGTTCCTTCTGCTGCTCCGCAATGGTCTTTTCCGCCCGTTCCAGCCGCATTAAAATTTTGCAGAACTCCTGGGAAACCGGGTCGGGGATGTGGACCTGGTCCATGGGCTTGCAGGTCCTCCGGCCGCCTTGGCGCACCACATGGGCGGGCACGCCCACAGCCGTGGAATCCGGTGGGATAGGCTCCAACACAACGGCCCCGGCGGCGATTTTCGCGTTGTCCCCTACGGTAAAGGGGCCTAAAATTTTCGCGCCGCTGCCCACTAAGACATTTTGGCCCAAAGTGGGATGCCGCTTGCCGTGGTCCTTGCCGGTTCCCCCCAAGGTTACCCCCTGGTAAAGGGTGCAGCCGTCCCCCACCTCGGCGGTTTCGCCGATGACGATGCCGCTGCCGTGGTCCAAAAACACCCCGGTCCCGATTTTGGCTCCGGGATGGATCTCAATGCCGGTCAAAAACCGGGCGGTCTGGGAAATCAGCCGGGCCAGGAAGTAAAACCTGTGCCGGTATAAAAAATAGGCCGGGCGGTGGAGCATGACGGCGTGAAGGCCGGAATATAAAAGCAGGATTTCCGCGGAATTCCGCGCCGCCGGGTCCCGTTCCTTGACGGCCCGGATGTCCGCCCGCAGTCTGTTGAGCATATGGTCACCTAATTTCCGAAAATTATTTGCTGGCCGTAAACTGTGCCCGGTTGACCCACAGGTATTCCGCGCCGGAAACCACCGTAATGGCGGCGGAAACCCACACCAGGATATTGCTGATAAGCCCCACCGGGAAGGATGCGCCCAAAACGCCCAAATCCATCAGAGTAAGCAGAAGCAGCACCGCCACAATGGATACCATGGTGACGGCGGTTTTCAGTTTCCCCAGCTTCCCGGCGGCAATGACGGTGCCGTTTCCGGCGGCCACCATCCGCAGGGAGGAAACCAAAAATTCCCGGGCCATCATAATGACCACCGCAACCGACAAAGCGCAGCCCAGCTCAATAAAGGCGATGAGGGCCGAAAAGGTCAGCACCTTATCCGCCACCGGGTCCAAAAACTTCCCGAAATCCGTCACCAAATTCCGGCTCCGGGCGATGTGGCCGTCCATAGCGTCGGTAACAGACGCCGCCGCGAATATAAGAAGCGCCCACAGGCCGTGGAAGGGGATGCTTTCCACCAGCAGAAACAGCAGGAAGAAAGGAACTAAAATCATCCGAAGCACTGTCAGTTTATTCGGCGTGTTCATCAATTACTACCCCCATCAGGTCCAGATCCATGGTGTCCTCGATTTTCACCCGGACAAACTGGCCCACTGCCAGCTTGTTTTCGGAGGTAAAGAACACCTTGCCGTCAATATCCGGGGCGTCGGCCTCGCTGCGGCCGAAGAAACACTCGCCCCAGCGGTCGTAGCCCTCCACCACGCAGAGAAGCTCTCTGCCGATCATTTCCTCGTTTTTCTCCGCCATGATGTTCATCTGTTCTTCCGTGACAATCCTGGCCCGTTCCGCCTTGGTTTCCTCGTCAATCTGGTTTTCCATTTCCCCGGCGGGAGTCCCCTCCTCCTGGGAATAAGCGAAGCAGCCCAGCCGGTCGAACCGGACGGACTTGACAAATTCACAAAGCTCCGCGAACTGTTCCTCGGTTTCCCCGGGGAACCCGGCGATTAAGGTGGTGCGCAGGGTGACCCCCGGGATTTTTTCCCGGATATGGGCAATCAAGGTTTCCAGCTGCTCCCGATTCCCGGGGCGGCGCATGGCCCGCAGAACGTCCTGATTGCAGTGCTGGATGGGCAGGTCCAGATATTTGGCGATTTTCGGTTCCTTTGCCATAACGTCCAGCAGTTCCTCGGTGATTTTCTCCGGGTAAGCGTAGAGAAGCCGGATCCAGCGGAACCCGTCAATTTTCGCCAATTTTTGGAGTAATTCGGCAATTTTATACTCGCCGTAAAGGTCTTTGCCGTATTTGGTGGGGTCCTGGGCCACTACCACCAGCTCTTTCACGCCCTTTTCCGCCAGGCCTTTCGCTTCTTCCAGCAGGCTCTCCATAGGTCGGCTGCGAAACGGCCCCCGGATGTTGGGGATAGCGCAATAAGAACAGCGGTTATCGCATCCCTCGGCGATTTTCAGGTAGGCGTAAAAAGGCAGGGTGGACAGAATCCGGCCGCCTTCCAGGGGCAAATCGCACTTTTCCCCGTAGCGGCAGCAGATTTGGCCCGCAAAAATGTCCCTTACAATGGAAACAATGTCCTTGTTGGAGCCGATTCCCACCACGGCGTCCACTTCCGGCATTTCCTCCCGGATCTCGTCCCGGTAGCGCTCCGCCAAACAGCCGGTGAGGATGATTTTTTTGATGCGCCCCTCTTTTTTCAGGGCGATATACTCCATGGTTTCCTCAATGGCCTCCTGCTTGGCGCTTTCGATGAAGCCGCAGGTGTTGATAATAACCGCGTCCGCCAGGGCCGGGTCCTGGGACAGCTCAAAGCCCGCGTCCCGGAGGGTATATAACATCATTTCAGCGTCCACCTGGTTTTTGGGGCACCCCAGGGACACCATTCCAATTTTAGTCGGCATGCTCGTTCCTCTCTTATTCCTCGTCTTGCTCATCCAGTTCTGCCGAGACCGTATCCACAGCCCCGCAGGCGTCGTAATAGCCGTGGCCCAGCCGCATCAGAGCGGCGATGACCTTTTCCCGGCCCTTTTCATCGGTTTCCAATTTCCGGGCGTATTTCCGGCGGCACAGCTCCAAAAGCTGGTCCTCCTCCGGCTCCACCTCATTCACCGCCTCAGCGGCAAGGGACGCGTCAATTCCCCGTTTCCGCAGTTCCAAAACTGCCCGCCGGGGGCCTTGCTTTTTTTGCAGGATATAATGCCGGGCCAGCTTTCGGGCGTATTCTTCATCATTGATAAGGCCCAATTCCTGAAGCCGCTCCACCACCTTCCGGGCGGTTTCCGGGCTGACGTTTTGGGAGAGCTTCCGTTCAATTTCCCAGCTGCCGTAGTCCTTCCGGTCCAGCAGGTAAAGGGCCCGTTCCCTGGCCCGGCGGTATTCGGCGGCGGAAAGGGCTTTTTCCAGGGTTTCTTCCTCAACGGAAACGCCCTGCTTTAAATGGAACTGGACGATGATTTCCGCATCCAGGATGTTCCAGTATTCCCCATCCACTTCCACCTTCCAGCGGCTGCCCTGCATTTTTTCCAGTTTGGTGATAATCATTCTTCAAAATCGTCCAGATCGGCTTCCACATCCAGGTCGATGTCCGTCAGGTCATCGGCGGAGGAGGGGGTTTCCGGGTCCTCGGCGCCCTCGTAATCGGAAACAGGCGCGTGCTCCGGCGGGGTGATGACTTCATCCCCAAGTTTAATGGTGGTGCCTTTCCGCAGTTCCAGGGTGCTCTGCTTGGAGCCTTTGGCCGGGGCCATGACGAAGTTGTCGATATTGTCCCGGATGATTTTTTCAATCTCCGCGCTGACTTCCGGATGTTCCTTTAAGAATGCCCGGGCTTTTTCCTTGCCCTGGCCGATGCGCTCGCCTTTATAGCTGTACCAGGAGCCGGATTTTTCAATAAGCCCCAGCACGGAGCCGATGTCGATGATCTCGCCTTCATAAGAGGTGCCCTCGCCGTACATCAGGTCGAAGGTGCATTCCTTAAAGGGCGGGGCCACCTTGTTTTTCACTACCTTGCACTTGGTGACGTTGCCGATAAACTCGCTGCCGTCCTTAATGGATTCGCCTTTCCGGACGTCGATGCGGACGGTGGCGAAATATTTCAAGGCCCGGCCGCCGGTGGTGGTTTCCGGGTTGCCGAAGGTGACGCCGATCTTTTCCCGGATCTGGTTAATGAAGATGGCCACGCAGTTGCTGCGGCCGATAATGGCGGTGAGCTTCCGCATAGCCTGGCTCATGAGCCGGGCCAGCTGGCCCACATGGGCGTCCCCCATTTCCCCTTCGATTTCCGCTTTGGTGACCATGGCGGCGACGGAGTCGAATACCACAATGTCCAAAGCGCCGGAGCGCACCAGGGCCTCGGCGATTTCCAAGGCCTGCTCGCCGGTGTCCGGCTGGGAAACCAAGAGGCTGTCAATGTCGACGCCCAGGGCTTTGGCGTAGCCCGGGTCCAAAGCGTGCTCTACGTCGATAAAAGCGGCCTCGCCACCCATTTTCTGGGCCTGGGCCACCATTTGCAGGGCCACGGTGGTTTTACCGGAGGATTCCGGGCCGTAGATTTCCACAATGCGCCCTTTGGGCACGCCGCCCACGCCAAGGGCCAGGTCCAGCCCCAGAGAGCCGGTGGGGATCACGTCCACATCCAGGTGGCGGTTCTCCCCAAGCTTCATGATGGAGCCTGCGCCGAAGGTCTTTTCGATATGTTCAATGGCGCTTTGCAGCGCCTTCTTTTTTTCTTCCGGGGTATCCAGCTGCTTCACTGGAGAAACTACTTTCGCTTTGGCCATAGATTGTCTACCTCCGTTGATTGATTTTCCGCGTCAGATTGGGAAAGTTTGTTCTCTGCCGTAACCACTCTTATTATACCATGAAGATCCTTGGTTTGGCAAACAGAATCAAGTCTATTTTGTAAAAAGATTTCGCAAACTGCATGTTCCTGCCCCATGCCGATTTCATAGGCCATCATGCCGCCGGGTTTCAGGAAGCCCCGGTACCGGCTGGTCAGCTGCCGGTAAAAGGAAAGGCCGTCCTCTCCGCCGTCCAGGGCCATTGCCGGCTCCTTTTGGACTTCCGGCTGCAAGTCCGCCATTTCCTCCGCTGTGAGATAAGGCGGATTTGAAATAATTAAGTCGAATTCTACGGGAAGTATTGGAATATCCGCCAGGGCGTCCGCCAAAACCCCATGGACGCGCCCGCCGTATTTCTCATTGTTCCGGCAGAAAAAAAACCAGGCTTCCGGGGATTTTTCCACAGCCCAAACCTCCGCGTCCGGCCGCTCCGCCCCGATGGTAACGGCGATGCAGCCGCTGCCGGTGCAAAGGTCCAGGACCCGGGGATTGGGTTTCCCCTTTAAAAAATCCAGGGCTTTTTCCACCAAGGGTTCCGTGTCCGCCCGGGGAATTAAGACGCCGGGGCCTACGGAAAAGGTGCGGCCGTAAAAATCCCATTCGCCTAAGAGATATTGCAGCGGCTCCCCCGAAGCCCGGCGGCGGGCCAGTTCACAAAGCCTGTCAAGCTGTTTGCTTTCCACCTCCGTTTCCCGGCCCAGGAGGATATCCTGCCGGGAAACGCCGAAAACCGCCTGTAAAAGCTCCTTGGCCTCGAAGGCCGCGTCCTCGGTTTGTGGGGAAATTGTATTTTTTATGTCGGAATATACGTCCCGTAAAGAGATTTTCACCAGCGGTCCTCCCCCTCGTTTTCGGGGATTACCGCCTCCATGGAAGCGATGGCGGCTTCAATCATGCTGTCGTCCGGCTCCCGGGTAGTCAGGTGTTGGATTTTCAGTCCCGGGAAAGAGATAATCCGGGTAAACAGGTTGTCGTAACGGCCCGCCAGCTTGATAAGCTCGTAAGCAATGCCCACGACCAAAGGCAGCAGGCAGATTTTCAGCAAAGTCCGGACTAAGGCGTTGCTCCATGTAACCACAGAGAAGATGAGGATGCCCAAAATCAGGGCGATAACAATAAAGCTGGTGCCGCAGCGGGGGTGGAACCGGGGGTATTTGCGGATATTTTCCGGGGTCAGTTCCTCGCCGGCCTCGTAGCAGGCGATGGTCTTGTGTTCCGCGCCGTGGTACTGGTACAGGCGGCGCATATCCGGCATGAGGCCGATAAGCCCCATATACAGCAGGAACACCCCGATTTTGATAATCCCCTCAATGAGGGACATGCTCCAATGGGGCAGGACTCCTTCCCCAAATCCAACCAGCCAGGCGGGCAGATACATGAAAAGCAGCACTGCCAGCAGGACCCCCAAAACGGAAGCGATGACCATGGCGGCCTTCATGAGCTTGTCCCCCAGTTTTTCCTCCAGCCATTTTTCCAATTTGGAAGGCTCTTCCTCCTCCATCCCCTCTGTGGAGATTTCGGCGGATTTCATCAGGCACCGGTAGCCCACAACTAAGGAAGTAACCATATTCACCACGCCCCGGACGATAGGAAGCTTATTCCAAATGCGGGCGGGCTTGTTGTCCCAAATCTCCGTTTGCAGCTCCCCGTCCGGCTTTCGGACGGACATGGCCGTTTTGTGAGGGCCGCGCATCATGACCCCCTCAATCAGGGCCTGGCCGCCGATGGACGTTTTAAAGTTTTTGCTCATTCTCGACTTTCCTTTCCAAAATTGCGGGCTGTTCGGGGGCGTCCTCCGGGCCGCTGACCGGGAGCCGGATTAACACGGTGGTGCCCACCCCCAGGGTGCTTTCAATGTCGATGCTGCCCTTGTGCATCTGGATGATCTCGTCGGCCACCGCCAGCCCGATGCCGGAGCCCCGGCGGGTGTGGTTGGCCTTATAGAATTTTGTCTTGATTTTCGGCAGGTCCTCCGGGGCGATGCCGCAGCCCGCGTCCGCCACGCTGATAAAAATGTCCCCGTCCCGGGCAAATGCCTCGATCCGCACGGTCCCGCCGGGGTCGGAGTATTTGACGGCGTTGTCAATGACGTTGATAAAAACCTGCCGCAGCCGGTTTTTGTCCCCGTAAATAATGGGGAGCATATCCGGTTCGCTGTATAAAATCTGGATGCCTTCCCGTTTGGCTTTTTCGGTGTACATGAGCACCGCTTCCCCCAATTCCGCCAGCAAATCCAGCTTTTGGAACACCAAGCTGAACCGGCCGTTCTGGATGCGGGAGAAGTCCAGAAGCTCCTCCACCATGCCGGACAACCGCTCGGTTTCCGCCGAAATGACCCGCATTCCCTTTTTTAAAGTTGCGGCGTCGTAGTTGTCGGTATCCAGCAGGGTTTCGGCCCATCCCCGGATGGCCGTCAAGGGGGTGCGCAGCTCGTGGGACACGGAGGAAATAAACTCGTTTTTCATCTTCTCCGTGTTTTCCAGCTCGTCGGCCATAAAGTTGATGGTGGTGCACAGGGCGCCGATTTCATCGTCCGAGGGGCTGTTGATGCGGCTCTTAAAGTCGCCGGAAGCGATCTGCCGGGCAGCGATGCCGATTTCCCGGACGGGCTTTACAATGCTTTTCAGGAAGAAAAGCCCCGACACCAGCACCAGCGCCAGCACTGCCAAAGCCACGGCGCCGATCATCAGCACCAGGTTCCGGATAGCCTGGTCCACCTTTTCCATGGACACCACAAAGCGCATGGCGGAAAACTCCGAGTTTACCGGCGTCACCATCCGGGTGACGGCCATGACCTTGTCGCCGCTGCCGTCCAGTTCCCCCACATAGTATCCTTCCCCCCGGGGAGAGTTGATAGCCATGGTGTAATCGGGAAGGTTGCGGCTGCTGTAGGAAAACCCGCTGGAGGTTAAGACCACGTTGCCGTTTAAATCGATGGCCATAAGCTCGATCATGTTTTTATCAGGGAAGGATTCCACATAGCTGCGGATCTCCGTGTAGAAATTGGACGTAACCGTATTCTCCGAATAGCGGATCATCATGCCGTCCACAGTGCTGGCCTGGTTGTTTAGGACTTCCTTCACCGCCGAATAATAGTAATTGTGGATGCTGACGCCGCTGACGGCCACCACCGCGGCTAAAATCACAAAAATCACGCCGAAGCTGTTTAAAAACCATCGCTGGGTAATGCTTTTCAGCGCCATCTGCCCGGCTCCCCTCCTTTTCTCTCAGCCGTCAAACGGGTTCCCCCCATTTGTAGCCGTACCCCCACACCGTCTGGATATAAACGGGCATGGAAGGCTCATCCTCCACCTTAATCCGCAGGCGGCGGATATTGACGTCCACGATTTTCACATCGCTGTAATAGTTTTCCCCCCAGATTTCGCTTAAAATCTTGTTCCGGTCCAAAGCGGAGCCTTTATTTTTCAAAAGCAGCTCCACAATCTGATACTCCACCTGGGTCAGGTCGATGGGTTTGCCGTTTTTGTTTAGAGTCCGGCTTTTGATGTTCAGCACAAAGGGGCCGCTGCGGATTTCCGCGTTTTCCTTTGGCTTTCCGGCAACCATGCTGACCCGGCGGTAGACGGCGTCCACCCGGGCCACCACCTCCGAGGGGCTGAAGGGCTTGGTCACATAGTCGTCGGCCCCCATCATAAGCCCTCCGACCCGGTCGATTTCCTGGCTCCGGGCGGTGAGGAAGATAATGCCCAAGGTTTCCGAACGCTCCCGCAGCTTTTTGCACAGGGTAAAGCCGTCCATCCCCGGCATGGTCACATCCAAAAGGGCCACGTCAAAATCGCCGTTTTGTTCATCGTAAACCCGCAGGGCTTCCTCCCCGCAGTTGACATCCACCACGCTGTAACCGGAACGCTGTAGGTTTATCACCACAAATTCCCGGATGGTGTCTTCATCTTCACACACTAAAATACGTTTCATGCAGCCGTTTTCCTTTCTTAATAATACCGGGAAAAATTCCTCTTGACTTCCTCCATGCTCATCCGCAGAGCCGGGGTGGCTCCGGCGGGGATTTTGGCCAGATAGAAAATCTGGCCGCCGCCGGAACTGCTGATAACCTCGTAATCCTCATAAACGCCGGATTCCCATTCGCTGCGCTTCACCATGCGGATATACAAAAGCTCGCTTTTGACCGGGTCGTCCCCGGCCTGATATTCATAAAACAGCATTTCATTGCTCTGGGCGGATTTGCGGACGCTTACCTTCCCCTCCCAGCTTTCCGGGAAGTCCAAAAGGTACCCCTGGGAGGCGTTGACATAAGAGGACTTGACCTTCTCAAACTGGCCGTCCAGGAAATTATACCAGGTGGTCAGGTAAAAAGCGCCGGCCTGTTCTGCTGAATAACCCGGCATGGGGGTCAGGCCCGGCACCTCAATAATCAAGTCGTTATTTAAGTCGGCGCATTCCGCCCCTAATGGGCGGTCCACCGGATAGGACTGGACGTTTAAGGAATCGTAGGTAAGGTTCACCAGATGCCCCTGGCCATGGTTTTCCGTATACCCCAAAATCTCGGTAGTCATGGCGGCGCTGCCCCGGTACCCGTCCAGATACACCGCCTGCTGGCCGTTTTTCAGGTAGCCGCTGCGGATGCTGGAATACCGGGTGATGGTGGGGTCGGTGGCAGCCCGGCCTTTTTCTGCAAAGCCTCCGTCCTCGTAAACCAAAAGTTTTGCAAAGGGGGCGGCTTCCTCGGTTCCGCCCCGAACCAGGACAATGTCGTCCCGGTCGTCGCTGTCCATGTCGCAGATGAGCTTCGCCTGGTAATCCTCCGAATACACCTCGTCCATAATGTCCCCGTTAAACTGGTACGCCTTTAAAAGGCTGGTATTTTCACTGGCGTAGGTAAGCCCCACTGCCAGCAGGAATACGCCGCCCTCCTTCATCACCGCCACGTCCTCCACCTGGGTCCCTTCCAGAGAGATGTCGTGGACGGCGCGCCACTGGCCATCCTGCTTATCCAAAACCGCCATGTGGATGGAGGTGGTCACATTGGCGGTGGTGGACTGATAGAAGGCCACCGCCTCATTTGTGGCCTCCTCGTCCAAATTCATCAGCAAAAACGCCGAGCGGTTTTCCCCCCGCTGGGGGTAAAGGAGCTTAATGCTGCTGCCGGTTTCCCGCACCAGGGCGGCATAAACCTCATTTTGTTCCTCATTGAGCAAAGGCGCGGCCAAAAGGCTTTCCACTCCCGTCTGCGGGAACGCGCAGCCGGAGAGGAGCAGCATGGCGGCCGCCGCCGCGCTGAGCCACTGAATCTTCACTTGCAGTCCTTTCTGCCGGGTTAGCGGCGGCTGTCCAGGGGCAGGTATTCCTGCTTGTGGACCACGGATTTATACGCCGGACGCATAATCCGGGAACAGGTGGTGTATTCCTCAATCCGGTGGGCGCACCAGCCGCTCATCCGGGCCACGGCGAAGAGGGGGGTGTAAAGCTCCATGGGAATTCCCAGCATCCGGTAAACAAAGCCGGAATACAAATCCACATTGGCGCAGATGGACTTTTTGTCCCCTTTCCGCTTGGCGATTTCGTCCGGGGCCAGGCGCTCGATGGATTTTAACAGTTCAAATTCCTCAGTCATGCCTTTTTCGCCGGCCAGCTTTTCGGCGCTGTCCCGGAGAATCTGGGCTCTGGGGTCGGACACGGTGTAAACCGCGTGTCCCATGCCGTAAATAAGGCCGGTGCCGTCGCCCTTTTCCCGGTCCAGAATCTGGCCTAAGAACCGGGAGACTTCCTCGTCGTCCTTCCAGTTGGAAACTCCCTGCTTAATGGTTTCAAACATCCGCACCACGTTGATGTTGGCGCCGCCGTGGCGGAAGCCCTTTAAGGAACCGATGGCTGCGGAATAGGAGGAATAGGCGTCGGTGCCGGAGGAGGTCATGGCCCGGCAGACGAAGGTGGAGTTGTTGCCGCCGCCGTGCTCCGCATGGAGGATGAGGCAGGTGTCCAGCAGAAGGGCCTCCTCCTCCGTATATTCCCGGTTGATGCGCAGGGTGGAGAGGATGCTCTGGGCCAGGCTTTCCTCCGGCCGCACCGGGTGGAAATAGGTGGATTTATTGTCGTAATGGCCGATTTTCGCCTGGTAGGCGTTGACCATAATGGTGGGCATCCGGGCGATGATGTAAATGGCCTTCCGAAGCTCCCCTTCTAAGGAGGATTCCTCGGCAAACTCGTCATAGGAGTACAAAGCCAGCACGCTGCGGGCCAGCTTGTTCATAATATCCTTGGAAGGGGCCTTTAAGATCATGTCCTGGACAAAATCCTGGGGCAAAGACCGGGCCTGGGCCAGGACCATGCGGAAAAATTCCAGCTGCTGGGCTGTGGGCAGGGTGCCGAACAGCAGAAGGTAAGAAACTTCCTCGTAGCCGTACCGGCGCTCTTTGATGCAGCCGTCGATCAGATCCCGGACATTGTAGCCCCGGTAGGTCAGCTCGCCTTCCACCGGCTGCTTTTCGCCCTCGTTCATAATATAGCCGTGGACGTTGCAGATCTGGGTCAGGCCGGCCATGACGCCGGTGCCGTCGCTGTTTCGCAGGCCGCGTTTTACGTTGTAGCGTTCGTTCAGCGCCGGGTCAATGTAGTTATGTTTTTTAAATTCCGCGCATAATGTACTGATAGTTTCCTTTTTGACAAATCCTCTCGGCATCGGTCATCCCACCCCGTTCATATATTGGCCCAAGGGCCCGTCCGGGGCGTCCGCCCCTATCACCGGCCTTTTGGCAGAATCCTATAGATAAATCCATTGTATAACAGGACAGAAGTAAAGTCAAGGCTAAATATGCCGGAGCTTCCGATTTCTGTGCAGAACAAGGAGGAAAATCAAATGAAAAACCGAAGCGTCGCCCGCTGTCTCGCCTTTTTATGCGCCATGGCCGTCCTTCCGGCAGCGCCCCTGGCCACCGCTGTCCGCAAGCCTTCCTCCCTGCCTCCCCTGACAGCCCAAACGGAGCTCCTTCGGTTTTCGGCGGGCGCTTCCGGGCAGGCCGCCGGGATTCTCCAAAGGGAAAAACCGGACAACCAACCAAAAGAAGAGGAAACGTCCT
This sequence comes from Candidatus Merdivicinus excrementipullorum, assembly GCA_018716725.1. Taxonomy (GTDB): domain Bacteria; phylum Bacillota; class Clostridia; order Oscillospirales; family Ruminococcaceae; genus Merdivicinus; species Merdivicinus excrementipullorum. Next base: position 24,366 of record DVJP01000066.1, on the reverse strand, counting down.
CCGCCCCGGCTCCCGTTTCTTCCCAGCCGGAAGCGGAAGAATCCCAGCCTTTGCCGGAAAGCAGCGCCGCTCTGTCCCTGCCGGAAGCTTATCGGGTGCTGGACGCGGATTCCGGCCAGGTCATGGAGCTTTCCCCCTTTGATTACATCTGCGGCGTCACGGCGGCGGAAATTCCCATAGGCTTTGCGCCGGAGGCCGTAAAGGCCCAGGCTGTGGCCGCCCACAGCTATGCCCTGCGGCAGATGGGCTTGCAGCTGAAAAAACCGGATCCGGATTTGCAGGGGGCCTTCCTGTCCACGGACCCGGCCCATTTCCAGGCGTATCTTTCCAAGGAGGAGCGGCAGGAACTGTGGGGGGATTCCTTTGAGGAAAACGAGGCCCTGCTGGAATCGGCGGTGCAGGAGGTGTTAAGCTGCATCCTGGTATATCAGGGGGAACCGGCCGCCGCGGCCTTCCACTCCATTTCCTCCGGGAAAACCGAATCGGCCAAGGACGTTTGGGGGCGGGAGGTCCCCTACCTTGTGACGGCGGACAGCCCCGAAGACGCGGAAAACCCCGCCGGCAATGGGGAATCCTCCCTGACTGTCCAGGAAGCCGCCGCCATTTTAAGCGGCCACTTAGAAACCCTCTCCCTGCCGGAGGACCCGGCCCAGTGGATCCAGATAACGGAACGCACCGAAGCCGGCATGGTCACTTCCGCCAAAATCGGGGAAAACACCGTTTCCGGCGAGGACATCCGCAGCTGGTTCGGCCTTTCTTCCGCCAATTTCACCGTGGAGTGCAGCGGGGAAACCCTGACCTTCCGCACCAAGGGCAAGGGCCACGGCGTGGGCATGAGCCAGTACGGGGCGGACGCCATGGCCAAGGAAGGCCATACCTGGGAGGAAATTTTGGCCCGGTATTACCCGGGCACGGAAATCGCCCGGGTGGGATAAGGCATATCTGGGGAAACAGCCGCATAGGGTAGTTACGGGAAAGAAATGCCGGACGCGGCGCTTTTTCCGCCATATCAGGGAAGGGAAGGTCGCTTATATGTTTATTCGATCCATACGTCTTAAAAACCTTATGCTGGTGGCCGGAGCCGCGCTGCTGGGGCTTGCCCTGGGCATCGGCGTGCTGTTTTTGGGGGCCAAGGCCGCCCAGTCCGGGGGGGAGCCTGCCCCTCCGGAATCCGCCCTCCCGCCGGAAAGCTCCGGTTCCCAGCAGACTATGGGGACGGACGTTCCGGAGGACGGGGAAAAGGTGGTATACCTCACCTTTGACGACGGCCCTTCCGTTGTAACAGGGGAAATCCTGGACGTTTTAAAGGAAAAAGGCGTCCCCGCCACCTTCTTTGTCATCGGCGCCACCACGGAACGTGGGAAGGGGCTGTACCAGCGGATTCTGGACGAGGGCCACGCTTTGGGGATTCACTCCTATTCCCACCGGTATCAGGAAATTTACGAAAGCGCAGACGCCTATCTTAAGGACTTCGACCGTCTGGCAGACCACCTGGAAAGCATTGTGGGGGTAAAGCCCAACATTTTCCGTTTCCCCGGGGGCAGCAAAAACAACTTCGCGATGCCTGAAGTGTTGGATGAAATTAAAAAAGAAATGGAAAAACGAGGCTGCGTCTGGTTTGACTGGAACGCCTTAGCCAAAGACGACAAAGCCAAGGCAACGCCCGCCCAGGAGATGTTCGACAATGTGGTGAGTTCCGCCGGGGACCAGGAAAAAATCCTCATCCTGCTCCACGACGACGCCCTCCGGACCACCGCCGCAGAGTGCGTTTCCATGCTCATTGACCATTACCAGGGCCTGGGCTACCGGTTTGAGGCCCTGACGGCGGAAACAGAACCCATCCATTTGAAGTAATCTCCGTTATTTAGTTGACAAAACGGATGAAAAAAGGTATCATAGTGCTGTATAGCTTTCGGGAAAGGCTCCCGGAACGCCGTGCGGCGCTTTCTTTTTTCCATATGCCGCACAAATCCACCTTTGTGAAAGAAATAGGAGGTTTTTTAACTTGGACGACGGACGATCATGGTGTATCATTCTTTCCGTGCTTTTCCTGGCCCTCAGCTTTTTCGGCTCCCTGGCTGCAACAGCCATTCCGGAAGCCAATGACGCCACGCTGCGGGAGCGGGAGGAGAACGGGGATCAAAAGGCGGCGCGGCTTTCCCGCTGCCGGGACATCCCCCGTATTGCCGGAAAAACCGGCACTGCGGCTTATGTTTCCGCAGCAGGCAGCATCCTCTTTGGCATGACAGCCGCATTTCCCCCTTTGTACCGGCTTTTCTCCGCCCTTCTGGGCCAGGGACACAGCACGCTGGCTACGGTAATCGCCCTGGTTTTGGACGCCTGGGTCATGACTATCCTGGTGCTGGGCATCGGGCTGCTGTTTCCCCGGGCTATGGGGGAGCATTTCGCCGACAAGGCAGCGTATTCCGCCGCTGGGGCGGTGCCGGTTTATTTGGGAATTTTATCCCCTGTAACGGCCCCTGCCGCCGGGATTGCCAAGCTTTTGGCCCGGCTTTTCGGCGCGGAGCCTAAAAACAGCCCGGAAGCCGTAACGGAAGAGGAAATCCGGATGCTGGTGGACACCGGCAGCGAAATGGGCTTTATTGAGGAAAGCCAGAAAGAGATGATTAACAACATTTTCGAGTTTGACGATACGACGGTGGGCGACGTCATGACCCATCGGACGGAAGTGGCCGCAGTGGAAAAGGACGCCAAAATTCAGGACGTCATTGACCTGGCCATCAGCGAAGGGTTTTCCCGGCTGCCGGTTTACGAAGGGGACCTGGACAACATTTTAGGGTTTATCCATGTGAAGGACCTTTTGTGCCTGGTGGGCCACCCTTCCGAAAGCGTAAGCCTTTTGGATTTTATCCGGCCCGTCATTTATGTGCCGGAACACGTGAAATGCCGCAGCGTATTCGCGGAATTTAAAAAGAACCAGTCGGCCATGGCCGTGGTTGTGGACGAATACGGCGGAACGGAAGGCATCCTCACTATGGAAGACATTCTGGAAGCCATTGTCGGCGACATTGAGGACGAGTACGACGAGGAAGAAAAGGACATCCAGCAACTGGACGCCGACACCTACCTGGTGGAGGGCACCACAGAACTGGACGACCTGGGCGAGGCCTTAGACATCACCTTTGAGGAGGACGACGCTTACGACACCCTGGGCGGGTTCCTGACCCATATGCTGGGACGGATCCCCACAGAAGGGGAAACTCCTTCGGTAGAGTACGAAGGCTACCGGTTCACCGTCACCCAGGTGGAGGACCGGCGGGTAGCCAAGGTTAAAGTGTTCCGCCTGCCGGAACCGGTTCCCGACGAGGAGGAAAAATCCTCCAAAAAGGAAAAATCCTCCAAACATAACAAAACGGAAGAAGCAGAGTAAAGAAAATGCCCCCGGACCAGTTGGCCCGGGGGTTTTCGCGTAAATTGTAAGGGCCGGGTTTCCCGGCCCGCATATTACACGAAACGTTCTGGAAAGCCGGCGGGCGGGGAGACCCCGCCCCTACAAATCGTTTCAAAAAACTGCCACTTTACCTGGGATTTTCCTCTATCCCCGTCTGCTGCAAAAAGAACTTCAGCCCAGTGTAGCGCAGGGTGCGGAGGTTATTTTCCACCATATAGGCGATGCGTTTCTGGGAGCCTACCAAAATTAAGAGCTTCCTGGCCCGGGTGACGGCGGTGTACAAAAGGTTCCGGAAATAGAGCTTGTCGTATCCGCCCAAAATGGGCAGGATTACCGCGTCATACTCGCTGCCCTGGCTTTTGTGGACGGTGACGGCGTAGGCCAGCTCCAATTCCGCCGCCATATCGAAGGTATAGGTGCAGATCCGATCGTCAAAGTCAATGTCGATGGTCCCGGCGGGATGGTCGATTTCCTTGATAATGCCGATGTCGCCGTTGAAAACCCCCATGCCCTTTTCGCCGTTCTTGTCCCACTCGATGTCGTAGTTGTTCCGGGTTTGCAGCACCTTGTCCCCTTCCCGGAAGGTGTAAAACATCCCCTTCCACTCCTTTTTCCCGGAAGCCGGGGGATTTAACGCCGCCTGGAGCCGGGTGTTCAGAGTGTTGACCCCCAAATCCCCTTTCCGCTGAGGGGCCAACACCTGGATGTCCGCCACCGGGGAAAAGCCGTAGCTTTTGGGCAGGCGCTCCGCCGCCAGCTCCACCACGGTTTTGGCGGCGTTTTCCGCGTTTAAACGGCTGAGGAAAAAGAAGTCCCGGTCCTTGACTGTCAAGTCCGGCATCTCCCCTTCCACGATTTTGTGGGCGTTGGTGACGATGAGACTTTCCGCCGCCTGGCGGAACACCTGCTTTAATTCCACCGTGGGGATTTTCCCGCTGTCAATCAGGTCCCGGAGGACGTTTCCCGGCCCCACCGAGGGCAGCTGGTCCGAGTCCCCCACCAAAATCAGGCGGCAGCCCATTTTAATGCCCCGCAGAAGGGATTCAAAGAGGAAAATGTCCACCATGGACATTTCGTCAATGACCACCGCGTCGGCGTCCAAGGGGTGCTGTTCGTTGTGGAGAAACCTGCTGCGGCTTTCGTCGCTGAAATCCACCTCCAAAAGCCGGTGGACGGTTTTGGCCTCCCTGCCGGTGACTTCGGAGATCCGCTTGGCGGCCCGTCCCGTTGGGGCGGCGATGGCAAGCTTTAAGCCTTCCCCTTCCAAAAGCTCGATAATGGCGTTTAAGGTGGTGGTTTTGCCGGTGCCGGGGCCGCCGGTGAGAATCAGGACGCTGCGGGAAAGGGCCTGGCGGATGGCTTCCCGCTGAAGGCCCTCGTATTTTATCCCTTTTTCCTGCTCCACTTTATCAATCATTTTGTCCACATTCCGGGTTTCAAAATACCGGTTCTGGAGCATCAGCCCGATCCGCAGGGCCACATACCGTTCCGCCCCGTACAAATCCGGCAGGAACAGATACTCCCGGTTCCGCTGGATGGAAAACAGCTCTTCCTCGCCGATGCGGGTGTCGATTTCCGCCTCCACCCGGTCTTTGGAAAGCTGCAAAAGCTGGGCGCACTTGGCGGCCACCACCTCCCGTGCAAGGCAGGTGTGGCCGTTGTGGAGGTTGTGGCGGAGCATATAGGTAATGCCGCCGAAAACCCGTTCCGGGCTGTCCGGCGAAAGGTTTAAGGAGAGGGCCATCCGGTCGGCCTTTTCAAACTCCACTCCGAACTCCCCGCTGCAGAGCAGGTAGGGGTTGGCTTTCAAAAGGTCCATGGCCATGGGGCCCCACTTTTTATAGACCTTGACGCTCTGGGAAGAGCTGAGCCCGTGGGAGGACAGGAAGATCATCACCATCCGCATGCCGAACATCTGGTTAAACTCCTGCACCAGCTCCTTAGCCTTGCGCTGGGAGATGCCCTTGACCTCGGACAGGCGGTCCGGGGATTTTTCCAGCACCTCCAGGGTTTTAGCACCGAAGGTGTCCACAATCCGTCCGGCCAGAGCCGGGCCGATGCCCTTGACGGCCCCGGAGGCCAGGTATTTGCGGATGGCGGTGAGAGTAGTGGGCAGGCTCCGCTCAAAGAGCGCGGCCTTAAACTGGTAGCCGAATTTGGGGTGGTTTCCATAGCTGCCGGTGATGGTCAGCTCTTCCCCCGGCTCCACGCCGCAAAGCTCCCCCACCACCGGCAGAAGCTCCTCCCCGGTGTCCAGTTCAATGACCGCGAACCCATTTTCCGGGTTGGCAAAGAGGACGTCTTCCACCGTTCCCCGGATCTGCACCATTTCCTGTTCTCTCATGTTTCCCGCCTTCCCAAAACCAAATTGTTATTCCGTCCGCCAGGGCAGGATTTCCAGCACCCGGGACGGAACCAGGTAGACCCCTTCCGTCCGGGCCGCCACCTGGCGGTCATTCTCCGAAAGCTCCCGGTCCGCCAAAAGGATCCGGCAGCCGGTAAACCCGCAGCCGGAAAAATCCGCTTTGATCCGCCGCAGGGTGTATTCCAAGTCCTCCGACGGCTTTGTAAGCTCCAGCACCGCGAAAACCTCTTCCCGCATCCCTTTGGAAACCGGCCTGCGCAGCCGCAAAGCCGCTTCAGCTACTGCCCAGATAATCAACCCGGCCAAAAGGCCGGCCCAAAAATATGTCCACATCAAAATCCCGCCCTTTCTTCCATAAGATACCCCATATTATGAAAGAAAGGGCAAAAAGGTGCGTCAAAGGAGCCGCCGGAAGGCTTCTCTGCGTTTTTGCCGGTCCATTTCCTCAAAGCCCGCTATGGCAATGCCCGGGACGTAACAAGCGCAGAAAATAATGGAAGCCACTAAACCGTCCATGTCAAAATAAAGCCCGCCAAATTGGATCACCGCCATGGAAAAATAGTCCGGTTCCGCAAAAGACAGCCCGCCCAACAGCCAAAAATAGAAAGCAAATAGGAAAGCTCCGACACAGAGGACGCTGACGGCGATTCCCCGGACGTCGTATTTCCCGCCCAAAAGGGCGTACCCCTTGGAGGCGGGCAGCATCATGAAAAATCCGCAAACCGATGTTATTAGAAAAACGCTCATTACTCCCGGGATCATCAGCAACATAAACGCCAGAAACATTGCGGTGTCCAAGTCAACAGAATCCCCCAAAAGGGCGAGAATTCCCCCGGTCACGGCGAAAAAAGCCAGCAGAAAGACAAACCAGGCCAGAATAACCAGCAAAATGGAGGCCGCAAGGCCAAGGGCCGTCCCGCCCAAAGCCCCCAACATCCCTTTGCCCAGCTTGCTGGGGCGCTTCCGGTCTTTTTCCGCCAGAAACGCCGTTTCCCCGGCGCAGTGATCGCATAAAGCCCGTATAATCTGCCCGCACTGGTAAATGGGCATCACCCCTTCCGCGCCGCATTTGGCGCAGCAGGGGCGGTAGCCGTTTTGGGCAAAATACTGCCCCAGGGTATCAAAAACCCGTTTCAGAAGCAGGGTGGTTTCCGGGGTTTTTCCCCGCTTCACCACAACCTGCCATCGGAAAGGGGTAACCTTAATAGAAAGGATCGGACCCTCCGGCAGGATCCGGCGGACGTCCTCCGCAGCCGGCAGGACGGCGTTTTCTCCCGGCTTTGCCGCCGCCGACAGCAGGAGCTGGCTCCCCGGGATTTCCCGGACCCAAGCCGGGTAAGGCCCAATCCTCCCGTACAGGAATTTGCAGTTTGCGTCCCAAAGGAAACCCAGGCCCTGGGCCATAGCCCGCAGATTCTTCCCTAACATCTCAATTTCTCTCCCTTATGAAACCGTTAAACCAGCTTCCGGAAAGCGGTGCTGGGATTGGCCTGCTGATAGAGCCGTTTCACCGAGGCGAAGCTGCCCACGCCGGTCAGCAGGAGGCCGATGATAAATTCCCCCACAAAAGAGGCGAGGATTTCCGGATACACCGCCAGGGTTGTGGGAACCGCCAGGATGCAGTCCAAAAAGGAGAAGCCCTCCGGCCCGAACACATCGTAAAGCGCCCAGCCGTAGCAGAGCATCAGGGCCGCAGTGAGCATCACCACCGAAACAATGACGCTGACAACCGTCCCCTTCTTGTCCAGCCGCTTGCCCAGTATGGAGTACCCCTTGACAGCCCCGAAGGCCAAAAGCAGGCCGCACACTGCCGCGATATATCCCAGCCGGTAAATGAGGAGCCATAAAACGACGCCCGGAACCGCGCCGATTACTGCGCCAATCAGCCCCAGCAGCAGGTTGCCCGGCTTGTTTTTCCGTTCCGCGGCGGCCGACTGCAAAGCCTGGCTGCACTCCGCGGCGCAGTTTTCGCAAAAGCTGGCGGCCCCTTCCCCGCACTGGTAAAGCCCCGCCGGTTCTGGGCTTCCGCAGTGGGCGCAGCAGGGAACCATGCCGTTTTCACTGAAATACTGGGACAAAGCGCCGAACAAGGAATGGATGGTTTCCAGCTTTTTCCGGTACATCATGGGCGGGAGCAAAAATGCCCAGCCGTATTCCTCCCGTTTACACTGAAAGCCTTTGGGCAGATCCGGCAGCTCCATCCGCAGAAAATCCTCTAATTCTTTGGAAGGGGCGGCGTCGCCTGGTTTGGCCCACAGGCGCACAACCAGCCTCTGATCCGGCAGTTCTCCAATAATCACCGGGATATCCCCGATTTTCCCGCAAAGGAAGCCTTCTTTGGGATAGGGCAGCAGGTTCATGTCCGCCGCCAGTTTTTGTCCGTGTTTGCTGAGCATTTCATCCACTCCTTTTTTCTGAGTTTAAAGGAAGGAGAGGCCCGTGTAGAGCTTTGGGCTTCTCCTTCGTTTTCTGTATCAAGGGGCTTATTTTACCGCTTCTTTCAGGGCGTCCACCCGGTCGGTCTTTTCCCAGGCAACGTCCAGGTCCTCCCGGCCCATGTGGCCGTAGGAGGCCAGCTGCCGGTAAATGGGGCGGCGCAGATCCAAAGCCTTGATAATGGCGGTGGGGCGCAGGTCAAAAACTTTTTCCACGGCTTCCGCGATTTTCTTATCGGAAACCACGCCGGTGCCGAAGGTGTCCACCATAATGGAGACGGGGTGTGCCACGCCGATGGCGTAAGCCAGCTCGATCTCGCATTTCTTGGCCAAACCGGCGGCCACCACGTTTTTGGCAACCCAGCGGGCGGCGTAAGCGGCGGAACGGTCCACCTTTGTGGGGTCCTTGCCGGAGAAGGCGCCGCCGCCGTGGCGGGCATAGCCGCCGTAGGTGTCCACGATGATCTTCCGCCCGGTGAGGCCGCTGTCCCCGGCGGGGCCGCCGATGACGAACCGGCCGGTGGGGTTCACGTAATACTTGGTGTTTTCATCCAGAAGGTTCGCCGGAATAATGGGTTTCACCACGTTTTCGATGATGTCCTTGCGGATCTGCTCTAAAGGCACATCCTCGGCGTGCTGGGAGGAAACCACGATGGTGTCCACACGGACCGGGACGCCGTCCTCGTACTCCACCGTCACCTGGGTTTTGCCGTCGGGGCGCAGGTAGGGCAGGGCGCCGTCTTTCCGAACGTCCGTCAGGCGTTTTGCCAGCTTGTGGGCCAGGGAAATGGGCATGGGCATCAGTTCCGGGGTTTCGTCGCAGGCGTAGCCGAACATCATGCCCTGGTCGCCGGCGCCGTTTTCGTTCTCGTCCGCATCCTGGCCGTTTTTGGCTTCCAGGGCCTTGTCCACGCCCATGGCGATGTCGCCGGACTGCTCGTCGATGGAAGTGATGACGGCGCAGGTCTGGCCGTCAAAGCCGTATTTGGCCCGGTCGTAGCCGATGCCCACTACGACTTCCCGGACGAGTTTCGGGATGTCCACATAGCAGGAGGTGGAAATTTCGCCCATAACCATAACCATGCCGGTGGTGCAGCAGGTTTCGCAGGCGACGCGGCCCATGGGGTCCTTTTCCAAAATGGCGTCCAGGACCGCGTCGGAAATCTGGTCGCAGATTTTGTCGGGATGCCCTTCGGTTACGGATTCAGAGGAAAATAAAGTGCGTGCCATAAATTTTTTCTCCTTTCTCTCCTTTTTTCGGGAGAACACAAAATAAAACGCATACGCCGGCCCAAAGTTCCCAGACTTTCCGGGAAGGCCGCCTGCAGGAAAGATTCCAGTGCAAACAAAAAAGCGCCCGGCATCGAGCGCTTCCAGTTTTTAAAGCAAACCTCATCTCTCGACTGCGTCGCAGGAAATGGCACCTTTCCGGTTTCCCGGGAGGTTGTCGTGGCTTCACAGGTCCTGTTCCTCCGCCACTCTTGATAAGGTAATTATCGATATTATATTACCAAATTCATTTGCTTTTGTCAAGGGGATTTTTGGCGGAGAACCCCTTCATTTTGCCAAAAAAGGCGAAAACCGCCGCTATTTACAAATTACAAACACTTTTTCTCTTGACAACAGAAAGGAATGCTTTTACAATGAAAGTACACAATCCAAACAGGAAGGGCTTGCCTATGGAAGAAAAAAACAAAATCGCTGTCCGCCGGGTCATTACGGTCTGTGCCTGGTCTGCCGCGGCGTTGATGGCTCTTTTTCTGTGCGGGTTCGTCTGGTACCACCGGGATACCCTTTGGGCCATCCTCCGGAGCGAAAACGCGGCGGAGGAATTGCAGGGCTTTATTGCCGGCTTCGGCATTTGGGGCGCGGCAATCCTGATTTTGTTCCAGACCTGCCAGATCGCCATAGCCTTCCTGCCGGGAGAGCCTATTGAACTGGCTTCCGGCATGATGTACGGAGGCATCGGCGGCGCTTTGCTTTGCCTTGGCGGCGTGGTTCTTGGCACCTACCTTGTTTTCTTCGCCGTCCAAAAGCTGGGCAGCGGCGTTATCGCGGCTTTTCACGATGAGAAAAAAGTGAAAAAGCTGAACCGCCTGGAGGTGTTCCGCAACGCCAAAAACGCCGAGCTGCTCACCTTTATCCTGTTCCTTATTCCGGGGCTGCCGAAGGATTTTTTTACCTTTATCGCCCCCTTGACCCCCATCAGTATCCACCGTTTTGTACTGATTTCCACACTGGGCCGGGCGCCGGGCATGCTCATTACCACCTATGCCGGGGTCAGCATCCTGGAGGGGAATTTCGTGCTGGCGGCGGTTCTTTACGGGATTTTAGGGCTGTGCGCCCTGGTTGGATTGCTCTTTTACCGGCGGATGACCCGCCAAGAAAAAGCTGCGGAAGGGAAAAATTAACCGCAAGAAAGGATTCTGTTATGAATATACTGATCGTTGGCTGCGGGAAGGTCGGCTCCGAGCTGGCCGCCACCTTAAGCCGGGAGGGCCACAGCGTCACCATTGTGGACGCCAATGAAGCTGCTTTTGAAAAACTGCCGCCGGATTACAGCGGCTACTGCACCGCGGGGATCCCCATTGACCGGGATGTGCTGCGGGAAGCGGGCATCGAAAACTGCGACGCCCTGGCTGCGGTCAGCCCGGACGACAACACCAACATCATGGTCTGCCAGGTTGCCAAGGAATACTTCGATGTGGAAAACATTGTGGCCCGGATCTATGATCCCCGGCGGGAAAATGTTTTTGCACACTTCGGCCTGCGGACCATCTGCCCCACCAATTTAACTGTGGAAACCGTCAAAAACCTTTTAATGGAGGAACCTGACCGCCAAGTGCTTATCGGCCAGTCCACCGTCAGTTTCCACACCGTCCCGGTAAGCCGGAAAATGGTGGGGATGCTGGTTTCCGAACTGAATCTGGGGGAGGGGAAATCCCCCTTTGCCGTCTGTCATGAGGACGGCTCTATGACAATGGCAGCCTATCAGCCCATTACCATCCGCGCCGGCGATTCCCTGGTAGTCGCCGCCATTGTGGACTGAGCCGCCGGAAAGGAACCGTTATGAAAATTGTAATCGTAGGAGGCGGGACTGTGGGCTATTACCTGGCCAAAGCCCTGCTGGAGCATAACCATGAACCAACCGTTGTAGAATCCAAAAAGGAAGCCTGCGCCCGTCTGGCCAACAACTTAGATATCCCTGTCATCTTTGGGGACGGCACCACCATTGAGGCGCTGCAGGAGGCCGGTACAGCCAAAGCGGACGTGCTCATTGCCGTTTCCGGACAGGATGAAATCAACCTCATCGCCTGTCAGCTGGGGCGGCTGGAATTCCATGTCCGCCGGACTATTGCCAAAGCCAACAACCCCAAAAACGCCGATGTTATGCGGGAACTGGGAGTGGATATCGCCGTTTCCAGCATCGACGCTATTACGCGGCTGATGGAACGGGAAGTGGATATGTCCACTATTAAACACCTGATCTCCTTAAACCAAGGGGAAGCCTCCATTGTGGAAATCGTACTGCCCAACGACTTTAAGTATTCCGGTAAAAAGCTCTCGGATATCCGGCTGCCGGAACAGATGGTAGTGGTATCGGTGGAACGCAGCGGTGAAATGCTGATTCCCCGAGGCAACACATTAATCTTTTCCGGAGACAAGCTGCTGATTTTAACCAAGGACGATGCCATGCACGAACTGAAGGAACGGTTCCGGCTGACAGACGAAGGGAGCGGCAGGGGATATGTTAAGTGACAAAGGGAAAAAGATTTACGAATATATCCGCGACTGCATCCTGAACCGGGGCTTTTCCCCTACTGTGCGGGAAATTGGGGAGGAACTGGGCATCAAATCTACCTCCACCGTCCATTACTACCTGAAAGAACTGTCGGAGGAAGGCTATATCATCAAGGACAGCATGAAAAAGCGCACCATCAAGCTGCCTTCCAGCGACGCCTGCGCCGTGCCCCTGCTGGGGACGGTAACGGCCGGGATTCCCATTACCGCCATCGAGGAAGTGGAGGAATACATTCCCATCCCCAACTTGGCCGGGGATTCCGACGATTATTTCGCCCTCCATGTCCGGGGGGACAGCATGGTCGGCGCCGGGATTTTGGACGGAGACATTATTGTGGTCAAAAAGACCCCTGTCTGCCGCAACGGGGATATTGTAGTGGCCTTAATCGACGATGAAGCCACGGTGAAACGGATCTACAAAGAAAAAGGCTATTTCCGCCTGATGCCGGAAAACCCGGCCTACGAACCCATTATCGTGGAGGAAGTAACGATTTTGGGCAAAATTGCCGCCTTGGTGCGAAATTATTAAGGTTCGGCTGATTCTGGGACGCCTGGACGGCGTCCCCTTTTGTGTTCACCGAAAAATAGGAAAAGGAGGAGGGCTATGAAGATCCCGAAATATTTCTGGACGCTGTTTTTTCCAAAACAATGCCCCTTCTGCGGAAGGCTCATTCCCAGGGAAGAACGCTGCTGTAAAGAGTGCGGGCCTGCCCTCCCCTGGCTGAAAACGCCCTGGAACCTGCCGGGGCTGGACGGCTTATTTGCTCCTTTTTCCTATGAGGGGCTTGCCGAAAACGCTGTCCGCCAGCTGAAATTCCAGGGGAAAACCGGCCGGGCCAGGAGCTTAGCTCCCTATTTAGCGGAAACGCTCAACGGAGCGCAGTTTGACTGCATCGTCCCCGTCCCCATGTACTGGAAAGGGCTGCGGAAGCGGGGATACAACCAGGCGGCGCTGCTGGCCCGGTTTTTGGGAGAGGAAACCGGCATGCCGGTGTGTCCGGCCCTCCGAAAATGCCGGGACACCGCCCAGCAGCACACCCTGCACGCCAGGGAACGGCGCAAAAATCTGCAAGGCGCTTACCGGGTCCGGAAGGGAATTTCTCTGAAGGGGAAATCTCTCCTTCTCTGCGACGATGTGGTCACCACCGGCTCTACGCTTTTGGAAGCGGCCCAGACCCTGCGGGACGCCGGGGCTGCGAGAGTTTATGCCGTTACCGTCTGCAAAACCGCCCGCCGCGGGGATATGCCGGGGGAGGTGGGCTGATGGCGTCTTCGGAAACTATTTACCGCACCCTCCGCAAGGAAATCCTGAATCTGACCCTCTCCCCCGGCCAGAAGCTCCGGGAAGAGGCGCTGGCGGAACGGTTTGCCGTTTCCCGGACGCCGGTGCGGGCCGCCCTTTCCCGCCTTTCGACGGAGAGGCTCATCCGGGTAGAGCCAAGGAAGGGCACCTTTGTTTCGGAAATCGACTTTGACTATGTCCGGCAGCTGATCTTCCTGCGCACCTCGGTGGAACTGCGGCTCATGCCCCTGCTGGCCCAGTCCCGCCCGCCGGAGCTTTGGAAGGAGATGGAGGAAAACCTTGCCCGGCAGAAACTCCTGCTTGCGGGGGATTTTCAGCCGTCCCAGTTTTACCGGCTGGACAATAAATTCCACGCCCTGTATTTTTCCTATGCCGGCATGGAGGCGGTGTGGGTCCTTTTGCAGCAGTTCCATGTCCATTACACCCGCTTCCGGGTGCTGGATATGCGCCAAAGCGGGCTGTTTTCGCAGTTTTATGAGGAGCACTGCCGGATATTGGAGCTGATGATGGCCGGAGATGCGGACGCCTTATCTCAGCTGATTCGCCGCCACTTAGAAAGCCCCCTGGAACGCTTTTCCAGTCACAACCGCTAAAACCCCGCCGGAGAGCCTGCCAGCTTTGTGAAATATTTTTCTTGCCAAACCCGAAAAAATTGGATATAATAATACAGAAATCTATCTTTCCGGTGCAAAATCCGCCAAAACAAGCGGATTGGCATAAAATATTTGCGCTGCATCCTATAAAAGGAGCAGCAGCAGGAGGAATTTTTATGAGCAGAAAAGCATCCGCAAAGACCCTGGGAATGGTACAGCTGGCGCTGTTGGGGGCATTGATTTTCATCCTGGCCTTCACCCCGTTTCTCGGCTATATCCCATTGGGCGTCACCCGCGCAACCATCATCCACGTTCCGGTCATCATCGGTTCCCTGCTTCTGGGACCGAAAAAAGGGGCGGTTCTGGGGTTTTTGTTCGGCGTAACCAGTTTTCTTCAGAACTCTTTTATCTCCCCCAACATCACCTCTTTCACCTTCACCCCCCTCTATTCTGTGGGGGATTTCCACGGCAACGGCTGGAGCCTGGTGATCTGTTTTGTGCCGCGGATTCTGGTAGGGGTGGTTCCTTACTATGTCTATAAGCTCTTTACCAAGTGGCTGGGAGGAAAAAAGGGAGGACAGAGCGTTTCTTTGGCTATCGCGGGCCTTGCAGGCTCTCTCACCAATACGCTGCTGGTGATGAACTTAATCTATCTCTGCTTCGGCAGGCAGTATGCCGCCGCAAAGGAGATCGCCACCGGCCTTTACGGGGTGATTCTCAGCGTGATTTTCATAAACGGCGTGCCGGAAGCCATTGTAGCCGCCCTTCTCACGGCGGTTATCTGCAAGGCGCTGTTCCGTGTTACCAAGACAACCAGGATATAAGGAATTTGAAGGGGCGTGTTTTCATGCTTTTAGCCTTGGACGTAGGCAATACCAACATCTGCATCGGCTGCATTAAAGGGGAAGAAATCCTGTTTACCGGCCGTTTATCCACCGACCACAGCAAAACGGCGGACGAATACGCCATCAGCTTTAACAGTATTATCCGCCTTTACGGCTACCAGGCGGCGGATGTTGACGGCAGCATTATTTCTTCCGTTGTGCCGCCCTTGAACCAGACGTTAAAGGACGCGGTCAACCGCCTGACCGGCACCACGCCCCTTTTGGTGGGGCCTGGAGTCAAAAGCGGCCTGAACATCCTGCTGGACAACCCGGCCCAGACCGGCAGCGACCTGGTGGTGGACGCGGTGGCGGCTATCGCCCAGTACCCGAAGCCCCTGATTATTATTGACATGGGCACTGCCACCACTGTTTCGGTGGTCAACGAGCAGGGCGGGTACATGGGAGGCTTAATTTTGCCCGGCGTGCGGATTTCCCAGGACACCTTAACCGGCCGCACCTCCCAGCTTCCCAGGATTTCTCTGGAACCACCGGCTCATGTGATTGGCCGCAACACCATCGACTGCATGAAAAGCGGCGCGATTTTCGGCCAGGCAGCCATGTTAGACGGGTTAGTGGAGCGCATTGAGGAGGAGCTGGGCCAGAAAACTACGGTAATTGCCACCGGCGGTTTGGCTGGGTGCATTGTCCCCTACTGCAAGCGGGAAATTATTTACGACAATAACCTACTGTTAAAGGGCCTTCGGATCATTTACGAAAAAAATGCGGGGAAGCCCCGCGGCTAATTCGACGCGGCCGCACAGCCTCACACCAACTGCATAAGCCGCTGTGTGCCGTAAAATTTACGGCACACAGCGGCTCGATACAGTTATCCTCCATTGTTTTCTAATACCAAACAAAACCTCATTTGTAGGGGCCGGGTTTCCCGGCCCTTCGTTTTTTGCAATTCTACCAATCGCGGCCTTGCCGCACAGCCTCACGCCAACCGCTGGACGTGCTCTTGTCGCGAACAAATTCGCGACGGCTCGCCGTCATGGAAAGGTTTTATTTCCTATCGTTTTTCAAAAATAAATCCAAAAACGTGTTTGTAGGGGCGCGCAATGCGCGCCCGCAGTTCTTGCACAGCGTTTCGGAATATCGACGGGCGGCGGTCATCAAATTGATGACATGGCCGCCCCTGCAAATATCTTCAAAACCTTCCTGAAAAAATGTAGGGGCCGGGTTTCCCGGCCCTTTGTTTTTTGCAATTCTACCGAATGTTCCAACACAGATCTGGAAACCAGGCTCCGGGCCTATTGCCAAAACAGCTCTTCCATTTTTGGCTGAAATTTTCTTGCTTTTTTATGAGATATGCAGTAAAATAAAGGAAAATCACGCCAAAAGGAGGAATTTCCCTTGAACCATGTCCACCGCGAACCGGATTTTGAGAATATCCGCAAGGTTTTATGCTGCCAAAAGCCCGACCGCCCCACCCTGTTTGAGTTTTTCATGAACCCGGCCGTTTATGAGGAAGCCGCCGGCCCTATGCCCACAGACCCGGACCCGGTGGTACAGCTGGCCTACATGGTCAAAGCCTACGCCGCCTGCGGCTACGATTACGCCAATGCCTACGGGTGCGATTTGGCTTTCCCCACAGGGGAAACAGCGCACAAGGACACCATTTCCTTAAACGCTCACTCTTTAATCCAAAGCTGGGAGGATTTTGAGGCGTATCCCTGGCCGGACGCCAAACACGCCGATTATTCGCGGCTGGAAAAAATCAAGGCGTATCTGCCGTCTAAAATGAAGCTCATGACTGCCGGGCCTGGAGGGCTTTTGGAAAATGTCATCAGCATTGTAGGGTACGACACCCTCTGCCTGATGCTCTACGACGACCCGGAACTGGTAAAAGCCATTTTTGACCGGGTTGGCGGGATTCTGCTGGATTACTATGAAAACTGCGCCCAATACGACACGGTGGGCATTTTGATGATTAACGACAACTGGGGATTCAACACCCAGACCATGCTGTCTGTGGCCGATATGCGGAAATATGTATTCCCCTGGCACAAAAAGATGGTGGAAGCGGCCCATAACGCCGGGAAACTGGCGGTGCTCCATTCCTGCGGGTATATGGGGGACATTATGGAGGACGTCATCGAGGACATGAAATATGACGGCCGCCATTCTTACGAGGACAACATCATCCCCGTGGAGGAAGCCTACCGCCGGTGGGGCGGGCGCATCGCCATTTTAGGGGGGATGGACGTGGATTTCCTCATCCGTTCGGACGAAGACGCCATCAAAGCCCGGGCAAAAAATATGCTGGCTTTGTCGGAGGAAAAGGGCGGCTACGCCCTGGGTTCCGGCAACAGCATCCCTTATTACATTCCCAATGAAAAATATTTCGCCATGACCTCAGTTGTAGCAGAATAGAAATAGCCCGCCCTCGTTTGAAACGGGGGCGGGTTTTTCCGGCCATATTCGGTTTAGAATAAATCCTTCAGATGGCTGGGGTTATGCTTATTGACAGCGGCAGTGTTTTCCTCAATGGAAAGCTCCTCAGCCCATGCGCTGACCTTCTCCTCAAACTCATTGCTCTTCATGTCAAACAGGACGGTATCCCGGTAATCCTCAAAGGAGGTGCCGGACATGACGTCCAGGGTCTGCACTACATAGGCGTTGTTCCCGTCCTCAATCACCTGGACTTCGCCAACTTCCCCATCGGCGATGGCTTTGTAAACTGCGGAAGTTGCGTTTTCCTTTTTCACCACAACGGAAGTGTCGCTGGGTTCTGTTTCCTCCTCAGTGGCCTCCGGATCCGCCGTGTAGTTGGCTTTCACCGTTTCAAAGTCCTCCCCGGCTGTAATCCGGTCCGCCAGAGTCTGGGCCTCATCCTGCTTTGCCTGCAATTCGTCGCCGGTGAGCTTATTGCCTTCGTCATCCGCCAAGGACACGGAGAAATACACGCCTTTTACATAGTCGTTCTGGAATACGGAACGAAGCTCCTCCTGGGAAACCTCTTCCTCTCCGCCTTCGCCGTAAACTGCCTGGAACAGCAGGTTCTTTTTATACTGGTTGGTCAGGATGTTGGTGTAAGAGGTTTTGCCGCAGCCTTCCTCCTCATACAGGGCGCCCATGCCCAAGCTGGTCCAGTAAAGCTCCACCTGGGAATCGATGGCCGCCTGGTCCTCCTCCGTCAGGGACATCCCCCGCTGGGTGAACTGGTCCTCCACAGCCAGGTATTCCTTGGCGTAGTCATTGGCCTTGTCCTGAATCCAATCCTCACCGTCCATCCCTTCCAAGGTCTGGTCAAAGGGCGATTTGGAAGAATCGTAGCCTTCCACCGCGGAAGCGGCGTTTAACGCGTCAATGGACAGGCCCACATACATGCCGGAGGTGACGGTAGTCTCCCCATTCCGATAGGTCCAGGAGGTGTCGCCGCCGCAGGAAGCAAGCCCGCAAACAAGAACCGCCGCCAGCAGACCGGCGGCCGCTTTTTTTAATTTCATGGTGAATCTCATTCCTTTTCACAGTTTTCCGCACCCCAAAACGAGTACATACAAGTTATATTATATACAAAACGCCTTCGTTTGTCCAGCCTGTTTGCAAAAATTCACAGGTTTTTCCGTCTTTCCTCACATTTTCATGTCCCCGGAACCCATCCGGGCTGTCCGGCATATTCTATAAACAGCATCATAGTAGAGAAAGGACCCAGGTTATGACAGTTACCATAGAGCCACTGAGCCGCATCCGGCCCGGACAGCGGGCCAGGGTGGTGCGGATGGAGGTGCGGGAGGAGCTGCGCCGGAGACTGCGGGACATGGGGCTTATAGAAGGGACCCTGGTGGAATGCCTGCACAAGGCGCCTTTGGGGGATCCGGCGGCCTACCAGATCCGGGGGGCGGTCATCGCCCTGCGGCAGTCGGACAGCGCCGGTATCCTGACAACCCCCGTTTAAAAATACTACGAAAGGTCGGATGCAGCAATGGCGCAGCCTATCTACTGCCCGCCCGACGGCGGCCGGAAAACCCCGGCCGTCGCCTTGGCAGGGAATCCCAATGTGGGGAAAAGCACTGTTTTTAACGCCCTGACCGGGCTCCGGCAGCACACCGGCAACTGGGCAGGTAAAACCGTATCCAACGCCAGCGGGCAGTGTACATACCGGGGGCAGCCTTTGACCCTGGTGGACATTCCCGGCTCCTATTCCCTGGACGCCCAGTCTGCGGACGAAAAGGCGGCCCGGGATTTTATCTGCTTTGGAAACCCGGACGCGGTGATTGCGGTCTGCGACGCATCGGTTTTGGAACGGAACCTGGCGCTGGCTCTGCAAATCCTGGAAGTCACCGGCAGGGTGGTGGTCTGCGTCAATTTAATGGACGAGGCGGCCAAAAAAGGCATCCGCATCGATGCAAAAAAGCTCTCGGCAGAGCTGGGGGTCCCGGTTGTGGAAACCAGCGCCCGCAGCGGCAAGGGGCTAAACCGGCTCATGGAAACGGTGGACGCCGTGCTGAAAGGGCCTTCCGCCCCCCATGCCGTCCGCCAGCTCCCGGCTGTGGAGGAAGCCCTTTCCGGCCTTGTGCCGGTACTGGAAACGGCCTTACAAGGCAGGCTGCCGGCCCGGTTTTTGGCTTTGCGGATGCTGGCCGGGGAAGAGGAGATTGTAAACCGGGCGGCGGAATATCTGGGGGACGAATCCCTTTCCTGCCCCCAGGTGAAAAAGGCCCTTTGGAAGGCCCTGCATTACTTGGAGGAACAGGGGCTTTTCGGCC
The DNA here is from genome assembly GCA_018716725.1 of Candidatus Merdivicinus excrementipullorum. Taxonomy (GTDB): domain Bacteria; phylum Bacillota; class Clostridia; order Oscillospirales; family Ruminococcaceae; genus Merdivicinus; species Merdivicinus excrementipullorum. The sequence goes on along the minus strand of DVJP01000066.1, from coordinate 4,864 downwards.
AAAAGCTCCGGGACGCCATTTCCGCCTGCACCGTGCTGCGTGCGGAGGAAATCTGCTGCGAGGCGGTGCAGATGCCCTTAACCTGCGGGAAACGGGACCGGAAGCTGGACCGGTTTTTTACGGGCAAATGGACGGCTCTGCCGGTGATGCTGCTCCTGATGGCCTTAGTTTTCTGGATCACCATGGCGGGAGCCAACATCCCCTCCCAGCTTTTGTCAGAATTTCTCCTGGGGCTGGAGCCTGCCATGAAGGCCGGCCTTCAGGCCCTCCACGCCCCGGGGTGGCTTACCGGGATGCTGGTGGACGGGATGTACCACATCTTGGCCTGGGTGGTGTCGGTGATGCTGCCCCCCATGGCCATCTTCTTCCCGCTGTTCACCCTGCTGGAGGATTTCGGCTACCTGCCCCGGGTGGCCTTTAACCTGGACCGGTGCTTCCAGAAGGCCAAAGCCTGCGGCCGCCAGTGTTTGACCATGCTCATGGGCTTCGGGTGCAACGCCGTGGGGGTTTCCGGGGCGAAGATCATCGACTCCCCCCGGGAACGGCTCATCGCCATTCTCACCAACGTTTTTGTCCCCTGCAACGGCCGGTTTCCCACCCTTTTGCTGCTTATCGGCGTCTTTTTCGCCGGAAGCCAGGGGAATTCCCTCCTTTCCGCCCTGATGCTGGCGGGGGTGGTGGGGTTGGGGATCCTCATTACCTTCCTCATATCCCGGCTCCTGTCGGCCACTATTTTAAAAGGTGTCCCCTCCTCCTTCACCCTGGAACTGCCCCCCTACCGCCGTCCCCAGGTGGGAAAGGTCATTGTCCGCTCCGTTCTGGACCGGACCTTGTTTGTCCTGGGCCGGGCGGTGATAGTGGCGGCTCCGGCAGGGCTTATCATCTGGCTCATGGCCAATGTGACCGTTGGCGGCGAAACCCTTTTGGCCCTCTGCGCCGGTTTTTTGGACCCCTTGGCCCGGCTCATCGGGCTGGACGGGGTAATCCTCATAGCATTTATTTTGGGCTTCCCGGCCAATGAAATCGTCCTGCCCATTATCCTTATGGCCTACACTGCCTCCGGCACCTTAACCGATGTGGGAAGCGCCATGGATCTGGGGCGGCAGCTCTCCGCCTGCGGCTGGACCTGGGTGACGGCCCTTTGCGTCATCCTCTTCTCCCTCTGTCACTGGCCCTGCTCCACCACCCTGCTGACCATTTATAAGGAAACCAAATCCGTCAAATGGACGGCGCTGGCTTTCCTCATCCCCACTGCAGCGGGATTTGCGCTGTGTTTTTTAACGGCGCGGATTGGCGGGATGTTCCTGTAGAGTTTACAAAAATATACTATACAAAAATTGAGGAATATGCTAAAATAAGGAAATTGAATAGCAAAGCTCCCGCCGGACTGCAATGCCCAGCGGGAGCTTTTTATTCGTATACAGCGCCGTCCCAGACGCCGTCATTCCCGAAATGGTACCACTGCCCCCGTATCTGTATCCAGCCGGTGCACATGACGCCGTTTTTGGTAAAGAAATACCAGTTTCCCCCGATTTTGGCCCAGCCGGTTACCAGGAACCCTTCGCTGTCCGGAGTGGTTTCCACATACCGTACCGGGGCCTCGGTATCCTCACCGGTAAACCGCGGGGCTTCGCCGGTATATAAAACCCCGTCGCCGTAATAATAAGAGCCCCAGGAAGGAATACTCTCCTCCTCCCGGCCGTTTAACGGCTCATACCGCACCAGGCCTCCGTCGGGAGCATAATCGTAGGCCAGCTCCACCTGTTCATCATATAGGTAGTACCGGTTGCTGTGCCAGTCCAGCCAGCCGGTTACGCGGGCGCCATAAGGCAGATCTTCCACAGTGCCGTCGTTGGCAAACTGCCAGACTGACATGGCAAGCCATCCTGTCAGCATAACGGCAGGCGGTTTGTTGTCGTCCCCGCGACTGTAGTGCATATGGTTAAAAAAGTAGGATTCCCCGTCGATTTCCAGGGGGGCCGCGTCGTGATACGCTTTTCCGTTTTGGTAATAGTACCAATAGCCGTCGTAATTCCGCCAGCCGGTATAATCGCTGGTCAATTCCTGGAGCTGGGTGGGGCGGGCGTCTATAAAATAGTACCAATCCGGCGCAAGCTGCCGCCATCCCTGCCACAGAACCCCGTTGTCCTGATAAGCCTCCTGCGGGTCCGCCGGGCCCAGGGAAACAAACACCTCATCTCCCCAGGACGCCGCCTGCACGGGAGCCGCCAGCATACATCCTGCGGCCAATCCGGCCAGCAGGCAGACTGTTATTTTCCTCATGGTCATCCCTCCTTTTTCAAAATTATATCATAATTTTAAAAAAAAATCAACGGAATATATGATAGGATAACAGGAATGTAAGCGAAACAAAATGGATTATTTTTTGATTTTTGGATAATTCTTTCGAAATCGCAAAAACACCTTGCGAAAACTCCTGGAATATTTTACACTAAAAATACTTGGAATCTGAAAAAATTCCGGCATCTCTGATAACAGGGAGGGAGTTCTATGTCCTATCAAAACGCCATGGACGCCATAAACCTGCAAATGCCCCGGAAAATCCCCCGGACGGAGTATTCCGCCAGCTTCTACTGGAGCTTGATCCAAACTGTCACCGGGATTCCGGTGGATGCTTCCAGCAGCGACGCCGTGAAGCGCAAGGCTTCCCAAGCTTTTGAGAAAGCCTGGGATTTCGGGTTCACCTGGTCGATTCTGACCGGCGGGCAGGTATTGGAAAAGTGCCGCACCAGCATGGGCCACGCCGTTTATGCAGAGGGCGGGACGGACTATGACGCCCGGATTTCCTGCCCATTTACCGATGTGGAGCAGGTTCTGTCCTTCGACCCTTGGGCAGTTTACGGGGAACAGGATAAGGGGGAGCTGACCCGGCAGTATAACGAGCACTACGACATTAACTGCGCCGAACATCCGGACCAGGTAAACATGACAGGCATTTACATTACTATGATTTCCGGGCTTTTGGAAATCTTCGGCTGGGAAATGCTCCTGGAAGGGCTGGGCGAGGATCCGGAACGGTTCGGCGAAACCGCCAACCGCTACGCTTCCTGGATCCAGCAGTATTTTGACGCTTTGGCCCAGTGCAAGGCCCCGGTGGTCATGATCCACGACGACATTGTGTGGACCTCCGGCCCCTTTGTCAACCCCGCCTGGTACCGGAAATACATATTCCCCAATTACGAAAAGCTCTTTGACCCCCTGCACAAAGCGGGAAAGAAAATCCTGTTTACTTCAGACGGCACATATGACGCCTTTGTAGACGATATCGCCGCCTGCGGCGTCAACGGCTTTGTCTTGGAGCCGACAACAGACATGGAGTATATCGCAAAAAAATACGGCCGCACCCACGCCTTTGTGGGCAACGCCGACTGCCGCATCCTGACCTTGGGGACCAAGGAGGACATCCGAAAAGAGGCGGAGCGCTGTATCCGCATCGGGAAAGACTGCCCCGGCTTTTTTATGGCGGTGGGCAACCACATCCCTTCTAATGTACCGGTTGAAAACGCCCTTTACTATAACCAGTGCTATGAAGAACTGGCGTATCGGGACTAAAATATGATTGTGAGGGAACCGCATGATCCATTTTACATCAGAAAACTGGGCCAGGACCCGGGAAACTTATGACGCCTGGTGGGAAGGCGCTCTGGAACGCCCTTTGATCAAAAGCCCTGTCCGCTGTTTTGACCCGGGAAGGCCCGCGCCAAAAGCGCCGCTTCTTTCCCAGGAAAACTGCCACGATTTTTCCTATTCCCCGGAAGAGATTGTGGACGCCATGGACTATGACTTAAGCCAGCTGGCCTTTATGGGGGACGCTTTCCCCATGGTAAACTTTGACAGCTTCGGCCCCGGAGTCCTGGCGGCTTTCTGCGGCGCAAAGTTAGACAACCAAAGCGGCCGGGTCTGGTTTTTCCCGGCGGAAAATCTCCCTATTGACAAAATCCACATCCATTACGACCCGGAAAGCCCCTGGGTCCAGCGCATCAAGGCCATTTACAAGGCTGGGCTGGACCGCTGGGAAGGGAACGTCCTCATGGGGATGCCCGACTTAGGCGGGATTATGGACGTAATCGCCACCTTCCGGGGCAGCGAGGAGCTTCTCATAGACCTGTACGACGCGCCGGAGGAAGTCCACCGGCTGCGGCAGGAAGCCTATACGGCTTGGATGGAAGCCTACCGGGATTTGGAAAAGGCGTTATCTGGAAATCCCGGCTATTCCGATTGGGACGGGCTTTACAGCTCGAAACCAGCTTATGTGCTCCAATCGGATTTCTGCTACATGATCGGCACCCCCATGTTTGACGAATTTGTCCTGCCGGACATTGAAAATGCCTGCCGGGAACTTGGGCGGGCCATTTACCATCTGGACGGCATCGGGGAGCTGAAACACTTAGATCACCTGTTGGAAATCCCGGAGCTGAACGCGGTGCAGTGGGTCTACGGCGACGGCCAGCCCAGCGCCCGGCACTGGATCGAGGTTTACCAGAAGATTGCGGCGGCAGGCAAGGGCATCCACATGATCGGCGGCCGGGAGGATTTTGAAGCAATCCGCCAGGCTGTGCCAAACGGGCGGTTTTACGCAATCTTTGCGGAACAAACCGTGGCGGAAACAAAAGCCATGCTGGAGCATTTCGGCGTCCCGGCCAACAAACCTGAATAGACTGCAAAGGAAAAGGGCGGGAAATCCCGCCCTTTCAGCCTGTCGAAAAAGAGAGTATGGCCTGGCAAATTGCACAAAGAGGTGTTGTTTGCTGACGCAAATGAGCTGTGGATAAAAGCTTGGAAAATTCTAACCCGTCATTTTGCAAGCAAAATGACGGCGCGGGGTCATCCGCGGCGGGTCTGC
>DVJP01000007.1 GCA_018716725.1 Candidatus Merdivicinus excrementipullorum | reverse complement strand
GGGATAGATTCCGCTTCCTGCGGGAAGCGGCCAAGGACTCCGTCCTTTGGAATCCTGCAAGCTTTTAAAAAAGCTTGACCAAAACTTTTCTTTTTCTCTTTTGTGCAGTTTTACTTTCAAAAAAGGTTTTTCGACAGGCTGAAGCTCTATGGGGAAAGGATCCTCATAGAGTTTTTTTATTTTACGCTTTTTGGAAGCATTCTCCAGCGTCAGTGGAAGCCAGGTAAGCCCCCGCAATCATAAAGGCCAGGGCCGCTACAAAGGACACCGTGGGGATTTCCCGAAAAATCACCAGGGACAGGGCCGTGCCGATAAAGGGCGCCAAGGCATAATAAGCGCTTGTTTTGGCCGCCCCCAGATAACGCTGGGCGTAAATGTAAAAGAAAATGCTTAATCCATAGGCAACAAATCCCAGCAGCAAAGCACAGGCGGCGTATCCCCAGTCCGGCAGCCCTTCTCCCAGAACCAGAGCAATGACGAGGGAACCAAGGCCAGAACCAAATCCCTTGATGACGACAATTTCCAGGGGGTCCTTGTTGGAAATCATGCGGGTGCAATTGTTTTCAAAGCCCCAGCAGACGCAGGCCAGGAGCACAAATAAGGAGCCGAAGGAAAAGGAAAAACTGCTCATGTCCTCCACCGACAGGACAATGCTTCCAACGGTGACAAAGGCAATGGCGGTCCACAGGCGTTTGGATATGGTTTCCTTGAATATGCCCAAGGCGATGACGGAAGTGGCCGCAATCTCAAAATTATTCAGCAGGGACGCGTTGGCCGCCGTTGTCATGGTCAACCCTATCATCAGAAAAATCGGGGCGGCGATATCCAGCGCCACCATCCCTATGGTAAACGGCAGGTCTTTCCGGGTCAGCGGCTCTTCCTTTTTTCCTTTTCCCATGCCCCGCTGCACCAGCCGGACAGCAGTTAAACCGATTCCCGCGCCAAGATAGAGCAGGGCCGCCATCATAGTCGGCGGGATTTGATCCAGCAGCAGTTTGGAGACCGGCGAATTCAGAGCGTACAAAGCCGCCGCCAGAATTGCCCAGAAAATTGCAGTCTTTTTCATGATGATTCCCACCCTTTATTTGATAAACTGGTCGATTGCCGCGGAAAGGTCGTCCAGGGCTTTCTGATTTCCGGTTTCCACAGCCTCCGCAATGCAGTGCTGGATATGGTCTTTCAAAATCAGCTTCCCCGTATTGTTTACCGCAGATTTTACGGCGGCCAGCTGCATAAGGACTTTACTGCAATCCTCCCCTTCCTCCACCATCCGCTTGATGGCTTCCAGATGGCCGGCGGCCCTGGACAGGCGGTTTAAAACTTCTTTGGTTTCATGATGATGCGCCATGTTTCTTCCTCCTCAATATCCTCCCCGGGGGGATATTGGCAGTATAGCACATTTGCCCAAAAAAATCAAGGGCCGGAAAAACCGGCCCTTGAAATTTTTTAGAAATATTAGGAAATCCGCCTCCCATAAGGGCCGGGATAGCCAGCCCCTGTCTGTAAGAAACCGCTCCGCAAAATCACTGTACCGGATCAGCGGCGGGATTTGTCCGCTGATGGGCAGGCGCACTTTCCAGAACATCCGGAGCAGCTTCCGCAGCAGTCCATCCCCCTTTTTTTCCGCCGCCGGGCGGAAATTACCACGGCGGCAACGGCGGCCGCTATCAAAAGAATCAGAATCACATCGGCAAAGGTCATACAAAACCTCCTTTTCAGCGGTTTTTACACAATCAGCCGCCCAATCTGGTAAACAACCAGGGCCATAACATAAGCCGCGCCGGTCTGGTACAGGGCGGTGAGAATCGCGCCCTTCCAGGAGCCAAGCTCCCGCTTGCTGGCGGCAAAAGCAGCCACGCAGGGCATATACAGGACGGTAAACACCAAAAACGAATAGGCGCTCAAAGGGGTAAAGATGGTGGCCAGCACCTGGGAAAGCTGGGCGTCGGTGGAGGCGCCGGTCAAAATGGTCAGGGTGGACACCACCGATTCCTTGGCGGTGATGCCGGTGAGCAAGGCCGTGGAAGCCCGCCAGTCCGCGAAGCCCAGGGGGACAAACAGCGGGGCAATCAGGGAACCGATGGAAGCTAAGATACTCTGGGAGCTGTCGGCCACCATGTTTAAACGGATGTCAAAGCTCTGAAGGAACCAGATGACGATAGTTGCCACAAAGATGATAGTAAAGGCCTTGCGGAGGAAGTCCTTGGCTTTTTCCCACATGAGCATCAAAACGCTCCGGGGCGAGGGAATCCGGTAGGCGGGCAGTTCCATGACAAAGGGGATGGGGTTGCCCTTAAACACCGTGCTCTTTAAAAGAAGCCCGGAAAGGATGGCCACCAGGATGCCGATGACGTACACCGACATCATAATCAGCGCCCGGTGGTGGGGGAAAAAGGCCATAATAATCATGCCGTAAATGGGGAGCTTGGCGCTGCACGACATAAAGGGCGTCAGCAGGATGGTCATTTTCCGGTCCCGTTCGCTGGACAGGGTCCGGGCGGACATAATGGCCGGGACGCTGCACCCGAAGCCGATGAGCATGGGCACAAAGGAACGGCCGGACAGGCCGATTTTCCGCAGCAGCTTATCCATGACAAAGGCCACCCTGGCCATATAGCCGCTGTCCTCCAGCAAGGAGAGGAAGAAAAAGAGAAGCACGATAATGGGCAGGAAGGACAAAACGCTGCCCACCCCGGCGAAGATGCCGTCGATAACCAGGCTTTGGAGCCAGTCGCTGATTCCCGCATAGGCCATGCCTTTGGCCGTCAGGTCCGTCAGCGCCGTAATTCCCTTGTCCATGAGATCCTGCAAAGGCGCGCCTAAAAGGGTGAAGGTCAGGTAGAAGATCAGCAGCATGATCCCCAGGAAAATGGGGATGCCCCAGTATTTGCTGGTGAGGATTTTGTCGATTTTTTCCGAACGCACCTGCTCCCGGGTTTCCTGGTGCTTGGTGACGCACCCGCCGCAGACCCGTTCAATAAAGGTGTAGCGCATATCGGCCAGAGCCGCTTCCCGGTCAGTGCCCAGCTCGTTCTGCATATCTTCAATAATGTGCTCGATAATGTGCTGCTGGTCCTCGTCCAGGTGCAGAAGCTGCTGAGTGGGTTCATCCCCTTCCACCAGCTTGGTGGCGGCGAACCGCAGGGGAATCCCGGCTTCCTTGGCCTGATCCACGATAATGTGGGCGATGGCGTGAATGGCTTTATGTACTTCCCCGTCGCAGAAATCGTATTTCAGGGGCTTTTTGCCCTGGGAAGCGGTGCGGATAGCGACTTCAATCAGTTCGTCGATGCCCTCGTTCTTGCCTGCGGAAATGGGGACCACCGGCACGCCCAGCTCGTCGGAAAGCTTTGCAATGTCAATGGAGTTGCCGCTGGCCCGGACTTCGTCCATCATGTTCAGGGCAATAACCATGGGGATGCCCAGCTCGATAAGCTGGAGGGAAAGGTAAAGGTTCCGCTCAATATTGGTGGCGTCCACAATGTTGATGATGCCGTTGGGGTGCTCCTTCAAGACAAAATCCCGGGTGACGATTTCCTCCGAGGTGTAGGGGGACAGGGAGTAAATACCCGGCAGGTCCACTACCGACGCTTCCGGGTGCTTTTTCACCTGGCCTTCCTTCTTTTCAACGGTGACGCCGGGAAAATTGCCCACATGCTGATTGGAGCCGGTCAGGCGGTTAAAGAGGGTGGTTTTCCCGCTGTTCTGGTTGCCTGCAAGGGCGAAAAGCAGTTTCATTTGCGGCGCACCTCCTCCACGCTTGCTTCATCCAGCTGGATGTTGGCCGCGTCATTCTTGCGGATGGTCAGCACATAGCTGCGCAAAAACAGCTCGATGGGGTCCCCCATAGGCGCTACCTTGCGGACGGCCACACGGGTTTTGGGGGTCAGCCCCATATCCAGCAGGCGGCGGCGCAGGGCGCCCTCCCCGCCTACCACAGTAATAACCCCGCTTTGTCCGGGTTTTAGTTGATTGAGTGTCATATTCTGCTTCCTCCACCAAAATGTTAGCTTTAGGTTACAAAATAATTATAATCTTTTGCTTTCCGAATGTCAATCGGGTTTCGGCGATTTTTGCCCCAAATCATCATAGAAAACGGCAAATGATTTTAGAAAATCTGCCAAAACAACCGGCGGCCCACCTTGCCTTTTGGCGCTGGCCGTGCTATACTGAATACAGTTTGGATCATCAGGCAGGAGGTATTATGATGACAGTCAATGAAAGAATCCAATGGGTACGGCGGCAGCTTGCGGAAAACGGCCTGGACGCCTGCATTATCCCCAGCTCCGACCCCCACATGAGCGAATATGTATCGGATCACTGGAAAACCCGGGCGTACATCTCCGGATTTTCCGGCAGCGCCGGGACCTTTGTGGTGTCCCGGGATATGAGCGGCCTTTGGACCGACGGGCGGTATTATGTCCAGGCGGCTAAGGAGCTGAAAGACAGCGAAACTGTTTTGTTCAAAGCGGCGGACGCCGGGTGCCCCACCCCCACCGGTTATTTGGCGGAGCATCTGCCTGAGGGCAGCATTGTGGGCGTCAACGGCAAGCTGTTTTCCGCGGGACAGGTGGAAAAAATGCGGAAGGAATTTTCCAAAAAGGGGATCGAACTGGAGCTTCGGGCGGATTATGCCAACACCCTTTGGGAAACTGTGGAAAAGACCCGTCCGGCGGAAATTTTCACCGAAGCCTTTTTGCTGGAAACAAAATACACCGGGGAATCCGCGGCGGAGAAGCTCTCCCGCCTGCGGGAAAAGCTGAAAGAGCTGGACGCGGACGCCATTGCCGTCAGCAAGCTGGACAACATCGCCTGGCTCTTCAATATCCGTTCGGGTGACATTGAAAATAATCCAGTGGTGATCTCCTACGCCTTTGTTTCCAAGGAAGAGGCCGTGCTCTTCACCGAATCCGGCCGGATTCCCGCCTGCGTCCGGGATGACCTGGCCAAAGAGGGGGTTTCCATCCGGGGATACGAGGAAATTTACAGCTTCTTAGAAAGCACCGGCAGCAAACTGCAGGTCCTCTGCGACAAGGAGGAGTTAAACGGGGAGCTGGCGGCCCTCATTGAAAATAACGCCGCCCTGACGGCCGTTCCCGGCGAAGACCCCATCCCCCTGATGAAGGCCTGCAAAAATAAAACCGAAAACGAAAACACCCACAGCGCCTACCTGAAGGACGGCTGCGCCCTGGCGGAATTTTACGGCTGGCTCTTTGAGGAGCTGGACAAGGGGACGCCTCTCACGGAATACGACTGTGTGGAAAAGCTGGCGGAATGCCGCAAGGCTCAGCCTTTGAACCGGGGCGACAGCTTTACTCCCATTATCGCCTACCGGGAAAACGCCGCCATGATGCACTACGCCCCCAAACCCGGCGTTTCCAAACAGCTGGATAAGAGCCACATGCTCTTAATTGACAGCGGCGGACAGTACCTGGAAGGCACCACCGATATCACCCGCACCTTCGCTTTAGGCGAGATCAACGAAACCGAACGCTTCGACTTCACCCTGACCTTAAAGGGTTCCATCGCCCTGATGGAGGCGGTGTTCAAATACGGCGCCAGCGGCAAACAGCTGGACGCCCTCTGCCGGGAATATTTCTGGCGGGAAGGCTTGGATTACCGCTGCGGCACCGGTCACGGCGTGGGCTTTATGCTCAACGTCCATGAAGGCCCCCAGGGCTTCGGCTCCCCTGTGAAGCTGGAGGAAGGCATGGTCTTAACCGTGGAGCCCGGCGTTTACCGGGAAGGCGAGCACGGCATCCGCACGGAAAACGTGGTGGGAGTGGTCAAGGGCGACGACACCGAATACGGCCAGATGATGAAATTCGAAAACTTCACCCTGGTGCCCATTGACGTAAACTGCCTGGACATTGCCATGCTCACGGACCATGAAATCAAATGGCTCAACGATTACCACGCCAAGGTTTGGGAGAAGGTATCTCCCCTGGTTAGCGAACGGGCCAAAAACTGGCTGTACCGGTACACCCGGCCTGTGTCCCGCTAAGGCAGGTCCCGGATATGGACAACGAAAAGGTTTACCAGATGCCCTTTGCCAAGGTTTACGGGCTGCTGCTTCAAAAAATTTTAAAGAAGGGCCGCACCCGGGAGGAATTTGAACAGGCAGTCTCCTGGCTCACCGGCTACCGGCCTGAGGAACTGGCGGGGCTTTTGGATTCCCCCCTGACCTATGGGGATTTCTTCCGGAACGCCCCTGCGCCGAATCCAAACCGCGAAAAAATCACCGGCGTGGTCTGCGGCGTCCGGGTGGAAGCCATCGAGGAGCCGTTGATGCGGGAAATCCGGTATCTGGATAAATTGGCGGACGAGCTGGCCAAAGGGAAACCTTTGGAAAAAATCCTGCGGAAATAAAATAACGAAACCAAAGCCCGGCAGGCTTTTTCTGCCGGGCTTTTTTCCAAATTGGCAAGCAAGGAGGATGTTTATGGACTATCAAAAAATCAACGCGGATACCATCGACCGCTGGTGCCGGGAAGGCTGGGAATGGGGGCAGCCCATTTCCCACGAAGTTTACGAAAAAGCTCTCCGGGGGGACTGGGATGTTTTGCTGACCCCGACGAAACCCGTCCCCCATGAATGGTTCGGCCGGCTGAAAGGGAAAAAGCTGCTGGGCTTGGCCAGCGGCGGCGGGCAGCAAATCCCCATTTTTGCCGCTTTGGGGGCGGAGTGCACTGTTTTGGATTACTCCCCCCAGCAATGCGAAAGCGAACGGATGGTGGCGGAACGGGAAGGCTATCAGGTGGAAATCATCCGGGCGGATATGACGAAGCCCCTTCCGTTTCCGGATGAGAGTTTCGACCTGATTTTCCACCCGGTGTCCAACTGCTACATTGAGAAGGTGGAGCCGGTTTTCCGGGAGTGTTACCGCATTTTGAAAAAAGGCGGGGCGCTGCTGGGGGGCTATGATACCGGCATCAATTTCATTTACGATGAAAACGAAGAGCAAATCACCTACACCCTGCCCTTCAATCCTTTGAAGAACCCGGCATATTTTGAAGAATTTATGGCAAACGACCTGGGCGTCCAGTTCTCCCACACCTTGGAGGAACAGATCGGCGGCCAGCTCCAGGCGGGTTTCCGGCTGACCCATTTATATGAAGATACCAACGGGCAGGGAAATCTTCACCAACATAACGTTCCGTCCTTTGTTGCGACCCGTTCTGTTAAGGAATAATGCCCAGCCGGGACACACAGTTTTTATATAGTTTTTTCGGCAAAAAAATTGACAACAGCTGGAAATCGTGCTACAATAACAGTTGAAAACGATTACACGAAAGGCGGTACGGAAAATGGAAAAAATCCGTGTAACAGTCTGGAACGAAAATGTTCATGAAAAAGAGATGCCCGAAGTGGCAGCCATTTATCCTAAGGGAATCCACGGTGCCATTGCAGAATTCCTGAACCGGGAATGTGACATTGAGGCGGGCACTGCCACCCTGGAAATGCCGGAGCACGGCCTGACCAAAGAGGTGCTGGACAACACTGACGTCCTCATCTGGTGGGGCCACTGCGCCCACGACAAGGTGGCCGATGAAATTGTGGAACGGGTCCACCAGCGGGTACTGGACGGCATGGGGCTCATTGTCCTCCATTCCGGCCACGCTTCTAAGATTTTCCACAAGGTCTGCGGCACCCGTTCCTTGAACCTGAAATGGCGGGAATCCGGGGACAAGGAAATCCTTTGGACGGTGAATCCCGGCCACCCCATTATGAAGGGCTTAAACGACCACATTGTGATTGAACACGAGGAAACCTACGGGGAGCACTTTGAAATCCCCCAGCCGGACGAGCTGGTATTCATCAGCTGGTTTGAAGGCGGAGAGGTATTCCGCAGCGGCTGCACCTACACCCGGGGCAAAGGGCATATCTTCTATTTCCAGCCCGGCCATGAAACCTTCCCCATTTACCACCAGCCGGAAATCCAGAAGGTTATCACCAATGCTGTCCGCTGGGCGGCTCCGGCAGGCGGCCCGGAAATGAAGTACGGCCATTTCCCGGAACGCTGGGTAAAATAACCGGCGGCAATAGCCTTAAAATGAAAAACGGGCGGGAAGCTTAATTGCTCCCCGCCTGCTTTTGTATCCGGCAGAATACGCATTATTCCTTTACAAACTCAATATTGACGTCGCCGTTATTGCCGGACACATTCAATGTCTTTTCCCCGCCGTCTTTCTCATCCGGCAGGCTGCTTTCGCCTTTTTTGATTTCTGTCTGAATGGCAAAATCATCGTAACTTCCCACAACTGTTCCGGAAATATCCCCGTTTTTCACATTGAGAGTTAAGGCGCTGCCTACATCTAAGGTTTCAAAGGAAATGTCCCCTCCGTTAGAAGAAATGCTGACGCTTCCGGTCACGGACAGTTCCGGCAGGGAGATGTCCTCGTTGGTTGTGGACAGGGTAAGGTTTTCCAAAAGCGCGTCCGGTATTTGCAGGGATATTTTCCGTCCCTCATCGGAGGACTTGACGCCAATATAATCCGTCCACTCTTTGCTGCTGGCGCTTGTCATGGTCAGCACGCCGTCTGAAACGGCAATCTCGTAATACTCTTTGCTGTTTTCCCAATATTCAATGTGAACCTGTTCGTCCGGGGACAGGGACACTTCAATTTCCCGGTCCTCTGCGTCAAGATTAATTTCGCGGACCTGTGTATCCGGCGTATAGCTTTTCTCTTCAAAGGGTTCGCTGCTGTCCGAACAGCCCGCCAAAACAAAACTGCCCAGCACAAGGCACAATGCAAGTGAAATGATTTTTTTCATATGAACTCCTCCATAATTTCGTTGTTTCAATATTATAACTCTAGCTCATAGCGGCATTCGGCTTGATGGATTTCCCCGCTCAAGTGAAGCCTGAAAGAGAGGCAGAGCTTCTTGGCAGATTCATTTGCGGGGTCTATCACCAAGACGACTTTTTTTACGCCTTGAATTTTTAGACCTCTCAAAATCTGTTCAAAGGCCTTTTCCTCAAGCCCTTTCTGCTGAAACCGGTCGTCTATCATAAAACGGCGGATGGTTGCGGTTTCAGCTTGATTTTCCAGGCGCTGGTACATAAAAAAACCGATCAGCAGATTGTTGTGATAAATTGCGTTGGGGTGCATCTCCGGGTAATACTTTGCTTCGGCGATGGAAACTGCGTTGCAGTAAAAATGCCCCGCCGCTGCCCCACCAATGCTGTCTTGATTTGTTGTCAATTGGCACACGTCCAATAGATTTTCCGCGTCAACTGCTTTGATCCGAATCATGGCCATCCCTCTTGCCTACAAAGTTTTTCGTTTTAAGACCGCAAGCCCCACAATGGAGAGTGCGGCGCTGAGCAGCAGGCAGACGCCAATGTGCAAAACTGCGCTGCCGTTCAGCATGATAACCTGGAAAAATCCGGATAAAATCCCCCGCAGGGGCGCAATGGGCGTAAAGATGCAAATAATGGCAGCCAGTACCGCGTCCGTCAGCCAGCCGTACCAATGGGCCTGCATGGACAACAGCACATGAAGGAAAATCATTACAAGCAGCAAAAAGAACATTTGCTGGAACCCGGCGACGATGATCCCGTTTTCCGTCCATTTGCACACGTCCATGAGATTGACAACTGTTTTTGCGGGATAGATAGGGTCAATCAACAGACGGATGACTGTGTTCACCAGGGAGATGCAAAAAGCCAGGAACCCATAGCTGATGAGACAGCCCAAATAGTAATGTTTCTTGCTGGCCCCCAAATGCATGAGCTTTGTGAAATCGTAAAACACAAAGAAGAACGGGGTGAAGGCCGCAAGCAGCCAGGTATAATTCCCGTTGCTTAAGACGACCTCGCCGGAAGAGGTGGCGCAAATCACCACCAGGGCCGTCATAATGAAACTGATCTTATTGCTGGTCAGCAGCCGCTTTACAATGGCAAAAACAGCGGTCATCTTACTGTACCTCCCTTATGTCCCACCATTTGAATAAAGAAATCCTGCAAAGACAGAGGGCGGATTTCCAAGGATGCAGTTTCCTTCGGCGGGTTGTCGAAAATATAGACTGTTGCGAGGCCTCCGACGATATCCTGCCCGATGATATTGAGATTCTGTGTTGCAGCCTCCACGTCTTTTTGCAGCCCGCTGACGCTGAACGCCTTTGTTTCAACGGATTGCAGGGTATCAAAGAATCGGACGCTTCCTTTGTCAATGATGATGAGCTTTTGGATGGTCTTTGCGATTTCTTCAATAATGTGGGTGGATACGATAATGATCCGCGGGTGTTTCCGGAAGCTCTCTGTCAGCATATCGTAGAACTCCACCCGCATAATAGCGTCGAAGCCCAGGACAGGCTCGTCTAAAAGGACCGCACTTTTGTTGCTTGCCAGGCAGATAATGGTGGAAACCATGGTTTTCATGCCCAGAGAAAGGTGGTGAAACTTCTTTTTCCCGTCCAGCTCAAAACGCTCCATCATTTCCGAAGCGAAGTCGTAATCATAGTTGGGGTTCACTTCCGAAGCAAGCCGCAGCAGCTTCCGCACCGGAAGGTTAAAATGCTTGGCAAAGTTTTCGATATAGCTGACGCCTGTATCCAAAGTGGATGTGGCGATGGCCTTGCCGTCAACTTGAATCGTGCCGCTGGTAATGTTCTGGTACCCGGCAATGGATTTGAGCAGGGTCGTTTTGCCTGCGCCGTTTCTGCCAAGCAGGCAGTAGATCCCCGGTTCGTCAATGGACAGGGTAATGTTTTTGAGTACGGCTGCCTGCCCGTACTGCTTGGTTACTTGTCTGAGTTCTATCATGCAGCTTTTCCTCCTAAACAGCAGTGCAATTTTGATTGTTTTCTGCAATCTCTTGTGCTATAATGAAGTATAATCCTTTGTGTAACACAAATGTCAATAGGAGAAAATCAAAAATGAAAAAATATTTTTCCGTTGGGGAGGCCGCCAAGGCTGTCCATACAACCAGCGAAACCCTGCGGCATTATGACCGTATCGGGCTGGTAAAGCCCAGCAAAAAAGACGAATGGACCAGTTACCGCTATTATACCGAACAGGACATTGTCCGGCTGAATACGGTGCGGGCCTTGCAGCTGATGGATTTGCCTTTGCGGGAGATCAAAAAGGTGTTGGAATACGACGACCTGGAAAAGTGCGTACGCCGCCCCAACAGTGCAGCCTGACCGCGGGTGAAGGTGCATCGTTACCGCTGGAATGGTGCATGGCAACCGCAGGTGTGGTGCACCGGGCCGCCATGCTGAGAACTACTCGGGGATGCCCTTGCGTTTGCGCATGGATTCACCCTCAATCTGGATGGTATAGGCGTTGTAGATGATACGGTCGCAGATGGCATCGGCCAGGGT
>DVJP01000065.1 GCA_018716725.1 Candidatus Merdivicinus excrementipullorum | reverse complement strand
GGCGGCATTTTCATTCTTTGGACCAATTAAAGCAGAGTCTGCTAACCTACATTGACGGCTTTTACAACCCCATTCGTCCCCATTCTCACAACCTTGGCCTCTCTCCCGTTCAAGCTGAAAACTATTTCTTTTAACTTTTTACTTGTCCTAATTCTTGACTATAGTCCACAAATACATCGTACAAGGTGCCGATATCTTCATAGGCTATGTACCCGCATCCGCCGCGATAAAGGTCAAATCCACACCCAATATCGTCGGCAAGATACCAACCGCGCCGCGGCAACCCGTCTTGGCGTGGTACAATATATACCGGCTCCCAGTGCAGATTCGTCAGTTTGACTTTTTTCATTCGCTTCATTCCTTTTAATTTTCCTATGTATAAACTACCGTTGCAACCGTTGATTATCGTTGCAACCGTTGCTATATAAACGGTATCAACGGTTACCAACGGTATCAACGGTAAATTCCTATATAGGAGAAAATGCCGTTTGTTCATATTTGTCCGTTGGCGCATAACGAAAACAATGCTTTCCACCGCCGGACCCGTTCCTCCCCTTTGTGTGGATAATCTTGTCATAATCAAACAACGGCTTGTCCAGCGGCCCCAGTTTGCTGGTGAGATCACGGGGGCTGTTCGCAAGATAGACGGAAATCAGCACCTTTCCGGCGTCCAGCAATTCCGAAGAAGTTCCGCTCCATCCTTCCGGATGCTGTTCCAGCAGCTTCTTGATGGTCTGGACTATGGGGTTATTTTGATAGGCTGCCCGCGCCCGTTCTTCCGCCAGCCAGCTTTCATCCCCCAGCAGTTTCCACCGGAACGCTTCCTTGTCAAATTCCAGAATCTGATCGCCGCCCTCAATATCCCGGCCCTGGTAGGAAAGTTTGGTCTGGGTATCCTCTCGCTTTTCACGGGAAAGAACCATTGCAACATCCGCCGCGCCGAAAATCGCAGCAGTGCCGGAAATCCGGTTGAATGGATCGCCGTCGTCCGCCATTTTGCGAAGATGGTGCACAAGCAGGATGCAGATTTTATGCTGGTCTGCAAAGGCTTTGAGAAGCCCCATTTCCCGGTAATCGGCGTTATAGGCGTTTTCTCTCCCGCCTGCCCCTCTGATCTTCTGCAAAGTGTCAATGATAATCAGGCGAGTATCCGGTTTTTCCTGCAAATAGCTGTCAAGCTGTTCCAGGAGCCCGTGGGACAGGTCCAGGCATTTGACAGCATATTCAAATCCTGCGGGAGCCGCCGCACCCTTTAAAACCTTTTCCATCCGGTCTTTCAAACGGTTCAAGCTGTCCTCTAAAGCCAGATACAAGCAGCCGCCGGGATTGGTGGAACGTCCTAAAAAGTGCGCGCCGGTCGTGACAGATAAGCCCATATCCAGCACCATCCAGCTTTTCCCGTACTTTGGCGGGGATACCAGAAGCCCCAGCCCAACAGGGAGAAGGCCGTTTATAATGAACTGGACAGGCGGAAGCGGCATTTTTTGAAGCTCGGCGGCGGAAATGGATTCCAGCCTTTTTTCTGGCGGTTGTTGGGTGTATTCTGCCCGCCCAAAAACATCCGGCATAAATTCCGGCGTGTCATTCGTCAGCTTCAGCAGTGCCCGCAGCCCTTCTATCTGCCCCATTGCTTCCAGCATATCCGAAACATCGCCTTTTTCCGGAATCTCAGGCCAGACGCGGGACAAATCCAGCAGCTTCACCGACTTGGTTTTCCCGGTCAATGCTTGGGCAATTTCCAGCGCAAAAGCCTTGCCGTTTTCGTCATTGTCCTGGATGATTGCCACTTCTTTGCCCTTTAGGGCTTCGGTGTACTGGGGAAGCCATTTCCCTTTTCCGGCCCCGTGCGCGCCGCTTACGGCGGGGAAATTTTGAGCCTTTAAGGTTTCCACGTCCTTTTCTCCTTCGACGATGTACAGAAAATCCCGCTTTGTCGCAGGGAGATTATAGAGAACAGGCGGCCCCTTATGGCCTTTCCTCCATTGGCCCCCTTCTTTATGGCTCCATGTAAAAGTCTTGCCGTCTGGGGTCTGCCAGCGGGTTTTCTGGTTGAGGAAATTTCCGTCTATGTCGGTGTAATTATACGTTGCCACAATCTTTCGTTCCAGCTTTTTCGCCGGCTTCTTTTCCGGCGTCGGGAAAAGATCCTGCAAGGTTAGCCCCATAGCGGAAACAATATCCTTGGTACTGCATCCATAGTGGCACTTGACTAAAATTCTTCCGTCCTCTCCCTCCGACACGGAAAGGCTCTGATGCTTGTCCCCATGGGCGGGGCAAAGGGCGGTTCTTTGCTTGCCTTTGCCTTCTACTCCTTGTAAGTGGCTGCAAAATTCTTCAAAGGTCAATCTTTACCAGCCCCTTTCCGGTACCTTCCGAATGGTCCCGTACCCGCTAGGGGCCTGTTCCCGTTCCGGGGGATTGGAGAGGTATTCTTCCAGCTTGTCCAGGTTCAGCAGATATTTCCTGCCAGCCATTACCGCCGGAATCGTCCCGTTTATAACCAGCTGCCGCAGATAATAGCGGGTCATGGCGGTTTCGGGGTCCTGCGCCTTCAAGTATTCGAAGGCTTCGTCAATCGTCCGCATACGCGCCACATTATTCACCTTCCTTTGCAATCAGTTCGGACGGGTCCACACCCAACCCCGTCGCTAGCTTGGCCAATGTAACAGGGGCACAAGTTCCCCGGCCTTTAATGGTAGAAATGTTCTGGCGGGAAATCCCGCTTCTTTTTGCAAGAATCGTAGTGGTTAAGCCTTGCTGTGCTTGCAAAATCTCGATTTTCTGACTATTGATTTTCAAGTTTATTACCTCCTGTTCGTTCTTTGTAAGAACATATTATCACTTATTAAGGTTCTTGTCAAGAACTTTTTGGAAATTCATTGACTTTTCGTTCCTTATAGGATACAATGAGAACAAATAAGGAGGTAGCTCTTATGAACTATATAAAGAAAATACGAAAGGAAAAAAATATAACACAAGAACAACTCGCCAATATATTAGGCCTTAAACGCTCTGTTATATCAAAATATGAAAATGGTATGATAGATCCATCGGTTTCACAAGCCCAAAAAATTGCGGACATCTTAGGAGTAAGTTTGTTTGAATTGCTCAACGGAAAAACTTTTGACAAAGAAGAACACAAAGAAAATTCCGCCGCCCCTGAGGAAGATCCCTCAGAAACAGCGGCGCGGGCCGAAAGACTGTATAGAGCTTTGGTTAAGGCCGGATGGATACCAGAAGGCGGAGATTTGACAGATGAACAATTGATTATGCTTAAGGCTGCTGTATTGATTTTGCAGGATGCGTTTCCTGGATCAGATTAAGAATAGCGTTTTCCACCTTGTTTTTTTCTTTCTGTTGGCCTATAAGATACGCAAGTTTATAAATATTTGAACGTGACAAACATGAATTATCTATCGTGTCAATAGAAGGTGTTTGTGCTGTAGATGTAAGATTCACAACTAGTCCTGCCTTTCTCTATGAGTTTTATTTTTTAGTGTGTTTGCAGTATATCATATATAATCCGCCAATGCAATAGATATACAAATTGTATAAAATAGCTCGTGTATTTATAAAAGTTGTAATAAGTCGTGTAGAGACGCAACAAGTTGTCGTAAGAGTATTAAATTCGCCAGAACAACATTTTGTTCATGATTTATATATAAAAATTTTACGTTTTATCTTTGTAGTAGTTGCCATCGTCACAAATGGCGACGATAAAAAGCTGGGGGAAGAATAGGGTTTATCCGATTTTCCGGAAAAACTAGTAGGCACCCTCCACGGCGTGGGGTACCCGACAAACTGTCGGCTGCTGGTATTTATCCTGACAGGTGCGCGCCATTTGGCCCCCAGCTAAAGCCCATTTGGGCGGCAGCTATCCCCAGATTTGGGGGCAGTATCGAACCCGCTCAAAAATGTTCGGGTTAACCTCCTCAAAATTGAGGGCATTAAAAACGCCGCTTTCTAAATTTTTGGAAAACGATGGGAACCCGGTCAAAAAAGGCCGGCTTTCGCTCAAAAATGAGCGATAGACCCTAAGCCAGACATAGGCCGTCTAAGTTTCTCACAAAAAAGTGAAAAAGGCTTCTACTCAGAATTGAGTAAAAGGGGGTGGTGAAACGCCACCTCACCCATGCCCATAACTGGGCACACCTAATGGACAAAAATGTCTGTCAGGAACTTTCGGACAAAAATGTCCGTAACTGACTTTTCGCCAAAAGTGGCGAGAAGTGCAGGGTTTTCCCCAGATTCGGGGAAAAGTACCGTAAAAGCACACGGAAAGTACACTAAAAGTACACTGTCCCCAGAAGTGGGGAAAAATAAAAACGCCCCCAGCAGAAGCCAGGGGGGAGAAAGGACCCGCTATGAATTTTATCAAATATCCGTCCGCAGCGGACGTGGATGCAGCCATCGCCGCCCATGAGCCGCTTCTGATGCTGGTTTCCTTTGATGGAGAAGAAGCCATTATCTCCCACCTGGATGAGGCGGTGGAGCACCACATCCTGCTTTACAAGGCCGGCCGGGACAGCCGGGACATTGACAAATATTTCCGGGTGGTCTTAGACGATGAGGGCGCGGACTGGACGTTTATCTGTCCGCCGGATTACAAGGGCATTCCGGACAAGGTGCGCCGCATCTCCGCCTTTTACAAGGATGGATTTGCCGCTATTTCCGACGCCCTTCAGCAGATCGGCTGGCTGGTGGGAATCAATATCCCCAAACGCTACCGCCGCCATTTAGACCTGCTGCGTGATGATAGTACCACGTTATAAAGCGGGGAAAGGAGGAGCCCATGGCACAGGTCATTAAAAGAACTGCCAAAAGCGGGAAAATATCCTACCTGATACGGGTTTCCAACGGTTACGGCCTGGACGGGAAGCAGAAAAAGCTGTCCATGACCTGGGAGCCGCCCTCCGGCATGACGGAAAAGCGGGCAGAAAAAGAGGCCCAGCGGCAGGCCCTGGCCTTTGAAGAACGGATAAGCAGCGGCACGGCCAACGACGGGCGCATCCGGTTAAAAGAGTTTTCGGAACGCTGGATGATGGAGTATGTGGAAAAACAGCTCAAAAAGAAAACCGCCCACGGCTACCGCCAGTGTCTGCCGCGTATCCTGGACGCACTGGGCCACATAAGGCTCTGCGACTTGAAAACCGGGCACATCAATACTTTCTATGCCAATCTGCAAGAGGACGGCATAAACGCCCACACCGGCGGCAAATTGGCGGTAAACAGTGTGCTGGCGCATCATCGCTGCCTGTCCTCCATGCTGTCCAAGGCGGTAAAATGGGGGTATATTTCCTATAACCCGGCGGCAAATGCGGAACTGCCCAGACAGCAGGCGCAAGAAGCCCCCTACCTCGACGAGAAGGAGGCCAGGAGCCTTTTAGAGCACCTTCAAAATGAGCCGATAAAATACCGGGCCGCCATCACTTTCGACCTGCTGGCAGGCCTGCGGCGTGGTGAATTGCTGGGCATGAGTTGGAATGCCGTGGACTTTGAAAATCAGACTGTCGCCATCCAAAGGACGTTGAACTATACGCCGGAGGACGGCACCTATTTTGACACGCCCAAAAACGCAACCAGCAAACGTCCCCTCAAAGTGTCCCGCCTTGCGCTGGATTTGCTGGGCCAGCTGAAGCACTGGCAGGAAGAACAGGCCCACAGACTGGGATCTGCTTGGTACAATCCGGATAACCTGGTATTTACCAACGATTATGGCGGGCCTATCCATCCGGATACCCTGACAAAGTGGTTTACCCGCTTTTGCCGGGATTCCGGTTTCCGGCAGGTGCACATCCACAGCCTGCGGCACACCTGCGCCAGCCTGATGATTGCAGACGGTACGCCCCTGGTCGTTGTATCCCGGCGGCTGGGTCATGCTCAGGTGTCCACAACAGCGAATATTTACAGCCACGTGATCGCGTCCGCAGACGAAAAGGCCGCCCAGATTGGAGACAGATTCGCTGATGTGGTGCCCGCTAAACCAGTCAAAAAGCGGGAGAGGACAATCGCCTGATTTAGTGTCTTATTTGTGTCTTATCATACTCAAAATAAGACACAAACGCCAGAAATTACGAAAGGTGCTTTGCAGAAAAAACCAGTAAACACGGGATTTTTCGACTTTATCAGAGAATACAAAAAGCGGGAAATCCAATTCGTAATCAGCAGGTCGTCGGTTCAAGTCCGATCTTCAGCTCCAAAGACGCGCACTCACGTTGGTGGGTGCGCGGTTTGTTTTTGTCTTTACAAAGACTTGTACCGGAAAATGTCAAAATTGAGCTTTTGTATTGTGCTTTTTTGCTTTCTGTGATAAGATGAAAGAAAACAAATTAAATCATAAAGGAGAAGAGCGATGCAAAAGGTAGTCTACATCAGTAACAGCCGCGATTTTACCGAGCAAAAAGACGTTAATGACAATCAATACCTCGTCCGAATCAACAAATTGCTGGAAGACGGCTGGGTCATTTCCCAGATGAATATACAGACAGTAGATGTTGACCCAAAGCTTGAAAATTATCTCCATAAAGAAACACTGGTGTCCTTTGTCATATTGGAAAAGCCAGACAAAAAGTAATCGCGCTTTGACTAATACCGTCACAGGCCGCCGCATGGTACACAAATTCCCGCAAACGGCATATTTGCGGGGATTCTTTCTTTATCAGGCAGAAACATAGCGAACATATACAAGGGATTTTTTGCACCGTAAATGCTATAACAGTAAAAGGAACGGTCCTCCGTACTATGCGCATTGCACAAGTCCAGTAAAAACGGACAATGGAAAAAGAAGCCCCTCTATGGTAGAATAAAAATAGCTACCATAGGGGGGATTTTCATAGCCTGCCGCAATTCTGGATTGTTATGAAATCGCAGCGGCAGATTTAGTCATGAATTTTCATGCTGTGCAGCATCCTGACAAAGCTGGGATTGCTGTGATCAACGATTTCGCTGCGGCCGATATCCAGCTTGGCGATTTCCGCCATATCTTCATTGCTGAGCGCAAAGTCCCAAACGGCCAGGTTCTGCTCCATGCGGTCCTTGTGGACAGATTTGGGGATTACCACAACGCCCCGCTGGATATTCCAGCGCAAAGCCACCTGGGCGGCGGTTTTTCCATACTTCTGACCAATGGCGGTCAAAACGGGGTGGGTGAAGATGCCGTGCTTGCCCTCGGCAAAAGGCCCCCAGGCTTCCGGCGCCACGCCGTACTCTTTCATGAGAGCCAGGGCGTTTTCCTGCTGGAAAAAGGGGTGCAGCTCCACCTGGTTGACGGCGGGGATTACATCAACGGTTTCGCACAGGTCGGCCAGGCGGTTGGGGTAGAAATTGCAGACGCCGATAGCTTTCAGCTTGCCTTCCTTGTAAGCTTCTTCCATGGCCCGGTAGGCCCCGATATAGTCGCCCATGGGCTGGTGGATCAGGTACAGGTCGATATAGCTGAGTCCCAGTTTTTTCAAAGAGGTTTCCATGGCCGCCTTGGCCCCCTCATAGCTCGCGTCCTGCACCCACAGCTTGGTGGTGATGAACAGCTCCTCGCGGGGCACGCCGCACTTGGCGATGGCCTTGCCTACGGCTTCCTCGTTCATATAGGCCGCCGCAGTGTCGATAAGACGGTAGCCGCTGGCAATAGCGTCCAAGACGGCTTGCTCGCACTGGACCGGGTCCGGTACTTGGAACACGCCGAAGCCCTCTAAGGGCATCTCCACACCATTGTTAAGTTTTACAGTTTCAATCTTGCTCATCATTTAACTCCTCCTGAAAACGATTTATATTGGCCAGACGTCCGTGGCTGCATCGGCGTTTCGCTTTTTTGCCAGCGCAAAATCAAAGATATCCGGGGCGTCGGCCATCCGGCCTTTATGGAGAATTTGGGGGACGGCCGCAAATTTGCCTGCGCGCCGGATGCCCCATGAATCCCCGCCTCCTCAATTTCTCCTGCTGATTATATTTTAATACGTCTTTTTTAAAAAGTACAATGCCTGTTGTGCAGAGCGCTAAAACTTTAACGCATACTGAGATTGAAAAGCCCCTATATCTATGATAGAATAAAAAAGGAGGTGGCAAAATGTTTGAACTTAACCAGTTGGAACAGCTTCTTGCTGTGGCGGAATGCGGCACGTTATCCGGCGCGGCGGAACGGCTGCACCTTTCTCAGCCCGCCCTCAGCCGTTCCATGCAAAAGCTGGAAGGAGAATTGCAGGTCGCGCTGTTTGAACGGCAAAAGAATAAAATCAGCCTGAATGGAAACGGAAAACTTGCCGTAGAACTGGCGCGCCGGGTGGTGGAACAGGCCAACAATATGATAGAGCAGGTGCGGGCCTTTGACCGGAGCCAGCGGACCATTTTGATCGGCTCCTGCGCCCCGGCCCCGCTGTGGGAGCTGGGGTCCTGGGCCTCGGGTATCTATCCTGATATGACCGTTTCTTCTGAAATGAAAGAGAATGAAACGCTGCTGGACGGGCTGAAAAAGGGGACGTATCAATGCGTGATCCTCCCATATCCCATAGAAGATCCGGATTTGTACGGCTTTCCTTTTGAAACAGAACAGCTTTACTTTTCCCTTCCTCCCGCCCATCCGCTGTCTTCCGAAAAAGGGCTTTATTTCAAAGACATTGACGGGGAAACGATTCTTTTACTTTCACAAATCGGGTTCTGGAAAAAACTCTGCGATGAAAAAATGCCCTCTACCCATGCATTGATGCAGACAGAACAGGCGGATTTCGCAGAACTGGTCCAGGCTTCGGCGCTTCCGTCTTTTGTCTCCAGTATGTCCATGAGGTATGATGGAAAGCCCAAAAACCGCGTGGTAATACCTTTGCTGGACCCGGAAGCCACAGTTACCTATCACTTTGTCTGCAGAAAAGCGGAAAAAAGCAAACTGGAGGCGTTGATCCAAAAAGTAAAATCAAATTGGAAGTAGGGAAAGCGCATCTATATCTAATCAAAACGCATCCGAAGCTCAAGCTAAGCGTAAATTCCCGGCGCATTTACATATTCTTTCTGTTATGCTATACTGTTCGTGTAAAATTCTCTTTCCATTTCATTTACAGGAAAACGGGTGATTCTTATGAAATTATGGTACCAAAAAGAAGCGCGGGAATGGACCCAGGCCCTTCCCATTGGCAACGGTTACATGGGGGCCATGTGCTACGGCGGCCCAGGCGGGCGGTTTGACCTGTCGGAAAACGCCTGCTGGGCCGGGGAAAACCAGCCTCTCCCTTTAAGGGAAGGCGCGAGGGCGTCCATGCAGAAAGCCCGGGAGCTGCTGCTGGCCGGGGATTACAGCCAGGGAGAACAGCTGTTGGAAAACTGCGCCGGCGTGAAGGGGAATTACGGCACCCAGGTCCCCATGGGGAAGCTGACCGTGGCGGCGGAAGACGAACCTTTGTCCGTTTACCGGGAGCTGGAGCTGGAAACCGGCCTGGCTTCGGATAAGCTGGAACTGAAGGGCGGGAAAGTCCTGCGGGAAAGCTTCCTTTCAAGCCCGGATAAGGTGATGGCTGTCCGCGTGACGGCGGAGGGCAAAGCCCCGGATTTCTGCCTTTGGCTGGAAGGCTGGAGCCAGCCCAGCCGCACCCAGTGGGAGGAACGGAACAAAGCGCTCCATGTCCATGGGCGGGCTTTGGAAAATATCCACAGCGACGGCCTCACCGGCGTTTCCTATGATATTTGTCTGCGCTATGATACGGACGGCCATGTCAGCTGGAACCGCCGGGGCCTGGTCATTGAAAACGCGTCGTATCTGACGGTATTTCTCACCTCCGCCACGGACATGTTTGAAAAAGACCCTGCGGGTATCTGCCAACAGCGTTTGGAAAACGCCCTGGCAAAGGGATATGAGGCGGTCCGGGCGGCCCACATTGCCGAGCATTCCCAATGGATGAACCGCTGCGCCTTTACCATGCCGGACACCCGGGCGGATCTGCCCACGGATGAACGCATCCGGGCCTTTGCGGAAAACAAGGGCGGGGACGACGGGTTAATCGCCCTGTTTTTCCAATACGGCCGTTACCTGATTCTCAATTCCTCCCGCCCGGATTCCCAGCTGCCGGCGGCCTTGCAGGGCGTTTGGAACGACGACCGGGCCTGCCGCATGGAATGGACCGACGACATGCACCTGGACATCAACACCCAGATGAACTACTACCCCGCCGAAAACACCGGCCTGGGGGACTGCGTCCTGCCCCTGCTCCGGTGGATTAAAGACGTGCTGGTCCCCAACGGTCAAATCATGGCCAAAGAGCTGTACGGCGCGGAGGGCTGGTGCGCCCACACCGTTTCCAACGCCTTCGGTTGGGCGGCCCCCGGATGGGACGTATTCTGGGGGATGAGCGTCGCCTGCGGCGGCTGGGCAGCCACCCACATTTGGGAGCATTATCTTTACACCAACGACCGGGATTTCCTGGCGGAATATTTTGAAACGCTCTATGGCAGCGCACAGTTCCTGAAATCTATTTTAATGGAGGACCCCAAAACCGGCGAACTGCTGGTCTGCCCCTCCTATTCCCCGGAAAACGCCTTTTTGTGGGAAGGGAAAGGCCACGCCCTGTCTGCCGGCGGGACCTACGACACCACCGTGGCCCAGACTATGTTCTCCATTGTACGGGAAGCCGCGAAAATCCTGGGCAGGGAGGACGATTTCACCCGTTCCCTGGCGGAAACCATGGAAAAACTGCCGCCTTACCGGGTTGGAAAGCACGGCCAGCTGATGGAATGGTACCATGACTTTGACGAGGCTTGGCCAGACCACCGCCACACCTCCCACCTTTTGTCCCTGCACCCCTTTAACGCCATTGACCCGGCCCAGTCTCCGGAATTGGCGGCGGCCATTCAGACTACCTTAAACCGCCGTTTGGGGGACAATGCCCAGGACATTGTATATGCCAACTGGGCGGGGGCCCTTTTGATTACCTATTACGCCCGGCTGCTGGACCGGGAAAAGGCCGGGGAATTCGTCAAGCCCATGATCGCCTTTTTAAGCCGGGACAACATGATGATTACCCATCAGGGGCCTACCACCTCCATCACCGGCGGCATTTACGAGCTGGACGGCAACACCGGTTTCACCGCCGGCGTTGCGGAAATGCTGATGCAGAGCTACAACGGCGTCCTCCGTATTCTCCCGGCAGTGCCGGAAAGCTGGAAAACCGGCGAGATCCGCGGGATGCGGGCTTACGGCGGCCACATAGTTTCGGCCAAGTGGGATGAGCAGTCCGTTTCCGGCTCCGTCACCGCCGGAAAGGATGGGGAAATCCTGCTCCGGTGCTTCGGCAAGGAGCAGAAAATCTCCGCCAAAGCCGGGGAAACGGTTTTCTTTGCCTTTAAACGGCAGTGAACATCCCGCAGTATTTCTTCTGTCGGCGCCTGTTTCCCGGAGGAGTCCCGCCGCGCTTGCTTTTCTTTGGCAAAAGTATTATAATCCCAATCAAAGAGAACTGACGCGAAGGAGAATTGCCATGCAGATTGCCGACCTGCATATTCATTCCAAATATTCCCGGGCCACCAGCCAAGACTGCGTGCCGGAATCCTTAGATTTTTGGGCCCGCCGCAAGGGAATCACCCTGCTGGGGACCGGCGACTTCACCCATCCTGCCTGGCGGGCGGAGCTGGCGGAAAAGCTGGTCCCGGCGGAGGACGGCCTTTACCGGTTAAAGGAAGAATTCCGCCGGAAAGAGCCTCTGCCCCCCGGCGCGCCGGAGCCGCGGTTTGTCCTGACCGGGGAAATCAGCTCCATTTATAAAAAGAACGGCCGCACCCGGAAGGTTCACAGCCTGATTTTGCTGCCCAGCCTGGAGGCCGCCGAAACCCTGTCCCGCCGGTTGGAGGCTATTGGCAACATCCATTCCGACGGCCGGCCCATTTTGGGCTTAGACTGCCGGGACCTGCTGGAAATCACCCTGGAAGCCTGCCCGGAGGCCGTTTACATCCCGGCCCACATCTGGACCCCCCATTTTTCCGTTTTCGGGGCCTTTTCCGGCTTTGATTCCCTGGAGGAATGCTACGAGGATTTGACCCCTTGCATCCACGCCCTGGAAACCGGTCTCTCCTCCGACCCGGCCATGAACTGGCAGGTGTCCGCCCTGGACGGCTACCAGCTGGTATCCAATTCCGACGCCCATTCCCCTCAGAAGCTGGGGCGGGAGGCCAATTTGCTGGACATTCCCCTGAGCTATCGGGACTTATCCGACGCCCTTTCCGGCAAAAACCCATCCGGCCTTTGGGGGACCATCGAATTTTTCCCGGAGGAAGGCAAATACCACTGGGACGGCCACCGGAACTGCCACCTGCGCCTGTCTCCGGCGGAAGCCGCCCCTTACGGCGGGCGGTGCCCAATCTGCGGCAAAAAACTGACCATCGGGGTTCAGCACCGGGTGGAGGAACTGGGCGACCGGCCGGAAGGTTTCCGCCCGGAAAAAGGCAAGTCCTATGAAAGCCTGGTACCCTTAGAGGAAGCCATTGCCTGGTCCACCGGCACTTCCCCCGGCAGCGTCCGGGTGAAGGCTCAGTACGAGGAGCTGCTGGCAAAATTGGGGACGGAATTTTTCATCCTCCGGGAAGCCCCCATTTCTGACATTTCCAAAGTGGCCGGGGAGGTTATTGGGGAAGGCATCCGCCGGCTGCGTTTGGGAAAGGCGGAAAAAATCCCCGGCTACGACGGGGAATACGGGGTTATCCGTCTTATGAGCCAGGCGGAAATCGACGCCTTAAGCGGCCAGGTGAGCTTATTCGGCGCCGGAATCCCGGCGCCCCGCCAGGCCAAGAAGAAAGCCCTGCCCGCACCCAAAGCCGTCCTGCCGGAACAGGAAAAACCGGCGGCCCCCGCACCTCTTTCCCTAAACCCGGAACAGCAGGCGGCGGTGGATTCCGCATCCCCGGTAACTGCGGTCATCGCCGGGCCGGGTACCGGCAAGACCCGGACCCTGGTTTCCCGGATTGCCCATCTCATCCGGGACGGCCTGGCAAAGCCCTCGGAAATCACCGCAGTGACCTTCACCAACAAGGCCGCCGGGGAAATGCGGGAGCGTTTGGAACAGGAATTGGGCGGCAAAGCCGCCGTCCGGGGGATGACCGTGGGCACCTTCCACGCCATCTGCCTGGGGGAACTGTCCAAAAAGGGTTCCATCCTACTGGCCTCCGAGGAAACGGCCTTAGAAATCGCCGGGCAGGTCCTGCAAAAGCTGGGGGGCAAAGGCTCCGCCCGGGAACTGCTTTCGGAAATCTCCCTGATCCGCAACGGGTGCGCCGTGAAAAGCCCCCGCTTTCCGGAGGAAGCCGCCGCCCTTTATCAGCAGCTTTTAAAGGAACGGGGCATTACGGATTTCGACGGGCTTTTGGAGGACGGGCTAACGTTCTTCCGCAGCCAGAAACCAGGGAAAGGCTTTACCCACCTTCTTTGCGACGAATTCCAGGACATCAACCCCATTCAATACGAGCTTTTGAAGGTTTGGTGCCAGGCAGGCGGCAGCCTTTTTGTCATCGGCGACCCGGATCAGTCCATTTACGGCTTCCGGGGATCGGACGCCCGCTGTTTTGACCGTTTAGCGGAGGAATTCCCCGGCCTTTTGACCATACGCCTTAAGGAAAACTACCGCTCTTCCCCGGAAATCGTCAGCGCGGCCTTAAGCGCCATTGCGCCCACCCCCGGCCAGCCCCGCATCCTGCGGGCAAACCGTCCGCAGGGCGGACGGGTGCGGCTGATCTCCGCCCCAACCGATACCGCCGAGGCTATCTTTGCCGCCAAGGAGATCAGCCGGCTGGCCGGCGGCATGGACATGACCCAAAGCCGCGCTGAGGAGGAAACGCCCCGGAGCTTTTCGGAAATCGCCATCCTCTGCCGCACCCGCAGGCAGATGGAGCTTTTGGAAACCTGCCTGCGCCACGACGACATCCCCTGCGTCATTTCCGGGGAAAAGGAGTTTTTGCAGGACCCCACCGCCCGAGGATTGCTGGGATTTTTGGGGTTCTTATTAAACCCCGCCGATACTCCGGCCCTGTGCGCCGCGTTAAAAGGGCCTTTCTCCTGCCCGCCGGACTTGATCCAGAGCCTGGAAGCAAAAATCTCCGCCCTGTCCCCCAAAAACCGGGAAGAGCTGGCCCCCCTTTGGGAGGAATACCGGGAAGTCCCGTCTCTTCACCGGTTTTTGGAGAGGATGGAAGAATACCTGCCCAAAGCCCCAAAGGAAAAGCCCTTGAAGCTCCTGGAGTCCCTGGCGGAAGCCTTGGGAGTTTCGGACCAAAAGCCGGTTCAGCGGCTGATTCAGACGGCGGCCTTTCATCCCACGGCGGCGTCCCTGTTAAAAGCCTGCCTGCTGGGGCGGGAGGGGGATTTCAGCCGGATGTCGGGAAAAGCTTACGCCGCAGGGGCCGTCACTCTCTCCACCCTCCACGCCGCCAAGGGCCTGGAATTCCCGGTGGTGTTCTTATACGGCCTCACCGCCGGCTGCATCCCCCTGGATTCTCCGGAGCATCCCGCCGACATGGAGGAGGAACGGCGGCTCTTCTATGTGGGGATCACCCGGGCCAAAGAGCGGCTTTACCTGCTGACTGCCGGGGACCCCTCCCCCTTCCTTTCGGATCTGCCGGAAAGCCTGCTGGAAAAAACCGTTCTGGAGGACCGCCGCCCGGCTGCCGAAGCATCCCAGCTTACTTTATTTTAGAGTTTTCCCGCCGTCTTTTATGACGGCGGGATTTGTTGCTTTCTGCTAACGTTTTTCGAAAAAATTCCAATTTTCCCTCTTGACTTTCGCAGTTAGTTCATGTAAACTATTATCAGAAAGTTTTATTACGCTAACAATCTCCAATGCCTGGAAAGGAGTGTGGGCTTTGATGCCTTTGACATTTGCCAAAGCCGGCCAAACAAGCCGCATTGTAAAAATCACCGGCAAGGATGAAGTCCGCCAGCATCTGGCCAACCTGGGTTTTGTATCCGGGGAGCAGGTCACCGTTATCGCTGAAATGGCGGGGAGCCTGATCTTAAAGATCAAAGACAGCCGGATCGCCCTGGACAAAAGCATGGCGAACCGGATCATGATTTAGGAAGGGAGAATATACGATGAAAACTCTGCGGGAAATCAAACCCGGCCAGACCGTCAAGGTGGTGAAACTCCACGGGGAGGGCGCAGTCAAACGCCGGATTATGGACATGGGCATCACCAAAGGGACGGAAGTTTTTGTCCGCAAGGTGGCCCCCTTAGGGGACCCGGTGGAGGTCAACGTCCGCAGTTACGAGCTTTCTCTGCGGAAGGCCGACTGCGAAATGATTGAAGTACTGTAAAAGCAGCCGTACATTTGCGGCTGCATATTTTAGGGCATTCAGTTAGTTAAAGTTAACTTATGCCGAAAGGAGAAGCGTTATGGCCTGTAAAATTGCGCTGGCCGGCAATCCCAACTGCGGGAAAACCACCATGTTCAACGACCTGACCGGCAGTTCCCAGTATGTGGGCAACTGGCCCGGCGTCACTGTGGAAAAGAAAGAGGGCAAGCTGAAAGGCAGCCCGGACGTCCAGATTCAGGACCTGCCCGGCATCTATTCCCTGTCCCCCTACACCTTGGAGGAGGTCGTTTCCCGGAATTACCTGGTAAACGACAAGCCGGACGTCATTTTAAACATCGTGGACGCCTCCAATCTGGAACGGAACCTGTACCTGACCACCCAGCTTCTGGAAGTGGGCGCCCCCATGGTCATCGCCTTAAACATGATGGACATTGTCCATAAAAACGGCGACAAAATCGACACCGGCAAATTATCCG
The DNA here is from genome assembly GCA_018716725.1 of Candidatus Merdivicinus excrementipullorum. GTDB lineage: Bacteria > Bacillota > Clostridia > Oscillospirales > Ruminococcaceae > Merdivicinus > Merdivicinus excrementipullorum. The sequence goes on along the minus strand of DVJP01000065.1, from coordinate 7,896 downwards.
CCGCTTTGGGCTGCCCCATTGTGGAAACCAGCGCCTTAAAAGGCTCCGGCAGCAAGGCGGCCGCGGAAAAAGCGGTGTCCTTAGCCCGCTCCCGGGAAATCCCCTCCCCCCAGACCTTTTCGGAGGAAGTGGAGGGATACCTGGGGGAAATTTCCAAAATTTTGGAAGGCTCCTGCAACGCCCGGCAGCTGCGGTGGTACACCATCAAGCTTTTTGAACGGGATGAAAAAGCCGCGGCGGCCCTGACCCTCACCGCCGGGCAGAAGGAGCAGATCGAAGCTGTGGTGAAAAAAGCGGAAGCCGCCCTGGACGACGACGCGGAAAGCATTATCACCAACGAGCGTTACCAGTACATCGCGAAGGTCTTGCAGAACTGCTTTAAGAAAAAGCCCCGTTCCCTGACCACCAGCGACAAAATCGACCACATTGTCACCAACCGCTGGCTGGGCCTTCCCATTTTCGCCGTGGTCATGTTTTTGGTTTACTTCATCTCCATCTCCACTGTGGGCACTATGATGACCGACTGGGTCAACGACGTCCTGTTCGGTGAAATCATCCCGCCCACAGTGGAAGGCTGGCTGACGGCGGCAAACTCCCCGGCCTGGCTCTCCTCGTTGGTTCTGGACGGCATTATCGGCGGCATCGGCGCGGTTTTGGGCTTCCTGCCCCAGATGATGGTGCTGTTCCTCTGCATGGCCATTTTAGAGGACTGCGGCTACATGGCCCGGATTGCCTTCGTTATGGACCGGATTTTCCGGAAGTTCGGCCTTTCCGGCAAGTCCTTTATCCCCATGCTCATCGGCACCGGCTGCGGCGTGCCCGGTGTCATGGCCTCCCGCACCATTGAAAACGACCGGGACCGGAAAATGACCATTATGACCACCACCTTTGTGCCCTGCAGCGCAAAGATTCCCATTATCGCCCTGATTGCCGGCGCCCTGTTCGGCGGGGCCTGGTGGGTGGCCCCATCCGCCTATTTTGTGGGCTTCGGCGCCATCATTGTGTCCGGCATTATCTTAAAGAAAACCAAGCTTTTCGCGGGGGATCCGGCTCCCTTTGTTATGGAGCTTCCCGCCTACCACCTGCCCACCATTAAAGGGCTTCTCATCCACATGTGGGACCGGGCCAAAGCCTTTGTAAAAAAGGCCGGCACCATCATTTTCCTTTCCACCGTTGTTATCTGGTTCCTGCAAAGCTTTAACTGGCAGTTCCAGATGGTGGACGCCGGGGAATCCATCCTGGCCTCTATCGGCGGCGTCCTGGCCTTCCTGTTCGCTCCCCTTGGCTGGGGCGACTGGCGGGCGGCTGTGGCGGCTATCACCGGGCTTGTCGCCAAGGAAAACGTGGTAACCACCTTCGGGGTCCTCTTCGGCTTTGCCGAGGTGGCGGAAGACGGCGCGGAATTCTGGGGGACCATGCCCCAGGTCTTTACTGCCCTGTCCGCTTACTCCTTCTTGGTATTCAACCTCCTGTGCGCCCCCTGCTTCGCGGCTATCGGGGCCATCCACCGGGAAATGGGCTCCGCCAAGTGGACCTGGATCGCCATTGGCTACCAAACCCTCTTTGCTTACGCCGTTTCCCTGTGCATTTACCAGCTGGGGACGTTCTTCACCGGCGGCGGCTTCGGAATCGGCACCATTGCGGCCATCCTGCTGGTAGTATTGTTCCTCTTCCTGCTGTTCCGCCCCTATAAGGAATCCCAAACCCTGACCAGCAGAATCCCCGTATCCAAAAAAGCGTAAGGAGGGAACGTATATGATGAATCTTCCCAGCATTTTGATTGCCGCTGTCATTGCAGTCCTGATTATTTTAGCCATCATTTCCGTAGTCCGGCAGAAAAAGGCCGGGAAGTGCATCGGCTGTTCCGGCGGCTGCTCCCACTGCGGCCACTCCTGCCAGCGCCATTCCGAAAAAAAGGAATGAATGATATGGAAGAAGGGGGGAATCTTTTTGGAAATCACCGCGGCAAAGCTCCGCTACCTGCTGACTATTTCGGAGCTGACCCAGGCCCAGAAGGGAAAGGTCCGGTGCATCGACGTTGCAGTGCAGCTGGGGGTGGCCCGGCCGTCTGCCTGCCGGATGCTGGCGGCGTTTTCCAAAGAAGGCCTCCTTTCCCGAAGCAACGCCCAAGGGCTCCGGCTGACCGAAGCCGGCTGTGGATTAGTTTCCCGCTATGAAGCCGATTACCAGGCATTGTGCCGGTATTTTGAGGAGCGGCTGAAGCTTCCGGCTTTCGACGCCCGGGAATGCGCCATGGCCCTTCTGGCCTCGGCCCCGGAATCCTCCCGGCGCGCCCTGTGCGCCAAAATCTCAACCTAACCCTCAAGGGTCTCTTTTCCTCTCTTGAAAATATTCTGACTTGAATTAATTTTACCCCGCATGGAAAACCATGCGGGGTTTCTTTTCCGGCCAATCGCCGGCGATAATCCGCCGCGGCCGCTCTGTGTCTATCCAACCGTTGGATGGCGAATTTTTAGATTTTATTTCTTACCGTACAATTGTTACGAGACGGTGGTAGGGGCCGGGTTGCCCGGTCCGCATAAAACGTTTTGGAAAAAACGGCGGGACGGGAAACCCGTCCCCTACACCAGTATCTTGAACGGGGCTGATACCTCCAGAGGCGCAGCTTGTCTGCGCCAGCCGAAGCCTGTCGCGAGATACAACGGCCGCATCAACGTCCGCTTTCTTTCACTATATCGGCAGAAAACAACAGTACCGAGCCGTTGTCGTGTATCACAACGGCTTATGCGGCCGGATAAAGGCTGTACGGCCGCATCGCGTCGTCAAACTAGTTTGACGACAAACTGCGGGGTTCCCTTTTTCACAGCAAAAACGGGATTGAGTCCCCCAGAGACGCAGCTTGTCTGCGCCAGCCGAAGCCTGTCGCGAGATACAACGGCCGCGTCGACTTAACTGCGGGGTTCCCCCGCAGGGCGGATCTCCTGGAACATGGCGTAATACCGGGGCGGCACCACTTTATCCATATGGTACCGGCCGAAATACCACTCCTTAAAATCGCACTGCTTGGCGATATAATCCAAATACATGTGAATACAGCTGGCCTCCGTGTCCTCCATGCGGATAAACTGCTTGATCACCGCCGGGGCGTCGTGGGTGACGATGATGTCCACCTGTCCCCGGCATTTCCGCAGGTTTTCCACCCCGTAGGCCTGCTCCTCCTCGGAGGGCTGCTCCTCCGGCCACCAGCGGCTGCCGTTTAAGGACTGCTCCTCGCTGTCCCCGCCGCCGAAGGCAAAGACCTTTTTGCCGCAGATCTCGTAAATCTCCCCCCGCAGAAGCTGATAGACGTTGCCGGAAATTTTCCGGGCAGTCCCGCCCCGGTAAGGGACCTTGGGGTATTCCCGCAGAAGGTCGTAGTTGTCGTGGCAGCCCTCCACAAAAACTGTGTCATGTTTGCGCTTGCCGATTTTCTGCAAAAGCTTCTGCTCCTTTTTGGAGCCGTCCCAGACGAAACCGAAGTCGCCGCAGACGATGAGCACATCTTTTTCCTTCAACTTTTTCACCGCCGGAACCTGAAACCGGCTCATATCCCCGTGGATATCCCCTGTTACATAAATCAACGCGCGAAACCTCCCAAGCTGCCGGACGAAAACTTTGCTTTGCTATTTATTGTACCAAAAAGCGCCCCTTTTGTCCAGACCCGGAGAAATCCCGCCTTTATCGTTTCAAACAACTTCTATAAATCAAAATTGACAAAAACATAAAATGGGAGTATGATAAAAATAGTAAACCAATGCGATGTGTACCAGTGAAACAAGGGGGAGTGAAAATGAATTTGAAAAATTTGTTGGCAGACCGGAAAAACGGCGGCAGTCCCCAGGAAAAAGAAGAGGCCTATTGTTTTCTGACGGAAAAGGAACCTATATGGGGCGAAATGCTGGCGGACGTCTTAAAGCAAAACGGCGTTCCCTTTGTAATCCAGAAGGCCCTGGGCGGCGGGCTCAGCGACCGGGTGGGACCCCTTTTGGAACGGTATTCCTTCTATGTGCCACCGGAATATTCAGAGCAGGCAAAGGAGCTTGCCGGGGAGCTGTTTTCCGGGGAAAATGGGGAATAACGGCGGGATTTTGGAAGGCTTTTCCGGGCTGTGAAATGTTTACAATTTGTTTGGGAATTAAAGGGCGGAATCGGGGACAAAAATCCTTTTTCGCCCTTTACTTTTTTTGAAAATCGTGATAAAATGAACAAAGATAGTTGTTGCAGAGAAATTGGGGACAGGTTCTCTGGCTGGCCCCAGTTTTTCAGCGCAAGCAACGGTGGGAAACTGCCGGCAGAGTCAGAATAAAACCCTTGGTGCAAGGCCTGTGCAAGCAGACCTTTGTTGCCTTGTTTGGGCATCCTGCTGACGCTGTGTATCAATTTTCAAGGAGGATATAAAAACATGGCAAGAAAAATGAAAACCATGGACGGCAACAACGCTGCGGCTCACGTTTCCTATGCGTATACCGACGTTGCTGCGATCTACCCCATTACCCCTTCTTCCGTCATGGCGGAAGTCACGGACAAATGGGCTGCTGAAGGCAAAGAAAACATCTTCGGCGAAAAAGTCCGCGTAGTGGAAATGCAGTCTGAGGCTGGCGCTGCCGGCACCGTGCACGGCTCTCTGGCCGCCGGCGCCCTGACCACCACCTTCACCGCTTCCCAGGGCCTTCTGCTGATGATCCCCAATATGTACAAAATGGCCGGCGAGCTGCTGCCCGGCGTTATCAACGTTTCCGCCCGCGCTCTGGCAAGCCACGCTCTGTCCATCTTCGGCGACCACTCCGACGTGTACGCCTGCCGTCAGACCGGCTTCGCCATGCTCTGCGAAGGCAACCCCCAGGAGGTTATGGACCTGACCCCCGTCGCCCACTGCACCGCCATTAAAGGCCGCGTCCCCTTCTTAAACTTCTTCGACGGCTTCCGCACCTCCCACGAGCTGCAGAAAATCGAGGTTTGGGATTATGAGGACCTGAAAGACATGGTTGACATGGAGGCTGTCAAAGCTTTCCGCAACCGGGCTCTGAACCCCAACCATCCTGTCCTCCGCGGTACCGCTCAGAACCCCGACATCTTCTTCCAGGCTCGCGAGGCTTGCAACACCTACTACGACGCCATCCCCACCCTGGTTGAGGAATACATGGGCAAAGTCAACGCGAAACTGGGCACCAACTACCAGCTCTTCAACTACTACGGCGCTCCCGATGCGGAACATGTCATCATCGCCATGGGCTCCGTCTGCGACACCATCGAGGAGACCATTGACTACTTAAACTCCAACGGCGGCAAATACGGCCTGGTGAAAGTCCGTCTGTACCGGCCCTTCTCCGCTTCTCACCTGGTTGCGGCTATCCCCGAGTCTGTGAAACAGATCTCCGTTCTGGACCGCACCAAAGAGCCTGGCTCCCTGGGCGAACCCCTGTACCTGGACGTTGTGGCCGCCCTCAAGGACACCAAGTTCCACAATGTTCCCGTTTACACCGGCCGCTACGGCCTTGGCTCCAAGGACACCACCCCTGCCCAGATCAAGGCTGTTTACGAGAACACCGAGAAGAAACGCTTCACCATCGGCATTGAGGACGATGTGACCCACCTGTCCCTGCCTGTAGGCGAAGTTCTGGACACCACCCCCAAGGACATTATCTCCTGCAAATTCTGGGGCCTCGGCTCTGACGGCACTGTCGGCGCCAACAAGAACTCCATCAAGATCATCGGCGACCACACCGACATGAACGCCCAGGCGTACTTCGCTTACGACTCCAAGAAGTCCGGCGGCGTTACCATTTCCCATCTGCGGTTTGGTAAGTCCAAGATCAAATCCACCTACTATATCAACCAGGCTGACTTTGTTGCCTGCCACAACCCCGCTTACATCTCCAAGTACCCCATCGTTGAGGATGTCAAGAAGGGCGGCACCTTCCTGCTGAACTGCCAGTGGTCCGACGAGGAGCTGGAGCAGCACCTGCCCGGCCAGGTAAAACGCCTGATTGCCAACAACGACATCAAGTTCTACACCATCGACGGTATCAAGATCGGTAAGGAAATCGGTCTGGGCGGCCGCATCAACACCGTCCTCCAGTCCGCGTTCTTCAAACTGGCCAAGATCCTCCCCGAGGAAGACGCCATCAAGTACATGAAGGATGCCGCTACCGCTTCTTACTCCAAGAAGGGCGACGCTATCGTTAAGATGAACCACGACGCCATCGACGCCGGCGCGCAGGGCATCCACGAAGTGAAAGTCCCCGAATCCTGGAAGAACGCCGAGGATTCCCATGCCCCCGAAGTTGCAACCGGCTCCAACAAGCATCTGGTTGACTTCGTAAACGACATCGTGATCCCCGTCAACGACCAGAAGGGCGATCGCCTGCCTGTTTCCACCTTTATGGGCGACCGCACCGACGGCACCTTCCCCCAGGGCACCGCTGCTTACGAGAAACGCGGTATCGCCGTGGATGTTCCTTCCTGGAACCCCGACAACTGCATCCAGTGCGGCTTCTGCTCTTATGTCTGCCCCCACGCTGTTATCCGTCTGTACGCCATGGACGACGCTGACGTGGCAAACGCTCCCGAAGGCACCAAGTTCACTGCCATGACCGGCATGCCCGACAAGAAGTTTGCCATCGGCATCTCTGTTCTGGACTGCACCGGCTGCGGCGTCTGCGCCGCCACCTGCCCCGGCAAGAAGGGCGAGAAGGCGCTGACCATGCAGTCTCTGGAAGGCGAAATGCCCCAGCAGGCGGTTTACAACTTCCTCTTCGATATGCCCGAGAAACCCGAGGTTCTGGAGAAATTCAAAGAGAACACCATCAAAGGCTCTCAGTTCCGCCAGCCTCTGCTTGAGTTCTCCGGCGCTTGCGCTGGCTGCGGCGAAACTCCTTACGCCAAGCTGGTAACCCAGCTCTACGGCGACCGGATGTATATCTCCAACGCCACCGGATGCTCCTCCATTTGGGGCGGCTCCGCGCCTGCTACTCCTTACACCACCAACAAAGCCGGCTTCGGTCCCGCTTGGGCCAACTCCCTGTTCGAGGACAACGCGGAATACGGCTACGGCATGTTCTTAGCCCAGGACACCATCCGCAAAGCTGCGATCCGCAAGGTAGAGGCTCTGGCTGCTAAGGTTGAGGGCGACGATAAGGCTGTCTTTGACGCTTACCTGAACTCCATCGACTGCGGCGCCACCAACCGTTCCGCTGCCGACGCCCTGGTGAAGGTCCTGGAAGGCTATGCGGCCAACGGCTGCGAGGAATCCAAGGAGATCCTGGACAGCAAGGATTACCTGGCTAAGAAGTCCATCTGGATCTTCGGCGGCGACGGCTGGGCTTACGACATCGGCTTCGGCGGCCTTGACCACGTCATCGCTTCCCGTCAGGATGTAAACATTCTGGTATTCGACACCGAGGTTTACTCCAACACCGGCGGCCAGTCCTCCAAATCCACTCCTACCGGCGCTATCGCCCAGTTCGCTGCCGCTGGTAAAGAGGTCAAGAAGAAAGACCTGGCTGCCATCGCCATGAGCTACGGCTACGTTTACACCGCTCAGGTTTCCATGGGCGCTGACCGCAACCAGTGCCTGAAGGCCTTCCTGGAAGCGGAAAGCTACCACGGCCCGTCCCTCATCATCGCTTACGCTCCCTGTATCAACCACGGCATCAAGGGCGGTATGGTACACGCGCAGGATGAAGAGAAGAAGGCTGTTGACGCCGGCTACTGGCACCTGTTCCGGTTCGATCCCCGTCTGGCTGACGAGGGCAAGAACCCCTTCCATCTGGACAGCAAGGCTCCCACCATGTCTTACAAAGACTTCATCATGAACGAAGTCCGCTACAACGCCCTGGCCCGGTCCAACCCGGCCCGTGCGGAAGAGCTGTTTGCAAGCGCTGAAAAGACCGCTGC
>DVJP01000064.1 GCA_018716725.1 Candidatus Merdivicinus excrementipullorum | reverse complement strand
ACCAATGTGAGTGCGCGTTCATCTGCGGCGATTCGCCGCTGGTGCGGATAGCAGGACTTGAACCTGTATGACCGTGAAGTCACTAGAACCTGAATCTAGCGCGTCTGCCAATTCCGCCATATCCGCATATTGGTGCAGATGACGGGACTTGAACCCACACGAGGAATACTCACTACCACCTCAAAGTAGCGCGTCTGCCAATTCCGCCACATCTGCATCTGTTCAATTTTGGGGCTGCCGTCCTCGGTGAGGTTTCCCTCGGAACGTATACTATTATATCAGAACAAGAGCGGCTTGTCAACACTTTTTTTAATTTTTTTCTTCTTTTTTTCAAAAGCCCGGAACATGCCCAATTTTCGGGCTTTGAGGCCGAATTTCTCGCAGGATTGACGTGCGGATCTGCCAAAAAACCGCTGCCCGGAGATTTTCTAAGCAGCGGTTTTCGGTGCAATTTCGGGGCGTTTATTCGCCGGCTAAGGTCAGTTGTTCCCCTAAATCCTCCTCCCGGACAATCCCGCCGGCAGCAGGCAGGGTCTTGGTGCGGTAACGGTTGGGGTTTACAAAGGACTGTTCCGTCAGGGTCTCCACTTTTTCCACAAAGCCGTTCTTTTTCAAGGTCATAACGGCAACTCCCTGGTTGTCCCGAGTGGCCTTGACGGCGATCATGGCCGGATTGAAGATCAGCTTGCGCTTTTGGCTGGAAGTAAGGATGTATTCCTGTCCCTCCTGCGGAACGGAAACCGCCAGCAGGGGCGATTTGTCCGAATAAGCCTTCTGGAGCTTGCGGCGGTTGGTCTTGGTTTCATAGGCGGACAAAGGCACCTTGGACACCTTGCCGTTTTCAAAGAAGAACAGCACATCCCCTTTATAGTCCAGGGTAATCACTGTTTCCACCAGCCGTTCCCCTTCGTCGAAGCCCAGCCGGGAAGGGATGTAATCCCCCATGACGCTGGCTTTCGTCTCGGTGAAATCGCTGGCCTTGGCCTTGTACACCTGGCATTTATCAGTAAAAAACAGAAGCTCCGCCCGGTTGGTGGACTCGACTTCCACCCGGATTTCATCCCCCTCTTTGAGCTTCTGGGCGCCGCTCATCCGCAAAGACTGGGGCAGAATCTTTTTGAAATACCCTTCCGCCGTCACAAACAGGTGGACGGGGTAATCCGGGATCTCCTCTTCTTCCCCGCCGTCGTCCGTTTCGTCGGCGTACAGGAACAGGGTTTTCCGGGGCTGGCCGTATTTTCTGGACACCTCCTGCAATTCGGTGATGATGATTTTCTTGATTTTCCGGGGGCTTTCCAGAATGTCCTGCATCTCCGCAATGGCGTTTTCCAGGTCCTTGGTTTCCGTGAGCCGGTCCAAAATGTACTGCCGGTTCAAGTGACGCAGCTTGATTTCCGCCACATATTCCGCCTGGATTTCGTCAATGCCGAAGCCCATCATCAGGTTGGGCACCACTTCTTCCTCGTCCTCGGTTTCCCGGACGATGTGGATGGCCTTGTCGATGTCCAGCAGGATTTTCCCTAAACCTTGTAACAAATGCAGCTTGTCCTGCGCTTTTTTCAGGTCGAATTTCACCCGGCGGGCAACGCAGTTCTGGCGGAAATTGATCCACTCCAGCAAAATCCCCTTGGCTCCCAGCACCTTGGGCACGCCGTCAATGAGGACGTTGAAGTTGCAGGAATAGGTATCCTCCAAGGGGGTCATTTTGAACAGCCGGTTCATGAGCTTGTCCGGGTCGGCGCCCCGCTTCAGCTCCACGGCGATTTTTAAGCCGGAAAGGTCGGTTTCGTCCCGAATGTCGGAGATTTCCCGGACTTTGCCGGATTTCACCAGGTCGATCATCTTGTCGATAATGACCTCCACCGTGGTGGTAGGCGGGATTTCGGTGATCTCAATGCAGTTAGCGGATTTATCGTACTGGTAGCGTCCCCGGATCCGCAGGGAGCCGCGGCCGGTTTCGCAGACCTTCCGGAATTCCTCGGGGTTTAGGATGAGATAGCCGCCGCCGGGGAAATCCGGGCCTTTTAAGGTTTCGGTGACGTCAAAATCCGGGTTTTTCAAAAGCTGCACCGTGGTTTCGCAGACCTCCGCCAGGTTAAAAGGGCAGATGGAACTGGCCATGGAAACGGCGATGCCCACGTTGGAGTTGACCAAAATAGAGGGGAAGGTAGCCGGGAACAGGGTGGGTTCCGTCATGGTGTTGTCGTAGTTGGGGACAAAATCCACCGTGTCCTTGCCGATGTCCTTAAAAAGCTCCCCGGCGATTTTCTCCAGCTTCACCTCCGTGTAACGGGAGGCGGCGTAGGCCATGTCCCGGGAATAGGCCTTGCCGAAGTTCCCCTTGGAATCCACATAAGGGTGCAGAAGGGACTCGTTGCCTCTGGCCAGGCGCACCATGGTTTCGTAAATGGTCTGGTCGCCGTGGGGGTTTAATTTCATGGTCTGGCCCACTACGTTTGCCGACTTGGTCCGGGGGCCGTTTAACAGCCCCATCAGGTACATGGTGTACAGGAGCTTCCGGTGGGCGGGCTTGAAGCCGTCGATTTCCGGCAAAGCCCGGGACACAATAACGCTCATGGCGTAGGGCATGTAGTTTTCCATCAGGGTTTCGGTAATGGGCTGCTGGACCACCAGCCCGGCGTCCTTGATATAGGCGGTTTCCAGCGCCGTTTTCGGGGTTTCTTTCTGTTTTTTGGGCATATTGGCGCTCCTTTCAGGAAATATCCAGCATATCCAGGTATTCGTGGCCGTGTTCGGCGATCATGTCCTTGCGCCCCTGGAGGTCGTCCCCCAGCAGCAGCTCAAAGAGGGCGGCAGTCTGGGCGGCCCCCTCCGGCGTGACCTTGATTGCCCGGCGGGTTTTGGGGTTCATGGTGGTCAGGGCCATCATTTCCGGGTCGTTTTCGCCAAGGCCCTTGGACCGCTGGATGGTGAATTTCTCATCGCCGATCATGTCCATAATCTGGCCCCGTTCCTGCTCGTTGTAGGCGAAATAGGTGCGCTTTTTGGTGGTGATTTCATAAAGAGGGGTCTGGGCAATATACACATACCCTTTTTCAATGAGGGTGGGGGTCAGGCGGTAGAGCATGGTGAGGATCAGGGTGCGGATCTGGAAGCCGTCGTAATCGGCGTCGGTGCAGATGACCACCTTGTTCCAGCGCAGGTTATTTAAGTCAAAGTTGGAAAGCTCCTTGTTGGCCTTGGATTTGACCTCCACGCCGCAGCCTAAGACCTTTAACAGGTCGGTGATGATCTCGTTTTTGAAGATTTTATCGTAGTCCGCTTTCAGGCAGTTTAAAATCTTGCCCCGGACCGGGATAATAGCCTGAAATTCCGCGTCCCGGGAGAGCTTTACGGAACCCAGCGCCGAGTCGCCCTCCACGATGAACAGCTCCCGGGCGGAGACGTCCTTAGTGCGGCAGTCGATGAATTTCTGTACCCGGTTGGCCAGGTCGATGGTGCCCTGGAGCTTCTTTTTAATGTTTAAGCGGGTTTTCTCGGCGTTTTCCCGGCTGCGCTTGTTGACTAAGATCTGTTCGGCGATTTTGTTTGCTTCCACCGGGTTTTCCAAAAACCAGATTTCCAGCTGGTGCTTTAAGAATTCCGTCATGGCCTCGTAAATAAACTTGTTGTTGATGGCCTTTTTGGTCTGGTTTTCATAGGAAGTCTGGGTGGAGAAGGAGGAGGAAACCAGGGCCAGGCAGTCCTCCACATCGCTGTAATTGATTTTGCTTTCGTTTTTCAGGTATTTCCCCTGCTGCTTCAAATAAGCGTCGATCTGGGACACAAAAGCCTGGCGCACCGCCCGTTCCGGGGAACCGCCGTGCTCTAAGAAGCTGGAATTGTGGTAATATTCCGTAAACTGAACCCGGTTGGAAAAGGCCACCGCCACCGAAAGCTTCACCTTGTAATCGGGCTTGTCCTCCCGGTCCCGGCCCACCCGTTCCGCTTCCCAATACTGGATGTCGGTGAGGGCTTCCTCCTCCCCCAAACGTTCCTTTAAATAGTCGGTGAGGCCGTTTTCATAGCAGAAGGTGTAGGTTTTCTTGCCCTCCGGGGTGTAGTCGGTGAACTCAAAGGTCAGGCCGGGGTTCACCACCGCCTGTTTTTTCAGGGTGTCCAGGAAGAATTCCGAAGGGATATTGATATCGGTAAAGACCTCCAAATCCGGCCGCCATTTCTGCCGGGTGCCGGTTTTTTTGGAGTTTGTGGGGGTTTTCTGCATTTCCCCCACCAGGGAGCCTTTTTCAAAGTGGAGGTTATACTCAAAGCCGTCCCGGATGACCTGGACGTCAAAATATTCGGAGGAATACTGGGTAGCGCAGGAGCCAAGGCCGTTTAGCCCTAAGGAATATTCGTAGCTGTCCCCGCCGTTTTTGTATTTGCCGCCGGCGTAAAGCTCGCAGAACACCAGTTCCCAGTTGTAACGCTGTTCATTGGGGTTCCAGTCCACCGGGATGCCCCGGGCGAAATCCTGGACTTCCAAAGAATTGTCCGCGTAGCGGGTCACCAGGATTTTGGTGCCGAAGCCCGCCCGGGCCTCGTCGATGGAGTTGGACAGGATCTCAAAAAAAGAATGTTCACAGCCTTCCAGCCCGTCCGAACCGAAAATAACGGCGGGGCGTTTCCGCACCCGGTCCGCGCCTTTTAAGGACGAAATGCTCGAATTGCCGTAAACCTGATTTCGTTTTGCCATGACAGCCTCCCATTTGTATTTTTGCTGAGGGTTTCTCACAGTCTGCCCAAAGCCGTACCTTTTATTTTATAATATTTTCCGTTTCCTGTCAACCAGGCGGCGGGGAGGCCCCGCGGCCAATTCGACGCGGCCGCACAGCATCGCACCGACTGCATAAGCCGTTGTGATACACGACAACGGCTCGATAAAGCTACTTCCTATCGTTGAGAGAAAAGAAAAGTTTTCGTCCACCTTTTTCAAAAGGGGGCGGATTCCAAAGGCAGGGCCTTTGGCCGTTTTCCGCAGAAAACGGAATCTCCATAATCGAAAAAGATCAGGAGGGGAGGCCAAATAGTCCGGTGGACTGTTTGGCCGTGGGGAACCCTATCAAGGGGTTCCCCGCAAAAACACCGTAATATTTTGGAAAAATCGCGGGACGGGAAACCCGTCCCCTACAATCCTATTATCGTTTGATTGTACAAAAACTGCGGGGAACCTGTCCCGAAAACGGCGGTTCATCCCGCCGGCGGGGTAACCCCGCTGTTTGTCGTCAAGCTAGCTTGACGACGCGACGCAGCCGCACAGCGTCGAGGGGAACCGCTGGATGGCAAAATTATTCGCCGCAAATAAATTGCCGTCATGGGCAGGTTTCATCGGCAGGTTTCATCTTCCATCGGTTTTTCAAGCCAAACGAAAACACATCTGTAGGGACCAGATTTACAGAAAAAACAGGGGTCCGCCAAGGACGCCCCTGTTTTGCGATTATTTATGGTAAAGCTTTTTGGTCTGGTAAACCGGCTCGCAGGTCAGATTGACGCCCAGCTTGCGGAACACGGAATCGTCCACCTGAGAGAGGATGACGGAGGAATGGGCCTCGCAGCCTTTGAGCTTTTCCAGCTGGGCCAGGGCCAAAGCCGCCGTTTCGTTGGTCACCGCGCTGATGGACAGGGCGATGAGGATTTCGTCCGTGTGGAGCCGGGGGTTGTGGTTGCCCAGATGCCGCACCTTCAAATCCTGGATCGGCTCAATAGTGGCCGGAGAAATCAGGTGCAGGTGGTCGGGGATGCCGCCCAGCTCTTTCAGCGCGTTTAAAAGCGCCGCGGAAGAAGCCCCCAGCAGGGAGGAAGTCTTGCCGGTGACGATGCGCCCGTCGGGCAGCTCAATGGCCGCCGCCGGGAAACCGGTTTCCTCCGCCCGCTTCACAGCCGCCTGGACAACAGGCCGGTCCTCTACGTCCACCTTGGCCTGCTTCATCAGCAGTTCCACTTTATAAACCGCCTCCGCTTCCCCTCTACCGGTGCGCTGGTCGCAGAGGGCGTGGTAGTACCGGCGGATAATCTCCTGGCGGGAGGCATCTTTCACCGCGTCGTCGTCCACGATGCAGTAACCGGCCATATTGACGCCCATGTCCGTGGGGGATTTATAGGGGCTTTCCCCGGCGATTTTCTCGAAAATGGCGTTTAAGACCGGGAAAATCTCCACATCCCGGTTGTAGTTGACGGTGGTTTCGCCGTAGGCTTCCAGGTGGAAGGGGTCGATCATATTGACGTCGTTTAAGTCCGCCGTGGCCGCCTCGTAGGCCAGGTTTACCGGGTGCTTCAGCGGGAGGTTCCAGATGGGGAAGGTTTCAAACTTGGCGTACCCGGCCTTAATCCCCCGTTTGTACTCGTGGTAAAGCTGAGAAAGGCAGGTGGCCATTTTGCCGCTGCCGGGGCCGGGAGCCGTAATGACCACTAAAGGCCGGGTGGTTTCGATATACTCGTTTTTGCCGTAGCCGTCGTCGCTGACAATTAAGGGGATATTGGCGGGGTACCCGGCGATGGGGTAATGCAGGTAGGTCCGCACCTTCAAAGATTCCAGGCGCTTGCGGAAGGCGTCCGCCGCAGGCTGGCCGGAATACTGGGCGATGACCACGCTGCCCACATACAGCCCGATGCTGTGGAAGGCGTCCATAAGCCGGAGGACGTCCACGTCATAAGTGATGCCCAAATCCCCCCGGACCTTGTTTTTCTCGATGTCCGCCGCGTTGATCACAATGACGATTTCCGCGGAATCCTTCATCTGCAAAAGCATCTTCACCTTGCTGTCCGGCGCAAACCCCGGCAGCACCCGGGAGGCATGAAAGTCGTCAAACAGCTTGCCGCCGAACTCCAAATACAGTTTATTGTCAAATTGGGCGATCCGTTCCCGAATGCGCCGGGACTGAAGCTCCAAGTATTTCTCATTGTCAAATCCGATTCGATTCATCAACCTCATCCTTTCCTCATCTCATACACACATCTTATTTATTATAATAATTTTTCGCCCTTTTGACAACGGAAACGGCGTATTTTTTCCACCTTTTCCAAAAAATCGGCTATTCCCACAGAAAAACCGTCCTTCGTAAACCGTTCTTCCGGTGAGTATGGGAAACCAAACCCAGCGTTTTTTCAAAACATTTCGTTGTTATACGCGGGCGGGGAAACCCCGCCCCTACAAAATTATTGCGGCCTTTTCGTTGGGATTGTAGGGGACGTCGCGAATTTATTCGCGACAGTTTCCCGTCCCGCCGAATTTCCCGAAACGTTCCGGCCCGCGTAAAATGCTGAAACGTTTCGGGAAGTCCGCCGGATTTACAATCCTTTCCGCTTATTTTCGCTATGGTATTGTGAAAAAAAGTGGGATATAATGAAGATACGCTGCAATATGCAAATTTCAAAGAAAGCGGAGTGGATCATATGAGCGAATTTATGGGGCCCCGTTACCTGCTGGCCAGCGATGCGGCGGCGCGGCTGTATCACGCCTGCAAGGACCTGCCCATTATCGACTATCACTGCCATCTGTCCCCAAAAGAAATTTACGAGGACCAGGAATTTTCCGACATCGGCGAGATGTTCTTAGGCGGCGACCACTACAAATGGCGGCTTATGCGCTGCCACGGCATTGAGGAAAAATACATCACCGGGGACGCTTCCTGGGGCGAAAAGTTCCAGAAATACGCCGAGGCCCTGGCCACAGCCGCCGGGAACCCCCTTTATCACTGGACCCACATGGAGCTGCGGCTCTTTTTCGGCATTGACACCCCCTTAAACGGCAAAACCGCCGCGTCCATCCGGGAGAAAGCCAACGCCGTTATCCGGGAAAAACATCTGTCCCCCCGGAAGCTCATTGTTGCTTCCAATGTGGAGTACCTGTCCACCACCGACGACCCGGCGGATTCTTTGGAATACCACAAGCTCATTGCAGAGGACGCCTCCTTCCCCACTGTTGTCACCCCGGCTTTCCGGCCCGACACCCTGTTGAGCATCACCAAGCCCGGCTACAAAGGCTATATCTCCCGGCTGTCCAACGCCGCCGGAATGCCCGTCACGGATTTTGCCTCCTGGAAGGAAGCGGTGTTAAAACGGCTGGATTTCTTCTGCTCCATGGGCTGCAAATTCACCGACGTGGGCATTGAAACCTTCCCTTCCGCCATCGGGACGGAGGAAGAAGCGGCCAAGGCTTTGGAAAAGGCCCTCCGGGGCGAAACAATCAGCGATGCGGAATTCCACAAATTCTTAGGCTTCTGCTACTGCTGGCTGGCCGGGGAATACAAAAAACGGGATTTGGTCATGCAGATGCACATTGCCGTAAAGCGCAACACCAATTCCGCCATGTTCGCCGCTATCGGCCCGGACTGCGGCGGCGATTCCATCCGGGACGCCGTGCCCTCCGATGACATTGTAGCCATTTTGGACTATGCGGATTCCCGAGGGGAACTACCTAAAACCATCCTCTACTCCTTAAACCCCACCGCCTGCCCCGCCCTTGCCACCATTGCAGGCAGCTTCCGGGGGGTTATCTGCGGCGCGGCCTGGTGGTTCTGCGACCACAAGAAGGGCATCATGGAACAGATTGAAAACATCGCCCAGGTAGGCGACCTGTCCGCCTTCTTGGGGATGCTCACCGACTCCCGCAGCTTCCTTTCCTACGCCCGCCACGACTATTTCCGGCGGATTTTCTGCTCGGTTCTGGGCAAATGGATCGAGGACGGCGAGTTTTTGGAGGACGAAAACGCATATAAACTGACGGCCAAGGTGTTCCACGACAACCTGGAAGCCTTAATTTACCAATAAGAGAGGGGTTCATCATGAAAAAATTCATTCTTTCCGCCTTTGCGGACGAAGCCGGTTCCGCAGTCAGCGAGCAAATCAAAGCCTTGCAGGAAAACGGCATGACCCACCTGGAAGTCCGGGGGGTCAACGGCAAAAATATTGTAGACCTGACCTTAGAGGAAGCAAAGGAACTGAAAAAGGAGCTGGACAACGGCGGCATTTCCGTCTGGGCCATCGGCTCGCCTTTGGGGAAGATCAGCGTGGGGGACGAATTCGCGCCCCATCTGGACAAAATGAAGCACACCCTGGAGCTGGCTGATATCCTGGGGACTACCCACATCCGGATGTTCAGCTTCTTCTGCCCCAAAGGGGAAGCGGATCTCTGCCGGGAGCTGGTTTTTGACCGGCTGGGGAAATTCTGCGACGCGGCCAAGGGCAGCGGCATCCTCCTCTGCCACGAGAACGAAAAGGGCATTTACGGCGACACCGCCGCCCGGTGCCTGGACATCCACCAAAACTTCCCGGAATTAAAATGCGTCTTTGACCCGGCCAATTACCTCCAGTGCGGCCAGGACACCCTGAAAGCCTGGGATATGCTGGAGCCTTACATGGAGTACCTCCATGTCAAGGACGTCCGGGAGGACGGCACGGTAGTCCCGGCAGGCATGGGCAACGGCCATCTGCCGGAGCTGATTACCCGCTACGAGAAAATCGGCGGCAAGGCCCTGACGGTGGAACCCCACCTGGCAGTGTTCAAAGGGCTTTCGGAGCTGGAAAACGGCGAGAAAACCAAAATCGGCGAATTTGAGTACGAGTCCCAGCGGGCGGCCTTCGACGCGGCAGCCTCCGCATTGAGAAGCCTGCTGGCATAAAAGTAACAAAAGTTTTCGCCCGCCTTTTTCAAAAGGCGGTGGGTGGTCCATTCCGTGAATAAATTCACGGCAGGCAAGGCCCTCGGTCGTCCGTCGCAACGAGCGAAATCCAGTTCCTTCGCGCCTCGGGCGCGAACAAAAAGAAAAAAGCGGAGTCATGAATTGATGTATCAATTCATGACGTGCAGACCCGCCGCGGATGTCCCCGCGCCCGGATTTTGCTTTGCAAAATCCGGGTTTAAAATTTTCTAAGGTTTTCTCTGCGGCACATTTGCGAAAACCAAGCACCGCTTATCAGCGACATTTTGCCGGACGGGAATAGGGGTTGCGCTCATCGGTCAGTTCCAGCAGATAATCCACACTGGTGTCAAAGTAAAGAGCCAATTTGACAACAACTTCCAAAGGATACCCCCGACGGCCAATTTCATACTGACAATACGTTTTTTGAGACACATGCAGATACTCGGCCACCTGTTTCTGAGTCAAGTCCGCGTCCTGCCGCAAATTTCGAATCCGTTCATAGGGTAATTTTTCTATTCGCATATTCATCACCAATTCCATTTTACAATATCATAAAACGAAATGCTGCATTTTACCTCAATTTCCGATAAAATAAATTTTGGTTTGCTAATAAACGGGCCGGGAGACCCGGCCCCTACAATATAAACGTTACACCCGGGGATAATTGTAGGGGCGGATGCCTACATCCGCCCGCAGTTCTGTACAAACATTTTGGGAAATTTACGGGGCGATGTGGGCATCGCCCCCTACAATCCCAAAACGTCAGGTTTCAATTTCGTAGGGGCGAAAATTTTCGCCGTCCAGCGGATAGATAAAGGTAAAAGCCGCTTGGCCGTCTGTTTTTTCCAAAAATCCCTTGTAACGGAAAACAAAATGCGATATAATGAAGGGGAATCTTACAAAGATACGGAGGTTTCACTATGCGAGCAGTGATTTCAGTTATCGGCAAGGATACTGTGGGAATCTTGGCCAAGGTCAGCGGAAAATGCGCTTCCATGAACGCCAACGTCCTGGACGTGACCCAGACCATTTTGCAGGATATGTTCGTCATGATTATGATGGTGGACATCAGCGGGTTAAATTGTGAGTTTTCGGAAATGGCGTCCTCCTTTGAAAAGCTGGGGGAGGAACTGGGGCTGTCCATCCACGCCATGCACGAGGATATTTTCAACTCCATGCACCGCATTTAATCGGGGAAAGGACTGGATATTTTGATTAATTTACATGACATCATGGAAACCATTACCATGATTCAGGATGAAAACCTGGACATCCGCACCACCACCATGGGCATTTCCCTTTTGGACTGCGCCGACAGCGACATCGGCAATTCCTGCCGGAAGGTTTACGAGAAAATCTGCCGCAAAGCGGAAAACTTAGTGAAAACCGGCGAGGAAATTGAACGGATGTACGGCATCCCCATTGTCAACAAACGGGTTTCCGTCACCCCCATCGCCCTGCTTTTGGCGGCCAGCGGCGGCAACCCGGTGGAATACGCCAAAACCCTGGAACGGGCTTCCCAAACTGTTGGGGTGAACTTTATCGGCGGCTACTCCGCCCTGGTGCAGAAAGGCTTTGCCGCCGGGGATGAAGCCCTCATCCGCTCCATCCCGGAGGCTTTGTCCGTAACCGACCACCTTTGCTCTTCGGTGAACATCGGCTCCACCAAAACCGGCATCAACATGGACGCTGTGAGGATCATGGGACAGATTGTAAAGCAGACTTCCGAAGTTACCGCGGACCGGAACTGCATCGGCGCCGCAAAGCTGGTGGTGTTCTGCAACGCCCCGGAGGATAACCCCTTTATGGCTGGCGCCTTCCACGGCCCCGGCGAGCCGGACTGCGTCATTAACGTGGGGGTTTCCGGCCCCGGCGTTGTGCGGGCGGCGTTGTCCAAGCTGGACAAATCCGCCGATCTGACTGAGGTTGCCGACTTAATTAAAAAGACCGCCTTCAAAATCACCCGCATGGGCCAGCTGGTGGGCACCGAGGCTTCCAAGCGGCTGGGCGTCCCCTTCGGCATTGTGGACCTGTCTTTGGCTCCCACTCCGGCGGTTGGGGATTCCGTGGCCCATATTCTGGAAGAGATGGGCCTTGCCACCTGCGGCTGCGCGGGCACCACTGCGGCCCTGGCCCTGTTGAACGATGCGGTGAAAAAGGGCGGCGTCATGGCTTCCTCCCATGTTGGCGGCCTGTCCGGCGCGTTTATTCCGGTGTCTGAGGACGCGGGCATGATTGCTGCGGCGGAAGCCGGCGTGCTGAAGCTGGAAAAGCTGGAGGCCATGACGGCGGTTTGCTCCGTGGGCCTTGACATGATCGTGATTCCCGGCGATACCACGGCGGAGGTGATTTCCGCCATTATCGCAGACGAAGCGGCCATCGGTATGGTGAACTCCAAGACAACGGCGGTGCGGATTATCCCGGCCATCGGCAAAACGGTTGGGGACACTCTGGAATTCGGCGGGCTTTTGGGCAGCGGTCCGGTAATGGCAGTGAACCAGGTCAGCCCGGAAACCTTTATTCACCGGGGCGGGCGGATCCCGGCCCCTCTCCAGAGCCTCAAAAACTAGCGGGGAGGCCCCGCCGCCAATTCGACGCGGCGTTTCAGCTTCTATCCGGCCGCTGGAACGGCAAGATAAACTTGCCGTCATGGGGATGTTTTATCTTCTATCGTTTACAGGGGCCGACGAGCTGCCGCTGGCATAGTCAGCAGGCTTGCTTGATGACGCGCCGCGGCCGCACAGTCTCACACCGACCGCTGGATGGCGAAAATGTTCGCCGCGAAATAAATTCGCCGTATTGAAAGGGTTCTGTTCCTATCGTTTTGTAAAACGCAACAGAAAACGCATTTGTAGGGGCCGTCGTGAATTTATTCACGACAGTTTCCCCGCCCGCGTAAAATGCAAAAACGTTTTGGGGAATCCGGCGGGACGGGAAACCCGTCCCCTACAATCCTATTATCCGTTTGATTGTACAAAAACCGCGGGGAACCTGTACCGAAAACGGCGGTTCATCCCGCCATTCACCAACCTGGCGCGGGGTTACGGCGGCTCGCCGGTTGTAGGGGCGAACTGTGTTCGCCCGGGAATCATCCGGAACGGTATATTTTTTTGATTGTCCAAAACAATGAAACGTCAAGGATACCGCCCGGCTCATTCTCTAAATAATCATTATATTGACAGAAAGAAGGGATTGGATGTCCCGCCGTTTATTCTGTGAATTAGGCCCCTGGGCCTACCGGATTTCAACGGCTAAAGAAATCCTCCTGCGGGACTGCCGGGACCTGTTTTCCCGGACGAAATTCGCAAGGGAGCGCTCTCCTTCCCTGCTGCCCGCAGTCATCTGCCGCCACAGTTCCTTAATCCGCCGGACTTTGGGGGATGTGGACCAGATTTTGCAGGAAAACAAGGCGGAAAACCTCCGGCTGGCGGTCCCCCATGTGGACAAAATCCTCATCCGCCCGGGGGAAACCTTCTCCTTCTGGAAGCTTGTGGGCAACTGCACCGCCAAAAAAGGCTACCGGGAAGGGCTTGTCATTAAAGGCGGCGTGCCGGACCGGGGAATCGGCGGCGGCATGTGCCAGTTTACCAATCTCCTCCACTGGATGGCCCTCCACTCCCCCTTGGAAATCACGGAGCACCATCACCACAACGGCGTGGACCTGTTTCCCGATTACGGCCGGAAGGTCCCCTTTGGCTGCGGCACCTCCATTTTGTACAACTACCGGGATTACCGGCTTTACAACCCCACCGGCCAGACCTTTCAGTTCACCGTTTGGCTGGACGAAAAAAACTTAAACGGGGAGCTGCGGGCCCAGCGCGCTCTGGATGCGGCTTACCACATCCGGGAAAAGGACGCTTATTTTGTCCAGGAACCGGACGGGAACTGGTACCGGCACAACCAGATTTATCAATATGTGGTAGATAAAAAGTCAGGGAATATCATCCGGAATCAAATGATCCTGGAAAATCATTCCCGGGTGTTATATGATCCGTCTTTGATCCCTCCTGCCTCTATCCGGCGGGAAGCTGAATAAACGAAAACAACCCCGGCACAGGTATTCTGTACCGGGGTTTGTTCTGCTGTTTTGATTATTTGCTGAATTCCGCAAAGGCACGGTAGGTGGAATACACGTCAATTTTGGAGGTCAGCTCAAAAGGCGCATGCATGGACAGAACCGGAACGCCCACGTCGATGGTGTCCACATCCAGCTCCGCGATATAAGCGGCCACGGTGCCGCCGCCGCCCTGGTCCACTTTACCCAGCTCGGAGGTCTGCCACAGGACGCCGCCGTTGTCCAGCATCCGGCGGACCCAGCCCATAAATTCCGCAGAGGCGTCGGAGGAGCCGCCTTTGCCCCGGGAACCGGTGTATTTGCAGATGGAAACGCCGTAGTTTAAGAAAGCGTTGTTTTTCCGCTCGGAAACGTCGGGGAAGGTGGGGTCAAAGGCCGCGCTGACGTCGGCGGACAGGCACTTGGATTTGGCTAAGACTGTCCGGCCGGCAATGCCGTGAGCAGCCGCCAGGTCCTCGATGAAATGGCGCAGGAAGGCGCATTTCATGCCGGTGTTGCCGCAGGAGCCGATTTCTTCCTTATCGGCAAAGATGCACATAACGGTGTTTTCGGGGTTCTCCGCGCCGAAAACAGCTTCCATCTCGGTGTAAGCGCAGACGCGGTCGTCCTGGCCGTAACCGCCGACAATGCTCCGGTCAAAGCCGATGTCGCAGGCTTTGAAGGCGGGAACCACTTCCAGCTCCGCAGAGAGGAAGTCGGCTTCGGTGATGCCGTATTTCTCGTTTAAGAGCTTCAAAATGGCCAGTTTTACCCGTTCGCTGGCTTCATCGTCCCGGAAGGGCATGGAGCCGATGACCAGGTTCAGTTCCTCGCCCCGGAGGATTTCCCCGGCAGGGCGTTTCATCTGGTCGGCGGCCAGGTGGGGCAGCAGGTCGGTGACGCAGAAAGCGGGATCGCCCTCGTCCTCGCCTACGCTGACTTTCACGGAAGCGCCGTCGGCCTTTACCACAACGCCGTGGAGGGACAGGGGGGTTGCGCCCCACTGGTATTTCTTGATGCCGCCGTAGTAATGGGTCTTAAAGTAAGCCACCTCGTTGTCCTCGTACAGGGGCACCTGCTTCAAGTCCAGACGGGGGGAATCGGTGTGGGCCGCCATAATGTGCACGCCCTCAGTCAAGGCCTTTTTGCCCAAAACGCAGAGGATCAGGGCCTTGCCCCGGTTGTTCAGGTACACCTTGTCCCCGGCTTTGTAAGCCTTGGAGGGGTCAAAGGGGGTAAAGCCGTATTTTTCCGCCCGGGCCACGGCGTAATCCACCGCTTCCCGCTCGGTTTTGCTCTGGTTTAAGAAGTTTTTATACTCCTCGCAGAAATCGAAAGCCTTTTTCAGCTCCTCCTCGCTGAGAAGCAGCCCGCCGTGCTTCTTTTCCAGAAACAGGGCTTCTTTGAGTTCTTTTGCATTGCTCATGGGAATTTTCTCCTTTTCATTTAGTATTATATAAATTGGTTAGTCCAATTTGTATAGCTTCTCGTACATAAACAGCGCGCCTTCCACCTTGGTGACATAGCGCGCGGCGTCTTCATCGGGAAATTCCGTCAAGTCCACGCCGTTTTCGCTGTAAGCCGGGTCCCCAAGCCAGGCCGCCGTCTGTTCCTCACCGGCGTAATTGGCGGCGATGGCGGAGCGCTCCGCCGGAAAAGCGTCTGTCAGGCTTTTCAGGTAAGCGGCCCCGTAACGGACGCCGGTTTCCGGAGTTAACAGGTCGGAATATTCCTCCGTCCCGCCGATTTCCCCCCGGATTTCCACAAATTCTTCCTCTGTCAGTGGAAAAATCCCCTGCTCGCCGTCCTCAGCGTAATCCGCCTTCAGGCCGCTGTCGATTTTCATGATAGAATACAAAAGCGCCGGGGAGACCTGAAATTCCGCCGCGGCGTCCATAACCAGCGGCTCGTATTTTTTCGGGTATTGGAGCAAAAACGCCCCTAAAAACAGCCCCCACACAATAAGGACGCTGGCCACAAATCCCGCCGTCAGGGTCACCATGGAACGGACGATGGAATTTTTCGACTTTTCCAGCCGGTCAATCAGGGGCTGGGCGTCCTTTTCCAGCTGCTCCGCCGTCCCGTTGTTGCGCAGAGTAAAGCTGGATTTGGTCCGGTAGTAGGAGGCCGGATGCTGGGCCTTGATGCGGCGCAGGGCCTCCGCCTCCGTCAGGCCGTCCCGTTCCATAATCCGTTTTTTCCGAAGCTCCTCGTCCGCCAGCACCGCTAAAGTTTTGTCGCAAAGGCGGTTGGCGCCGCTTTCAAACAAAGTGGGGGCGTCCAGGAGAATCCGCTTTTGCCCCGACTGGGCCAGCGTTTCAATGATTTCCTCAATCCGCTTGACAATCATGGGGTGCAGCACGGTGTTCAGCTTCAATAGCTCGTTGGGATCGGAAAACACCTTGTTCCCCAGAACCTTCCGGTTCAGGGTCCCGTCCTCATTTAACACGTCCGCGCCGAAGAGCTCCCCCAGCCGTTTCGTTACATAAGGGTCGGCGGTGACTTCCCGGGCCACCAGGTCGGCGTTGATGACGGCGTAGCCGTTTTTCCGAAAGGCCTCGGAAACAGTGGTCTTACCCGCGCCGGTCTGGCCGGTAAGGCCCACCACAAAGGGTTTCTCAGCCATGGACGTCCTCCTTGTCCAGGGCAATGACGGTAAAGCCCGCAGCCCGCAGGAGCCGGTTTAATACTGCCAGCCCCACGCCCTTGGCGTCCGGCAGCCGGGCATACACGGTTTTTGCGCCTTTTTCATCGCATTCCCGCAGGCACTCAAAAAGCTGCCGGGCCTGCTCCGCCTCTTCATCTTCCCCGCCGAAAGGCAGGGCAGGAACGGAAAGCCGCTTTGCCTCCTGTTCCCCGGCCATGGCATAAACGCCCTCCCCGGCGTGGCTGTTGACATACTGAATAAAAGCGTCCTCCGGCCCGTCTAAGAGAATCACCTGGGCGGAAGGGGCGTAATGCTTGTACTTCATCCCCGGGGACAGAGCCTTTTCCCCTTCTTTCAGCTGATGGAGGACGCCGTCGTCTACAATGACCTGGCAGTATTCCGAAAGCATCTCCACCGTGATCCCGCCGGGGCGCAGAAGCCGCACAGAATCCTCATAAACGGCAATGACGGTGGATTCCACCCCCACCCGGCAGTCGCCGCCGTCCAAAATCAGGGGGATGCGGCCTTTCATATCCTGGTACACATGGGAAGCCTTGGTGGGGCTGGGTTTCCCGGAAAGGTTTGCGGAGGGGGCCGCCAAAGGCAGGCCGCACTCCTTAATGATCTCCCGGGCAGCCGGGTGGGCGGGCATCCGGACGGCTACCGTGCCCATGCCGCCGGTGGTGGCCGCCGGAACCTTATCACTTTTGGGAAAAATCATGGTCAACGGCCCGGGCCAAAAGGCGTCCGCCAACTTTTCCGCCAGTTTGGGGCAGTGGGCAACTAGGGGGTACAAATCCTGAAATTCCGCAATATGGACAATCAGCGGATTATCGGAAGGCCGTCCCTTAGCGGCGTAAATCCGGTGGGCGGCTTCCGGGTCCAGGGCGTTGGCCGCCAGGCCGTAAACCGTTTCCGTGGGAATCCCCACCACCTGCCCCTGCCGCAGCAGCCGGCAGGCCAAGGCAATCCCCGCGCTGTCGGCAGGGAGCAATTTTGTTTCCATGGAAGTTCCTTCTTTCGGTGTCAAAGCTCAGTTTTCCCCCTGGGCCGCCAGCAGTTCCGCCTGACGGGCGGTAATCAGCGCGTCGATAATCTCGTCCATATCGCCGTTTAAGAAAGCGTCCAGATGGTAGACGGAAAGGCCGATGCGGTGGTCGGTGACCCGGCCCTGGGGATAGTTATAGGTGCGGATGCGCTCGGAGCGGTCGCCGGTTCCAACCTGGCTTTTCCGCTCGGCGGCAATGGCCGCGTTCTGCTCC
The DNA here is from genome assembly GCA_018716725.1 of Candidatus Merdivicinus excrementipullorum. GTDB lineage: Bacteria > Bacillota > Clostridia > Oscillospirales > Ruminococcaceae > Merdivicinus > Merdivicinus excrementipullorum. Next base: position 5,146 of record DVJP01000064.1, on the reverse strand, counting down.
TGGACCTTGGCGTCATAAAGCCGGGAACGGAGGACCTTCATGGCCTTTTCCCTATTTTTCATCTGGCTGCGCTCGTCCTGGCACTCCACCACCACGCCGGTGGGAATATGGGTAATGCGGATGGCGGATTCCGTCTTGTTGACGTGCTGGCCGCCTGCGCCGCTGGAACGGTAGGTGTCGATCTGCAAATCAGCGGGATTGATTTCAAATTCCACGTCCTCAGCCTCCGGCAGTACCGCCACTGTGACGGTGGAGGTGTGGATGCGGCCCTGGGTTTCCGTTTCCGGGACCCGCTGGACCCGGTGGACGCCGCTTTCGTATTTTAACCGGGAATAGGCCCCTTCGCCGTTAATGGAGAAGGAAATTTCCTTAAAACCCCCCAGTTCGGTGGGGTTGGCGTACATGACTTCCTGCTTCCAGCCCCGGGATTCGGCGTACATGGAATACATCCGGAACAGGGAGTTGGCAAAAAGGGCCGCTTCCTCGCCGCCTGCGCCGCCGCGGATCTCGATAATGACGTTTTTGTCGTCGTTGGGGTCCCGGGGCAGCAGGAGGATTTTCAGCTCCTCGGCGAGAATTTCCATCTGTTCCTTGCCGGAAGTATATTCTTCCTCCAGCATTTCCTTAAAATCTTTGTCCAGGCCGCCGGCTTCCAGCAGGGATTTTGCCTCCTCAAAGTCAGATTCCGCCTTTTTATACTCCCGGTATTTTTCCACCACCGGGGTCAGATTTTTATATTCCTTCATCAAGTCCCGATATGCGGCCTGGTCGCTGACCACATTGGGGTCCATGAGTTTTTCGTTGATTTCTTCGTAGTGCTGTTCAATGAGCTGTACTTTTTCTAACATAGTCGATTCCTTTCCTGACAGTAGGTGAAACATTCCGGCTGCCAGGGGCGCTAATCCTCTCCGCTTTGCTCGATGCGCTTGATGTTTTTCTCCGCCTTGGAACGGGGGAGCATCATTTCCCGGCCGCAGCCAAGGCAGCGCAGCTTAAAGTCCATCCCCACCCGCAGGACCTGAAACCGGTTCCCGCCGCAGGGATGATTTTTTTTCATAACAAGCACATCTCCCACTGCTATCTGCATGTTTACTCCTCCTGCGGGGTAACCCCGCGCCAGACTTTGGTTGGCGCGACAGGCTGCGCGCCTCTGTAAAAGATTCCCCGCTATTCAAAATCCGGTTCGGGCGAACCGCCGTATAGGTATTTGCTATCATTGTAGGGGCCGATGCCCACATCGGCCCGGTAATCAATCAGCGGACCGTTTGGGCAGATTCCTTCAAAAAATGTGATTTCAATTTATTATACCACAAACTGGTATAAAATCAAACCCTGCCGGGCAGATTTTCCATCTTCTGCAAAAAACACGGCCGGCATAGGCCGCCTTTTTCGGGGAATACTGAACATGCAGGGAGTTTGCCTGCCACGAAACACGAAAGGAGCCTTTTTATGAGAATTTCAGCCATTTTCGATACATTCGATGAGGCGGAAAACTGCGCCCGCCACTTAAAGCACCACTGCGAAGGCATCAACGCCATCCGCATCCGCCCCCGTTCGCCCCAGAACGGCCGCCCGGAGGAGCCCATGGGCGACCCGCCGGTGGTCCCCGTACCCTTCGCCCTTTATAACAGCGGCGGCGCCGACTCCGGCGCTATGCAGGGCCTTGCGCCGGGAACCGCCCCTTACGGCTCCATCCTGGCCTACGACATGGTTTTAGACGACGACAACGGCCGGGATGAGGACGGCCCCGCAGGCCGCACCGACTGCCGGATGGACGTCCTTGTCCTGCCGGATGCCGCCCCGGCGGTAGAACAGGCCATTATCAGCCAGCACGGCCGCAGGGTCCATCAGGTTCAGCTGTAAAGGGCCTGTCCGTCGGGCATGGCCTCCCGCTTTTTCATGAGCCTGCCAAAAATCAGCAGGAACGTGGCGGTGGAGGTAAAGCCCGCAATCAAATCGGCGATGGGTTCCGCGTAAAAGGCGCTTTTTGCCCCCAGGAATACCGGCAGGATCAAGGTCAGGGCAAAGAGCACCCCTTTTCGGAACAGAGATAAGGATACCGCCGCCTTGGGCACCCCCAGGGCGGTCAGGCCGTCCACCAGGGCATACTGGAAGGCCATGGGGATGACGCAGGCTGTGTACACCTGGATGCCCCAGACGGAAAGATCCAGATATTCCGGGTCGCTTGAAAAAATGCGGACAAAGGCGTCCGGGATGGTATGAGTCAGGGTAAACATGACCACCGCGAACAATACCGTCATCAACAGGATTCCCTTTTCCCCCTGTTTGATGCGGTTTATTTTTTTTGCCCCGTAATTAAAGCTTAAGATGGGCTGGGTGCCGCCGGTAATGCCGATCATGGGCATAGAAATGAGCTGCATGCAGCTCATGACAATGGCGGCGCAGGCCACCAGCTTGTCTCCTTCCCCGGGGCCGCCGTATTTTTGCAGCATACTGTTTAAGGCAATGAGCACCACGCTGTCGGTGGCGTTAATGAGAAACGGGGAAAGTCCGAAGGTCAAAACCCGCTTCATAACCCGCTTGTCAAACCCATTAAACCGGATGCGCACCTTGACCCGCTTGGAAAAGAGCACTGCCAGCACAAAGGCGCAGGAGCAGGCCTGGGCGATGACTGTGGCCACTGCGGCCCCGGCCACTCCCATGTCAAAGACAAAAATGAACACCGGGTCCAGAATAATGTTGACCACCGCGCCGATCATCACCGTCAGCATACTTAAGGTGGAATACCCCTGGCAGGTGATAAACTGGTTTAAGCCGGTGGCCAAAATGGCGAACACCGTCCCGGCCGTGTAGATGGTCATATAGGTGTTGGCGTAAGGGAAGGTGGCTTCGCTGGCTCCAAAGGTCATGAGCAGCGGCTCCTTAACGACCAGAAACACCGCCGTCAGGGCCACCGCCAGGGCCGTCAGCATAGCCGCGCTGTTGGCAAGGATAGCTTCCGCCCCTTTCTGGTTGCCTTCCCCCATACGGATTGCCGTCAGCGGCGCGCCCCCCATGCCCACCAAAAAGGCAAAGGAGGAAATCAAGGTCACCACCGGCCCGCATACGCCCACGCCAGCCAATGCCTGCGGGCCGATTTCCGGGATATTTCCAATGTAGATCCGGTCCACAATGCTGTACAGAACGTTTACGAACTGCGCCAGCATGGAAGGAATTGCCAGCTTTAAAATCAAACGGGAAATTTTGTCTTCCCCCAGGTTATTTTCTCTCGCCATGTTGTTTAATTTCCTTTCGTTTTAAAGTTACCTAGATGATATTATATATTGGTCCAAGAAAAATCGCAAGGGGATTGTAAATATTTTTTAAATTTTGTCAATTTCCCGTAAACCGGCAAAATACGACTCGTTGAATTTCACGGACGGGTGATCCGGCCGCAGGCGGCGGCACCGCTCATGGCAGGCGTAAGCCTCCTTGTAATCCCCCATCCGGTCATAGCAGACGCAAAGCTGCAAAAGGGGGATAATGTCCCGGTATTCCGCCTGGCAAAAGCCGCCCTCTTCCGGGGGGCAGGACATGGCCGCCTTATACCAGTAAATTGCCCGGCTCAGTTCCCCCTTTTCCATAGAAAGGTTCCCCATGGCGCAGCAGATTTCCGGCCGGGGCAGCCCATAGGCAAAGCTGCGGGCCAAGGTTTCCAGGGCCTCCCGCTTTTTTCCAAGTTTCAAAAGGCATTCCGACAAGCTCAGGCAGGCCCCCGCGCAGTTTTCCTCCCAGCCCTGGCCGCTGTCTAAGAATTCTGTAAAAACCCTGGCCGCCTCCTCATACCGGCCGTGGCCCGCCAGCTCCCGGCCGTAATAATACTGGTGCCGGGGACTTAGGCGCTGTCCGCTTGCCAGCAGTTTCTCGAAAATCCGCAGGTTCCGGTCCGGGTCGTTGACCTGCTCCTTCCTGTGGGAAACGGCAATGGGGCTGTGGAGAATCACCCCTGCCGGCTGGATGGCTTCATGCACCGCCCCTTCCCAGCGGAAACCCTTTTCCCTTTTTAACAGCCGTTCCCGCTCATAGGAAAACACCGGCTCCCCTTTTTCATTAAGCGCCACATGATACGGCATCATCACCACATCTGTCCGGGGGTCCAGTTCTTCTTTCAGCCGCAAAAACGCCTGCCGGTCCGGCTCTTCCAGCACGTCGTCCGCGTCCAGCCAGAGGATGTAGTCCATGGAAGCCTTGGAAAAGGAATAATTCCGGGCCAAGGCGAAATCGTCCGCCCAGGGGAAGTCATACACCAGGTCCGTATAGGCCGCTGCCGCCGTCTTGGTGCGGTCAAGGGAGCCGGTGTCCACGATAATGATTTCATCGGGGATCCCCCGGACGCTCTCCAAACACCTGGCCAGCACCGGCTCCTCGTCCCGGACGATCATGCAAAGGCTGATGGTAATCACAGGTTTTTCCCTCCTTAAATGATAGAAATACCGCCCCGCACGGGGCAGGGCGGTACAGCCGAAGATTTGCGGTCAATCGACTTTCTGGATAACAATGGCGGCGTCGGTAAAGGATGCGTCGGCGTCCACCATGTTAAGGGTGATTACGTCGCCCGCAGAAGCTGTATACAGGACAGAAGCCCCCAAGGGCACCGTATTGCTGGCGGCGGAAACAGTACCGGAGGATTTGCTTCCCGGGATCTCGGTACTGTTGGCCTCCAGCTGGAGGACGGCGTTGCCGGTACCGCCGGTATTGGTGCCGGTGGCGGAATAGGTGATGCGGTAAGTGCCCGCATCGTTGAGGGTAAAGTCGCTGCTGGAAGCCGTGTGGGAAATGGCGGTGCCTTCCTCCACCTGGTTGGTGTCAAAAGTCAGGGCGTCGCCGGCGGAAACAGGCGACTGGGACGGAACGTTGGTGGCGAACAGGGCGTTGACTGGAGGCGCCGCGCCGGTGGGGCCGGTAGCTCCCGTGGCTCCAGTTGCGCCGGCTGCGCCGGCAGGCCCTGCATCTCCAGTGGGGCCGGTTGCGCCTGTTGCGCCGGTAGCTCCCGTTGCGCCGGTAGCGCCGGTCGCACCGGTAGAGCCGTTTATTTATGCACAACATTAGATTTTCCTTTGTGTTGAATAGGCAAGCCGTTAGATTGCCTTGTTCTCAATCACTCGGATAACGTTGTGGTTATTCTCGATGTAATCAATAATTCGCT
>DVJP01000063.1 GCA_018716725.1 Candidatus Merdivicinus excrementipullorum | reverse complement strand
ACCAATGTGAGTGCGCGTTCATCTGCGGCGATTCGCCGCTGGTGCGGATAGCAGGACTTGAACCTGTATGACCGTGAAGTCACTAGAACCTGAATCTAGCGCGTCTGCCAATTCCGCCATATCCGCATATTTGATTCCCTCAGCCTGCAAAAAATGGTGCGGGCGGCGGGACTTGAACCCGCACGCCGCAGCAATGGCTCCTAAAACCATCGTGTCTGCCATTCCACCACGCCCGCGGGCTACTTTAATACTATACCACAGGTTTCGGCATTTGTCAAGGATTTTTTTCAAAAAATTCCGGGTAATATCCCCGGTATTCTTCATAAAGGGGGCTGTCCTCCGTTAAGGCGTACAAACCGGCCTTTCCGGCGATATAGGGGTATTCCGCAGCAGTCCGGAATGTATCCAGCGATTCTTCTATGGCCTTTTGGAACTCCGACAGTTTCTGGCCGTCATAGGCCGTCAGGGGTTCCTTCTTGGAAAAGGCGAAAATCGTGTTGTCCGGGGGATTGACAGCGAAAACGCTGTCATTGTCCGCCGAAGTGGGCGTATAGAATTCCACCGGAAACTCTGAGGCCACCGGCTGCTCCACTAAAAAGAGAACCAGCTTGTCCCCCTTGTAAGGCCGGGTCTGATAAGGCCAATAGAACTTCAGGGTAATCTCTTTGGCGTCACAGGAACCGGCCAGCACGTCCTGGACACGGAGCTGAAAGGCAGTGACAGTAGTCTGCGGCCCGTCGTCCACAATATCTCCAAGGATTGGTTCCACTTTAGAAACGCCTTCATCCATTACGGTCCCCACCAGAACCACATCCGAAGCAATTATATTGGTTTCAAACTGCTTTTCATCCGGAATTACAAAGCCGCACCCGATCATGCCGACTTCCGACTCCCATTCCGCCCGTTCTTCCGGGGTATAGACATGGCGGTTCCCGGTATTTGCGCAGCCTGTGAAAAGGCAGAGAACCGCGAGAAATAGGCACAAACGAATCTTCATAGAGAACCCTCCTTGTCAAATCTTATCGGAAAAACAGTTCTGCCTGCCGGGCGTCCTCCGCCACCTGCCGGAACAGGGTTTCCACATCCGGGAATTTCTGCTCCGGCCGCAGGAACCGGTAAAAGGAAACCGGCACCTTCCGGCCGTACAAATCCCCGTCAAAGCCCAAAAGGGTGCTTTCCGCCGAAGGAGCGTCCGTGCCGCCCAGGGTGGGTTTTACCCCGATATTGGTGACGGCGGGGTAGGTTTTGCCGCCGACAACGGCTAAGGTAACATAGACGCCGTTCCGGGGCAGCAGGTCGCCGGAAGGATACAGCTGGTTGATGGTGGGGTAGCCCATCTTTCTGCCCAGCTGGCGGCCGTGGGATACCGGGTAATCAATGGCGTAAGGCTCCCCCAGCAAACGGGCGGCGTCCCCCATGCGGCCTTCTTTAAGCAGACGGCGGATGCGGGTGGAGCTGATGGGCTTCCCCTCATCTAAAACGGCGGGCGCCGTTTCAAAGACAATCCCGGCCTTCCGGCAGAGTTCCCGCAGCAGAACCGTGTCTCCGGCGGCTCCCTTGCCGAAGCGGTAATCCTCTCCGCAGAAAATGGCCGCCGCTTTCAGCCTTTTTTGCAGGATCTCCGCAAAAAATACTTCCGGTTCCAGGTCCCGGACAGCGGAAAATAACGGCTCGCAGACCAGCTGAACCCCCAGCTTTTGGAGGATCGCTTCCTTCCGGGAAGGGGAGAGGATGTTGGCGAAATCCGGTTTGGTGGCGTCCTTTGGGGAATCATAGGCAAAGGTGAATACCACAGGAAGAAGCTGCGGCCCCCGGGATACCGCCCGGCCAATGACTGCCCGGTGCCCCAGATGCACGCCGTCGAACAGCCCCAGGGCAACGGCGGAAGGCTTCGAAAGGGTTGGGATGTTGCGGCACAGTTCCATGAGCGTCAGCTCCTTTGAAAGAATAATTTCTGCATAATCAGTTCCATTTGGTCAAAATCGCAGGCAGCCAGCCCCAAAAAGGCCCCGTCGGAGCCGTAAACCGCCTGGTTCCCGGGGATTTTGGCGCAGCGCACCCGGTTTAAATCCAGCCGGACGCCGTTGCAGAACATCCGGGTCTGAGCCTCGCTGAGACGGATTGCCGGCAAATCTTTAAAAATCCGCTCCACCGGCAGAAGAAGGGAGGAAAACCGGCTTTCCGAAGCCGCTTTCTGGGCGTCCTCCAGGGTCACGCAGTCGGAGAGGGTGAAACCGGCGGCTTCTGTGCGGATTAAGGAGGACATGACGGCCCCCATGCCCAAAAACTGCCCCAAATCGTGGCAGAGGGTGCGGATGTAAGTGCCCTTGGAGCAGGAAACGTCCAGAAGGGCCTCCCGTTTTTCCGGGTCGTAAGACAGCAAATCCAGCTTGTAGATTGTAATTTCCCGGGGCGTCCGCTCCACTTCCACCCCTTTCCGGGCCAGGTCGTAAAGTCGCTGGCCGTTTACCTGCACCGCCGAGTACATGGGCGGCAGCTGGGAAATGGTTCCTGTAAACCGGGGGAGGGCGGCTTCCAAATCCTCCCGGCTTAAGGGGGCGGGATTTTCGCCGGTGATGCTGCCCCAAATGTCCTGGGTGTCGGAGGTCAGGCCGAAGCGCACCCCGGCGGTGTACCGCTTGTCTGAATTGGGCAGCAGGTCGCAGGCTTTGGCGGCGCTGCCGAAAAAGATGGGCAGAACCCCTGTGGCCATAGGGTCCAGGGTCCCGCTGTGGCCGATTTTCCGGGTGCCGCTGATGCCCCGCAGCTTGGCAATGACGTCAAAGGAGGTAAAGTCCTGGGGCTTGTTGATGCAGAGGATGCCGGTCAGGCCGGTGTCAGGGCGTTTGCTCATACGGTTTCCTCCAGGACCCGGCCCACAGCGCCGAGAATGAGAGTTTTGACTTCATCCAGCGTCCCGTTGATGGAGCATCCGGCAGCCCGCAGGTGCCCGCCGCCGCCAAATACCTGGCAAAGTTCCGAAACATTGACATATTCCGCCGAACGCATGGAGATCTTGTATTCCCCGGGGCCGCGCTCTTTAATGGCAATCCCCACTTCCACCCCTTCCAGCTTCCGGGGAAGGCCGGAAAGGCCGTCCGCTTCCGCTTCCGTGATGCCGCACCGCCGGTACATTTCCTGGGTGAGGACAATGAGGGCTGCTTTCCCGCCGAAATGCACCTCCAGGGAATTTAAGGCCTCCCGTTCAATGGCGAATTCCCCGGCGGATTTGGTGTCAAAAATTGCCCGGCTGATGGCGGCGTAGTCGCATCCGGCCTCCATCATCTCGGCGGCCAGCCGGTGGGTGCGGGGGGTGGTGTTGGAAAACTTGAAACAGCCGGTGTCCGTGGCCATGCCGGTATAAAGGCAGGCGGCAATTTGGGGCGTGAAAGGCGCGCCCAGCTCCCGGATCAGCTGGCAGATGATCTCACAGTTGGCGGCGGCGTCCGGCTCCAAAAGAACGCGCTTTGCAAAAAAGGCGTGGGAAGCGTGGTGGTCAACGGCCAAATCCACTTTGCCCAGATATTCAGAAATCCCATCCCCGAAAAGCTGTTCGTCGGCAATATCCACAGACACCACAGTTCTGGGTTCAAAGGGTTCTTCCCGGTACCCCTCCGCCACATGGCGCAGCTTGTGGGGGACAGGGTCGCTGCAACGGATGACAGCCCGTTTGCCTAAGTTTTTCAAGGCGTTCCAAAGGGCGTAGCCGCTGCCTAAAGTGTCGCCGTCCGGGTTTTGATGGCAGAGGATTACAAAATCATCCGATTGCAGCAAAAATTCCGCCGCCTGCTGATAGGAAACATTCATCTGTTGGACACCTGCCTTTCTGCATTATTCCTTGGGTTCGTCTCCTGCTTCTTCTTCCAGGTCCAGTTCCTGCAAAATATGGTTGATTTTGGCGCTGTATGCAATGGAACCGTCGGGAATAAAGTGGAGTTCCGGGCATTTGCGCAGATGCAGGCGGTTGCCCAGTTCCCGGCGGAGGAAGCCGGAAGCGGAGTTTAAGCCCTTGATGGATTCCTTGGTGGCGGTCTCGCCTTCCAAGGCGGAAACGTTTACTTTGCAGTGGGATAAGTCGCCGGAAACTTCGCAGCGGATAATGCTGAGCATTTTGGAAATGCGGGGGTCTTTCAGTTCCCGGATCAAAAGGCTCAGTTCCCGTTTGATATCTTCGGACAAACGCCCGATTTTAAAGCTGGCCATAAGGCCCTCCTTTCTTTGGTCGGATAG
>DVJP01000062.1 GCA_018716725.1 Candidatus Merdivicinus excrementipullorum | reverse complement strand
CGGCAGATTCCAAAGGCAGAGCCTTTGGCCGCCCATCGCAATGGGCGGAACCTTACTTTTCGCGCCCCGGGCGCGAACAAAAAGAAAAAAGCGGGTCCGCAGACCCGCCGCGGATGACCCCGCGCCGTCATTTTGCTTGCAAAATGACGGGTTAGAATTTTCCAAGCTTTTATCCACAGCTCATTTGCGTCAGCAAACAATACCTCTTTGTGCAATTTGCCAGGCCATACTCTCTTTTTTGACAGGCTGAGGGCATCCTTTGAGGATGCCCTCTTTTTGGGGAAAATTATACCATCTGCCCAGTTTTTCAAGAAATTATCGTGCGATTCCACTTTTTTCAAAAAAAGTCTTTACAAACCCCGGGAAACATGATATAATAATCAACGTTGACCGGCAAGAACAACGAAATGTAAGACGGTCCGGTGTGTAAGACGGGGGCGTAGCTCAGTTGGGAGAGTGCTTGCTTCGCATGCAAGAAGTCGAGGGTTCGAATCCCTTCGTCTCCACCATGAACATGAAGGTGTAGCTCAGTTGGTTAGAGTACCTGCTTGACATGCAGGGGGTCGATGGTTCAAGTCCATTCATCTTCACCACTGAAAAGATCCAGGAAATCCTGTGGTCTTTTCTCATATGGAGGCATAGCTCAGTTGGTTAGAGCGTTCGCTTCACATGCGAGAGGTCGCGGGTTCGAGCCCCTCTGTCTCCACCACCAGGTTAGACCTGGAGCAAAACGCGCTCCGGGTCTTTTTTATTATCCTGCGTAAGTATCCCGCGTCGATACGGGGATCTTTTTTACAACATAAACCCAGCGGCGAATCGCCGCCGATAAACGCGCACTCACGTTGGTGGGTGTGCGTTTTCTTTTTGTCCCGCGTTGGAACAGACGTCTATTTTGCAACGTAAACCCAATACCGGTAAGCATTCGCTCATTTTTATGAGCGGATGTTTTGTTTTTCTTCCGCATATCGGTCCGGCTTTTTCTATAAACGCTCCTTCCCCGCCGGTTCTTGACAGGGAAAGATTCTTGCAGTATAATTTGCATAGTACATTCAAATTGAAACTATTGGGACAAACGGAGGTGCGGTCAATGCTGACGAAAGAAGAAATGCCGGCCTGCCCGGTGGCCACTACGGTGCAGCTTATTGGGAGCAAATGGAAGCTGCTGATTCTGCGGAATTTGTTTATGCGCCCCTGGCGGTTTAATGAGCTGCGGAAGGATTTGGAAGGAATCAGCCAAAAGGTGCTGACCGACAGCCTGCGCTCCATGGAGGAGGACGGGATCATCACCCGCACGGTTTATCCGGAGGTGCCGCCCCGGGTGGAATACGCCCTGAGCGAACTGGGGCTGTCCATGCGGCCCATCATGGACGCCATGGAACAGTGGGGAACCGCGTACAAAGAAAATTTTAAGGGATAACGGACTTCTGACAGCAGAATTCTGCGTTTTCTGAACTCCTTTCCTACAAAAACCCCCACCGCCAAAGCAGTGGGGGTTTCTCATACTGATGAGGAAATTACGCAAGATAAGCCCGATGGAAAATCTTTTTGCCTTTTTTGATGACGACTTCCTTTTCCAGCTTCACCTGCATGGCAGGATCGGAGGCCTTTTCGCCGTCCAGCAGGATGCCGCCCTGCTGGACCAGACGCCGGGCCTCGCCGTTGGAGGCTGCCAGGCCGCATTTCACCAGAAGGGTCAGCAGGCCGATGGAACCGTCCTTCAAATCTTCCGGGGAAATTTCCGTGGAAGGCATATTGGCGGTGTCACCGCCGTTTGCGGAGAAAATGCTCCGGGCGGCGTCCAGGCATTTCTGGGCTTCTTCCTCCCCGTGGACTAACTTAGTCAGCTCAAAGGCCAGGCGCTCCTTGGCGGAATTCAGCTGCGCACCTTCCAAGGTGCGCTCCATTTCCTCGATCTCCTCAATGGGGATAAAGGTCAGGAGCTTCATGCACTTGATAACGTCGGCGTCGTCCACATTGCGCCAGTATTGGAAGAAATCGTAGGGGGAAGTTTTTTCCGGGTCCAGCCAGACTGCGCCGGACTGGGTTTTGCCCATCTTTTTGCCCTCGGAATTGAGAAGCAGGGTGATGGTCATGGCGGAAGCGTCTTTGCCCAGCTTTTTGCGGATCAGCTCGGTGCCGCCCAGCATGTTGCTCCACTGGTCGTCGCCGCCGAACTGGAGGTTGCAGCCGTATTTTTCAAAGAGGCAGAGGAAGTCGTAGCTCTGCATAATCATGTAGTTGAATTCCAGGAAGGACAGGCCCTTTTCCATCCGCTGCTCGTAGCACTTGGCCCGGAGCATGTTGTTGACGGAGAAGCAGGCGCCGATGTCCCGGATAAACTCAATGTAATTGAGGTTTAAAAGCCAGTCGGCGTTGTTGACCATCATGGCCTTGCCCTCGCCGAACTCGATAAAGCGGCTCATCTGCTTTTTGAAGCAGTCGCAGTTGTGCTGGATGGTTTCGGGGGTCATCATCTGGCGCATATCGGTGCGGCCGGAAGGGTCGCCGATCATGGCGGTGCCGCCGCCGATTAAGGCGATGGGGCGGTTGCCGGCCATCTGCAGGCGCTTCATCAGGCAGAGGGCCATAAAGTGGCCCACATGGAGGCTGTCGGCGGTGGGATCAAAGCCGATGTAAAAGGTGGCCTTCCCCTCGTTAATCAGTTTGCTCACCAGTTCTTCGTCGGTGACCTGGGCGATCAGCCCGCGGCGTTTGAGTTCTTCGTAAGCGGTCATGTTCATTCTTCCTTTCATTGATTTGGCAGGAAATAAAAAATCCCCTGCCCAGATTTCGGACAGAGGACGATTCAGTCAATCTGAAACGTGTTACCACCTCAATTTACCGTTTCCTCGCGAAAACGGCCTCGTCGAGTACGCCAAAACGGATACTCCAATGCGTTAACGGGCATTCCCGGCAATCCCTACTGCAACCGGTTCAGGATGCGGCTCCGAGACGTATTCCGGCTCCCGCTTCCGCGCCCTTCCACCAGCCGGGCGCTCTCTGTGCTCCGCAAAAGAACCGTACTCTTTCTCATCATAGCTGATAGTATCATCTTAGCACAGCTTTCCCCATTTGTCAACCGGAAAAAAGTTGAAAAAAGGGGTTGACAAAGCAATCGATCTCTGCTATAATAAATAACGTTCTCGGCATGGAGAAGTCGCCTAGCCCGGTTTATGGCGCACGACTGGAACTCGTGTATGGGTTAATAGCTCATCGAGGGTTCGAATCCCTCCTTCTCCGCCAGTGGTTTAGAGCCGCAGCAAAAACGCGCACTCACATTGTGGGTGTGCGTTTCGTTTTATTCCCGCGCTGGGCAGATGGTTTGCAGCATCAGGGCCTTTTGGTTTTATTCGGAAAGGAGCGGAATTCCATGCTGGAAAAAATGGACGAATTTTTCAATAAGAGATTAGACGGATATGAGGAACACCAATTAAACGAGATCGATTCGGCCAAAGAGTTTTATCCGTTTACGGCGGGCTGCCTGCCGTCTAAGGACAACGCCGCTGTTTTGGATCTGGGATGCGGAACGGGGCTGGAGCTTCGATATTACTATCAATTGAACCCCACAGCCAAGGTCACGGGCATCGACCTGTCGGAAGATATGCTGCAAGCCTTGAAAGAGAAGTTTGCCGATAAACAGCCGGTGATTATACGAGGGTCTTATTTTGACGTCCCCTTTGGAAAAGGCTGTTATGACGCCGCCGTATCGGTGGAATCCCTACACCATTTTACAAAGGCCGAAAAAATCCCGCTGTATCAAAAAATATACCATGCTTTAGCGCCGGAAGGCTTTTTCATCTTAACGGACTATTTTGCGTCCTCCAATGAGGAGGAGGAATTTTTCCGGCAGGAGCTGCTGCGGTTAAAAAAGGAACAGGGAATCAGCGACGGCGAATTTTACCATTATGATACGCCTTTGACGGTGGAGCATGAATTGCAGGCTTTACAAGAGGCGGGATTTTCCCAAATCGAAATTTTGGGGCAATGGGGCGCAACCTGTACCATCAAAGCGCAGAAATAAACGTCCGTTCTTTTTAAATCAAAAACACGTACTCACGCTTTGTGGGTGCGTGTTTTATTTTTACAAATTGCTTCCGCGTCCTGTTGGAAAAGGATTGGATTCTGGGTGGCTGCAAGAATGACAGGCGATTTTGGGGGCAGTCTAATAGCAGGCCTGCGGGCCGGAAAGGAGCTATGCAACATGAAGAAAAAATCCGCGAAAAAAGCCGTCACCCATCCTCAGCCCCTGATTACGTCCATGACCCACCCTCATCCCAGCGCCACGGATCCCTTAGGCAGCTGGACCGGCATCCCGGCAGACGAGGGTGAAGAACCCACCCAAGACGCAGACGACCTCTAAAGGCGGCTTTCTTCCTTTGAAGAAGCCGGCGGGTTCTGGCGATACTGGGCAGGCGACTGGCAAAACCGACGCTTGAAAAGCCTTGAAAAATTCGCCGGGTCGCTGAACCCGCAGGAATACATCACTTCCGTCACCCGCAGGTCGGTTTGGGCGAGAAGCTGGGCGGCCCGCCGCAGCTTGCAGTCCAGCAGATACTGCTGCGGGGAAAGCCCCAGGGCTTTTTTGAACATCCGGAACAAATGGCTCCGGTCCACCCCCACATGCTGGGCCATATCCTCCACCGTTATGTGGTAGGAGTAGTTTTTCTGGGCGTAATCAATCACCGCGTCCACAATTCCCTGGCTGCGGGGCTGTTCAAAGGGGGCGTCCCCGCTGAGGAGGGCGAAAAACTCGTAAAGCTGGGAAATCATGCGGAAAGGATTGGCTTTCAGGCGGGTGCTGTTGAACAGTTCCCGGACGCAGCGGTCCATTTCCTCCGGGGCGGCGGCATAAGCAAAAACCGGCCGCTCCGGCCCTACGCCGCACAGGCGCAGGATCTCCGGGACATCGCTGCCGCCAAAGCCCACCCAGCAGTAGTGCCAGGGCTCCCGGACGTCGGCAGTATAGGTGGTAACCACGCCCGGCAGGATTAAAAACGCCTCCCCCGCCTTTACCTCATACCAGCGGTCCCCCACCAAAAAGCGGCCATGCCCCTTCAGCACGCAGTGGATCAGGGTGTGGTCCCGGACAGCCGGGCCAAAGGAATGGCCGGGGGCGCATTGCTCCACTCCGCAGTGATGCAGGTAAAGGCTTCCATGCCTTGCGGAGGAAAAGCCCTCCAGCAGCTCTTTGGGCTGTTCCATTTTCATCCCTCCGTTTGCCGGATTTTACTTTTATTATATCACCTTTGTCAAGGAAAAACTGGACTTTTCCCCGGTGTTTTGCTATAATAAAACCGGTTTTAATTTGACGAAAGAAAGAGTGTTTGCATGAACGGACAAAATCCATGGAAAAGCCGTGCGGCCCGGTTTGTTGCGGCCCAGGCGGTTTCCCTTTTCGGTTCCTCCTTGGTCCAGTACGCCATTATCTGGCATATTACCCTGACTACCTCCTCCGGGAAAATGCTGGCCATCTCCACCCTGTGCGGATTTCTGCCCCAGCTGGCGGTTTCCGTGTTCGGCGGCGTCTGGGCCGACCGGTTTTCCCGCAAATCCCTGATTATGCTGGCGGATGCGGCTGTGGCGGCGGCCACCCTGGCCCTGGCCTTATCCATGGGGCTTGGGTACCGGGAAATGTGGCTGATGTTCGGGGTGCTGGCCGTCCGTTCCGCGGGGACAGGTTTTCAAACCCCGGCGGTGCAGGCCTTCCTGCCTCAGATTGTCCCTAAGGAAAAACTCATGCGGGTGGGAGGCGTCCAGTCCTCCGTCAATTCCGCCATTACCTTCCTTTCCCCGGCTTTGGGCGGCGCGCTGCTGTCCCTGTATCCCCTGGAAACTGTTTTGCTGGTGGATATTCTCACCGCCATTGTTGGAATTTCCCTGACTGCCGGGATCAAGGCCGGGGAGCAGAAGCGGGACGCCGCCGTATCCGGGTGGAAAAGCCTTCAGGAAGGGTTTGCCTACGCCCGGCAGAACCGCGTGCTCCGGAACCTGCTGGCGTTCCAGGTTCTCACCATGTTCCTTATCAGCCCTTCCGCCTTCCTAACCCCTCTGTTGGTGGAGCGCGCCTTCGGCGGGGAGGTTTGGCGGCTCACTGCCAGCGAAATGACCTACAGCGCCGGGATGGTGCTGGGCGGGGCGCTGATTGCCGCCTGGGGCGGGTTTTCCAAAAAGCTGCGGACGACCCTGCTGGCCGGAGGAATCTACGGCCTCTTGATGCTGGGATTGGGGCTTTCCCCGGTATTTTTAGGGTATTTGGCCTGCAATTTGCTCATCGGCGCCACTTCCCCCTGCTACAACACCCCCATGAACGTGTATTTGCAGGAAAACACGGCGCCGGAAATGCAGGGCCGGGTATTTGGCCTGATACAGGCGGCGTCCTCCTGCGCCCTGCCCCTGGGGATGGCTCTCTTTGGGCCTTTGGCGGACATGGTTCCCATTTCCGCCCTGTTTGTGGTTTGCGGGATTCTCACCGCCGGTACGGCCGCCTTTACCTTCAGACGGCGGCTTTTGGATTAGCGGAGGGCTTCCCGGAGAATCCGGGCTATTTCTTCCGGCGGGATTTCCCGGATGGGTCGGAAAGGGGCCGGGATATCCGGATGAGGCCCGATTTCCTTCATCATCCAGAGGACGTCGTGCCAGCCGCCGTTTTTATACCCGGCTTTGGGCCAGCGGCCCGCTTCTTCAAACCCCAGGCTCCGGTGCAGGCCGATGCTCCGGGGATTGGGAACGGTGATACAAGCGTAGACAGACTGGATATTTTGCAGCCGGAGAAGGGCGAACAGGGTTTGGTAAAGCTGCCGGCCCAGGCCCTTTCCCCGGCTGTTTTGGTCTAAATAAACGGACAGCTCCGCGCACCACCGGTAAGCGGCCCGTTCCCCCCGGCGGTGTGCGTAGGCGTAGCCTACTATCTGGCCGTCCTGCTCCAAAACCAGGTAGGGGTATTCCCGGGAAGTTTCCCGGATGCGGCTTTGAAATTCCTCCCGGGAAGGCAGGGTATATTCAAAGGTGACAGGCGTTTCGATATACTGGTTGTATATATCAAGGAGAGCTTGGGCGTCGTTTCCCGACGCCATGCGGATAGAGTGCAACGCAATTCCTCCTTATCGCTGGGACAGCAGAAGGGGCAGGGCGGCCTTCTCCCATTCCCGGGCCAACAGGGCGTGGCCGCTTACAGTGGGATGGATCCCGTCCCAAATCCAATAGGAGGCGGGGCGCAGCTTGCACGCGTCCTCAAAAGGCTTTTGCAGCGGGACAAAGACCGCGCCGGTTTCTTCAGCCAGCTTGGGCAGGGCGGCTTGCAGCGGCTCTAAAATGGCGCGCCAGCGGCTGTAATCCTCCCCAATATCCCCAACCGGCAGGCTGAATGGCTCGCAGAGGATCAGGGAAACCCCGGGAAGCTGCTTTTTCAGTTCTTTCAAAACCAGGCGGTAGGTTTGAGCAAACCATTCCGGGCTGCCCCCCACCCCTTCCCGGAATTTTTGCAGGCAGTCGTTGACCCCAATGAGGATGCTGACGCAGTCCGGCCTGAGGGGCAGGACGTCCTCATGAAGATGGGCGTACAAATCCGACACCCGGAAGCCGCTGACGCCCCGGTCAAAAAATCGGAAATCCCGCCGGGGATATTGAAAGCCCAGCCCCGCGCTGATTAAATAGGCGTAGCAATGGCCGATCTGATGGTTCAAATCCCACTGATTTTCCCGACCTTTCAATCTCCCGCCGTCGGTAATGGAATCGCCCCAGAATAAAACTTTTTGAATCATTGGAAAAACTCCTGTCTGTATGTTATATTCAGCAAAATGCTGCATGATTGGTGAAATGATTGTTCATATTTTCGAAACAGGCTTCTTGCTTCCAAAATAAAAGAGCGCTATAATATTCACAAGTCATATTCCTGTCAAACGAGGTGAATAACATCATGAAACAGGCAGTTTTTCGGAAAAACCGGAAAAAACTTCTTGCGCTGCTGGTGTTTTTGCTCCAAGCGATAATTATCGGGGGATTTTTTTGTGGATTGCAAAAAATACCGTCCTGAAGCCTTACACGGACCTCATCCAGCAGAGCTGGCATGTGAATATTGTGGGGGAAAACACCTGTATTTACAGCAAAGATGAGGGGACTCCGGAAGGGATCCGCTACCACGCCTTTGCCTATGAAGACCGGATGGATTTTCAGGGGCTTAACTTATCGGAAGGCCGGAAGGGCGTTTCGGTGGTGAATATCCAGGACCTGTTGGCGGAACTGGAAGTCCCTCAAAAGGAGCAGCCGGATTTTGACGCTGTCACCAAATCCGCCGCCATTTACAGCAGAACGCAGGACAATCGCGACCGGTTTTATCTGCTGGTAGACGAGAACAGCAAAACCTTTTATGTAATGGAACTTTTCATGTAACAGGCTTTCTCAGCATTTTCATTATAGCAAAGGGCCGGCAGCGGAAAAAGCGGTATTTTCCACAAATCCCCACCGGCCCTTTTGGCTTTTTCGTTGACAGCTGTCCGGGTTTCCTTTATAATGAAAGCAGACTGAAACGAAAGGCTGGAATTTTACATGAAACTGATGATTGCCTCTGATATTCACGGCTCCGCCCTGTACTGCGCCCAGATGCTGGAAGCCTATAAGCGGGAAGGGGCGGGACGCCTGCTCCTTTTGGGGGATATCCTGTACCACGGCCCCCGCAACGACCTGCCCGACGGCTACGCCCCCAAGGAAGTGCTGGCCATGCTCAACGAAATGCGGGAGGAACTCCTCTGCGTCCGGGGCAACTGCGACACGGAAGTGGACCAGATGGTTTTGCAGTTCCCCATTCTGGCGGATTACGCGGTATTTTTCCTAAACGGCCGGACAGTTTACGCCACTCATGGCCACAACTACTACCCCCAGACCCCGCCCCCTTTGAAAAAAGGCGACATCCTGTTAAACGGCCACACCCATGTGCCCAAATGGGGGGCTTTCGGGGAGAATTTCTATTTAAACCCCGGCTCCGTGTCCATCCCCAAAGAGCAAAGCCCCAGAGGGTACCTGATTTGGGATGAGGAATCCGAAACCCCCATCGCTTTCCGGACTTTACAGGGGGAAACCTGGAAAACCGTTTCCCGGGAAGAGCTGGCAAAATAACTGAGACGCAACATTTTACCAAGAACCTGCAACATTTTCCTCTGGAAATCCGCATCCGTTTCCGCTATGATAGAATCATAAAAAACCTGTTTTTCAGGGATTTGGAGCGTGATTTTTATGAAAATTACCTTTATCGGCGCGGGCAGCACTGTCTTTGCCCGAAATGTTATCGGCGACTGCATCCTGACTCCGGAACTGGGGGAGTTCGACGTCTGCCTTTTTGACATTGACGCCAAACGCCTGGAGGAATCCTACCAGATTCTCAGCAACATCAACGCCACTGCCAACGGCAAGGCCCATATCACCCGGACCCTGGACCGGGAAACCGCTTTCAAAGGGGCGGATTTCGTGGTCAACGCCATTCAGGTTGGCGGGTATGAGCCCTGCACCGTCACGGACTTTGAAATTCCCAAAAAGTACGGCCTGCGCCAGACCATTGCCGACACTTTGGGCATCGGCGGCATTTTCCGCACCCTGCGCACCATCCCGGTGATGAAAAGCTATGCCGACGATATGGAACGCTGGTGCCCCAACGCTTTGTTCTTAAACTACACCAACCCCATGGCCATGCTGTCGGGCTATATGCAGCGTTACACCAATATCCGGACGGTGGGCCTGTGCCACTCGGTACAGGGCTGCGCCGGCGGGCTGTTAAAGACCCTGGGCATGGATGAATACGTGGACAACTGCCGCTGGGAAATCGCCGGCATCAACCACCAGGCCTGGCTTTTGAAAATCGAGGATCTCTGCGGCAACGACCTTTACCCGGAAATCAAGCGCCGGGCCGCTTCACCGGACTACAACAAGGAAGGCAACGACCTGGTCCGCTTAAAAATGATGCAGGAATTCGGCTACTACATCACCGAATCCAGCGAGCACACCTCCGAATACACTCCCTGGTTTATCAAGGAAAAATATCCGGAGCTTATCGACCGGTACAAAATCCCCCTGGACGAATATCCCCGCCGCTGTGTCAACCAGATCAACGGCTGGAACGAAATGCGGGACAGCCTGCTGAAAGATTCCCACATCGAACACAAAAAGACCCACGAGTTCGCTTCTTACATTATCAACGCCGTTATGCACGACGTGCCTTACCGCATCCACGGAAACGTGCTGAACACAGGGCTTATTACCAACCTACCCCAGAACGCCTGTGTGGAAGTGCCGGTGATGGTGGACCGCAACGGCCTGAACCCCTGCTATGTAGGCGACCTGCCGGAGCAGTGCGCGGCCATCAACCGCACCAACATCAACGTGCAGCTTTTGACCATCCAGGCGGCAGTGACTTTGAAGAAGGAATACATTTACATGGCGGCTATGCTGGACCCGCACACCGCTTCGGAGCTGTCCATGGACGACATCAAGGCCATGTGCGACGATTTAATCGAGGCTCACAAAGGCTGGCTGCCGGAATATCACTAATCATCTCATAATAAAACAAATTCGGAGGGGGGCACGCATTTGCGTGTCCCCCTTTAAGTGTCGGAAAAATTTTTTGAAAGTAAAACTGCGCAAAAGAGAAAAAAGAAGTTTTGGTCAAGCTTTTTCAAAAGCTTGCAGGATTTCCATTCCGTGAACAAAGTTCACGGCGGACAGAGTCCTTGGTCGTTTTCCGCAGAAAACGAAATCCTATCCCTTCGCGCCTCGGGCGCGAACAAAAAGAAAAAAGGCGGTCCGCAGACCGCCCGGAGATGTCCCTCCGCCTGGATTTTGCTTGCAAAATCCAGGTTTAGAACCTTCTAAAATTTATCTGCGGCATATTTGCGCCAGCAAAGTACAAATTTTACGCAATCTATTAGGTAATGCCTTTTCCTTTAAGATTCCTTTTTCAGGAACCGGGAGAAAATTGTAATCCGTTTTGCAAGATTCTCCGTCTGCATCGCTTCCCCGTTCCGGAACACTGAAAGCAGAAATCCCACTAGCACCGCGTCCACCATCAACGCTGCGTTGCCGGGGGAAATCAGGGGGAGAGAAAGCCCGGAAATCAGCCCAAAGCCCAGGGCTTCCAGCAGGTAAAATACGATCTGCCCAAGGAGGGTGAACAGAATGGCCAGGGCAACGACGCGGCTTAAAGCATTGGTCAGCTTCCGCACCCGCCGGAAGGCCAGCGCCGCAAAAATCGCCAGGGCGGCTACTACCGCCAGGAATACGATCCACCCAAAATCATAGATGAACAGGGTCAAAAAATTGTCCCAGTCAAAAGAAAGCGTGCTGGCGCTGGCCATAGAGCTCTCCAAAAAATCCACCGGATTGCCATGCCCGATAAAATTGGCGTTTTTCAGCAGTTCCCGTTTTACCCAGTAATGATACCCTGGGCCTTGGGGACCAGGGTTAAACAGAAGGAGCACCTGTTCCCGGTTATGTTCCTGGGAAAAAATTGCAAAACAACCCAAAGCGGCGCACAAAACGGCGGGAATGAGGGCAAAAATCATCCCTTTCCGGCGTTCCGTCCCGAACCAGCCTTTCCAAACGGCCATGCACAGGAGGAGGAAACAGGAAACAATGGCCGTCACCATGCCGGCATAAGGCGGGCACAGGGACATCAGCACCAAATAGGGCAGGAACCAAAGGACACAGTACCCAATCCCCCGGTATCCCCGTTTCCGGTAATGATAAATCAGCAATGCGTAAAGAAGAGGCGCCAGCAGGGACAGATATGCCAGGTTGAGTGAAAATCCGCCAAACCAAAAATAATGCTCATTATGAAAGGAAAATGGAATGCTCAAGACATACAGGGCCGCCAACAACACTAAAAAAACGCTGTTTAAAATCACGGGGATTTTTCCTAGAAAGGAAAAGTCTAGGAAATAACAGCAAAGCATTAGGACGGCCGCCGCCAGGTAAGCGTTTACCACCCGCACGGGATTGCCCTCAACACCGCGCAGCAAATTTGCCGCCAGGCTGAAGCAGAACCCCATGATCAGAAGAAGCCCCACTGCCGCCAGCATGGCCCACTGGGGGTTGGGGCGGTGCACCCGGTCCAGCTGTCCTCCCACGTCAACCGGGTCCCCCATCTGCCGCAGGGTTTCCTTGACGGCTTCCTCCTCCGAGGCCCCTTCCTCCATCAGCGCCTGCCGCTGGTCGTCAAGATGGGCTTCCAATTCCTCGGCCACAGCCGGGCGGACTTTTTTCCAGCGGATCTGCCCGCAGACGTTTTCCACATACTCCCGGAACGGTTCAGGAAAAGGCATAGCCCGCGCCCCCTTTCAGCACTTTATTGACGGCGGACGAATACTGCTCCCACTCCTTCTCTTTCTGCCGCAGGAGCTTTTTCCCCCGTTCTGTCAGGTGGTAGTATTTGCGGACCCGCTCGCTGTCCGCCTTCTGCTCATAGCTTACCACAGCCCCGTCCGCTTCCAGGCTGTGCAGCAGCGGATAAAGGGTCCCGGCCTTCAGCTGGAAAGTGTCGTCCGACCGCAGGGCCAGGGTTTCGATCATCTGGTAGCCGTACAGGTCCCCCTCTTCCAGGAGTTTCAGAACCAGGATGGCGGTGCTGCCTGCAATGAGGCTTTTGTCAATGGCCATTTCTCTCCCTCCTTATATCGGTGATCTATCTATCATTATATATCGGTAATCTATCTATTAAAAGAGAAATATTGACCAATAATTATAAATTTTTTCAGTCATTCAAACAAAATCCGGCATTGCTTCCTGTATTACTTACAGTCCCAAACATTCCGCGGCGTCAAGACGCTGCCGGGAAGGCAAAAGGGCCAGATACAAACCGTATCTGGCCCCTCTTTTGTCTTGCACGGATTTTATCATTTTATGGGAAAAATATTTTTCTCCGGCTTTTTCAGCAGAAGAATGCCTCCCCTGTTATTCCTCCAATTGGCGGCTTAAAAAAGCTGCGGCAGCCTGTGTAAGCTTCTGCTGGATCTCCGTTGGGGCTGTATCCGGCCCCGGGGACAGCAGCGCAACACAGCCGGACACATCGCCGTTTACCAGGATTGGGCAGAAGGACAAGGCGTTTTTATCCACCCCTTCCACCGGCTGGAGCCGGGAGGCTTCCGGGCCGTGAAGGCACTTCCTTGCTTCCATAGCCTGTTCCAGGGCAGGCGTAATCCGCCGTTCCAGCAATTCCTTTTTGGAAATCCCGGCGGCGGCAATCACATGGTCGTTGTCGCAGATGATTGCCGGGACGGCGCACATTTTGGCCAGGACATCCGCATACTGCCCGGCATAATTCCGGATTTCCCCCATAGGGGAATATTTTTTAAAGATTACCTCCCCATCGGGGGTTGTATAAATTTCCAAAGGGTCGCCTTCCCGGATACGCATGGTGCGCCGGATTTCCTTGGGAATCACCACGCGGCCCAGGTCGTCAACGAATGTCAAGATAGGACAAATAATTTTTTGCTAACGAAAAAGCCAGTGTTTATGGGCATTGACAGGTTTTCAACTGATAGAGCTAATCGGGTGAATCGGTGTTATTTTAGGACAAAACGGTCTCTTCCTAAGAAAAGACCGTTAATATATAATATTTCAGGATGACTGGATTGAGAGATTCTGAAAAATATCTTTTTCTTTCCAACGAATTTCCATTTGATTATTGCTATAAAGAATCACCCGGTCAACGGCGTTTAGCATATCGTTTTTCAGCTCTACTTCTGATTTATCCAGCACTTGAACAACACGCTGAATTTGTTTTTGACGCTCATCCCCTTCCTTTTGACTGGATTTTGTTTTCTGCATTTCGTTTTCAATCTCTTCCAATTGAGCTTCTAACTGTTCTTTCCTTTTTAAGGCAGCGTGTTTTTGCTCCAAGAAGACATCTTTGCCAATCTTTCCTTCCCGATATGCTTCATATTGCTGAATCCTATCGTTATTGCAATCATCAATTTGCTTTGAAATCTGTTTAGCTAATTTCAAGTATTCTGTTAATGAATCCTGTGGTCTATCAGCTGTAGGTTGATTGATTTCATCTTTTAGAGCGTATAATTGCTTGCGATATACTTCCAACAAAATGTTTTCCAGGTCTGATTTTGACCAAAAAATATCTTTGCATTCGCAATCATGGACGTAAAGCTTTGTAGGGCAGGAAAAATATTCATCCAGTCCAAATGTTTTCCGGAGCTTTCTGCCGCAGTGTCCGCAATAATAAATCCGGTCGCGCTGATCTGTGCGAGTAACAGTCCCTCTCTTGGGTGTAGAAATCTGTTGATTTGCTGCTTCATATTCCTCATGAGTGACAATCGCTTCATGCTGGTTCTCCACAATTACCCATTTATCCTGTGGGATTTTTGATTGTACCTTGGCACGAATCTCGCGATTTTCACACCGAAAATTAACCATTGCACCAGTATACTTATACTCCTTAATAATGCGCAGAACTGCTTGATGGCTCCACATAACAGCATTCTCCTGGCCTTTTCTGGAAAGACGTTTGTGCTGCATAGGAGTCGGTACTTTCCTTCGGTTCAGTTCTGCTGCGATTTCAGTACTCTTTTTTCCGTTAATCACTGACAGAAAGATTTCCCGCACAATGGGAGCTGTCTCCGGATCCGGAAACATCTGGTGCTTGATACCTGGTTTTTTCATATATCCATAAGGACAATGCGTGACGTAAGCGCCTTTAGACATTTTGAGGTGCATGGCCGATTTCACTTTTTCGGATAAGTCCTGACTGTATTTTTGATAAATCAAGTTCCGAAAAGCAATATCAATTCCACCAGTTGTTCCTAAATATCGGTTGCTGTCATAATGATCGTTGATTGATATGAAGCGAACTCCCAGAAAAGGAAGGATATGTTCCAAATAATCTCCCACTTGCAGATAATCTCTCCCAAAACGGGAAAGATCTTTTACAATAATGCACTGGATTTCGCCTGATTTGACAAGATTCATCATTCGCTGAAATTCCGGACGTTCAAAGTTTGTGCCGCTAAATCCGTCGTCAATGAACTCTTCAAATTGCAGATGAGACAAATCGCTGTTTTCAGACAAAAAACGCTGGCAAAGAAGGCGCTGGCTGTGAATACTATTGCTTTCGTCTTTTAGTGTATTGGACTTCATATCCACATCTTCCTGGGATAAACGATAGTAGCCAGCTAATTTTTTGGCAATCAATCAAGCACTCTCCTTTTTCAGCTTTTTGCATTCAGCAATCAATTCCTCAAACTCGTTCATATATTGAAGAATAACATCCACGCTGCCGTCCTTACGAATTATAATTTTATCAACCATAGCCTCTACCATCTCTGCTGTTAAGACTTTTGCGTGAAGATAGGCATTCGCTAAGTGATTCCATTTTCGCTCCTGAATGGCATGATTGGCGGATTGTTCGTGCTGGCTCTCCAATTCAGCTATCTCTTGTTTCAAAAATTCCAAATCTGCTTGATATTTCTTTTTTGCATAAATGTATTCGTCTTTTGATAGAATTCCTTCTTTCATATCGGTATAGAGATTTGTGCATAATTTCTTTTTACGTTTATATTCCTGGTTGAGTTCTCGGATTTTGGCAGCGGCGCCACTAAATTTATTTTTTTCGGCAGCTGCTTTGATAAGCTTTGTGAAAACTTCCTGCATATCCAAAAAGACAGACATTTGTTTCTGCAAAACTTCCAGTACAATCTGATCCAGGTCAGAAGCGCGAATATTCTTCTTTGGGCAGAATGCGTCGCCATGTTCCATGTTGCTTGGGCATTTATAATTATAGTATGCTCGTGTACCTCCTTTTGCGATGGAACGGACCATTTTCATCGGCCTGCCACAGTCTGCACATACCAATCGTTTTCCATAAAGGCTCTTTGCAGGAGGAAATTTACTGTATTTACCGCTGCATTCTTTGGCCTTTTGCTTGTGTTCTGTATTTATGGTTTGCACTTGTTTCCATAAATCATAACTGATAATTGGTTCATGCGTGTTTTCTACAATATCCCAATTTTCTTCTTTTACCCAATGAAACGGGATTCCCTGATATAAACTGCTGCTGCTTCGGCCTTGCGCCAAATGCCCAATGTAAACGATATTTTTCAGCAAATCAGATAACACATGCCGTTTCCAAAGCAAGTTTTCTCCCTGCTTATTATTATTTGTGATGATTCCTCGCTGGAATCGGAGTCTGCCAGGAGACGGATAGCCGGCGGTGTTCAAATAATCTGCAATCCGCTCAAATCCCATGCCGCTTGCCCGCAATTCAAATATTTTTACAACAATCGGGGCTGTTTCTGGGTCAATAATGAGTTTGTTCTTGTTTTCTGGTGACTTTAAGTAGCCATAAGGCGCGTAATTGCCGATATATTCGCCGCGCAGCCTTTTCGCTTTTAGTGCAGAAGAAGCCTTTCTGGAAATATCCTTTGCGTAAATGTCGTTAATCAGGTTTTTTAGCGATATGCCAAGTTCGGAGTTGTTGGATTTTTCCGCCGTATCAAATCCATCATTGATGGAGATCAGCCTGATACCCATGAACGGGCAGACTTTATCAATAAATTCACCAGCTTCAACGTAGTTCCTGCCTAATCTGGAAAGATCCTTGATAATAATACAGTCTACGATTCCGGCTCGTATGTCATCCATCATTCTATTGAATTCCGGACGGTCAAAGTCTGTTCCAGTGTATCCGTTATCAACATATAGGCCAACTGGAAAAAGATAAGGCTTCTCCTGAATATATTTCTGTATGAGACCAATTTGGTTTTCAATGGAATCACTGTCATCTTTTCCGTTGTCTTCCTTTGATAACCGTACATATTGTGCAACATGGTATATCCGATATTCACCTGGTTGGAACTCTTCCAGTAGTTTTTGGCCTTTGCGGGATATTCGCGCCATGCTAAATCACCTCCTGCCGTAAAAAGCCGGTCGTTTCTGGTTTCTTCTCAACCGTGTTTTGATTTTTTAAGAACGACATAATATCGGCCAGCTGGTCCCGATGGCGAAAAACCACTTGGATTTCATTATTTTCATACACATAAATTTTTTCAATCAGGTTGACGATTACGGGTCTCGTTATTTCTGTAATGTTCTGATATTTTCGAAATTGAGCGAGCCACCCTTGCTGCATACTGGAACCTTGCAGGATCTCATTTTTGGCTGCATTGAGCTTCTCAACAGCATGTTTCGCATCTGCAATTCGTTGAGTAAACTCCTGTTTCAGCTCTTGAAATTCATCCTGACTAATAATTCCTTCGCGAAGGTCTTCATAAATGCCCATGCGTAAGTCCCGGTTCTTATGGATGATCTGATTTTGCGCATCGATATTAGCCTCAATCTTTTTGATCTCACTTCGTTCCCACGCAAGAGATTTAATTTGCTGAAGCGCCTTATCTAAGTCAAGAATGACATTGATTTGTGCTTGAATAGCCGCCAGAACCGCTCCATCTAAATCAGTTTGCCGGATGCTGTGTTTCGAGCATATATTCCGGTTTGCCTTATTTGCGGAGCATACATAGTACACATAAGCCTTGCCGCCAGATTTTACAGTTTTCCTGGTTATCATGGACTTGCAGTCTCCGCAGAAAATTTTCCCGGAATATGGGTATATTTTTTCCTGATCCGGAGAAATTCTGGTGTCTTCAAGAAGCAGCTGCTGCACCAAATCGAAAAAAGGCCGAGCAATGATTGCTTCATGAGTACCTTCTACTCGCGCCCAATCCTCCTTATCTTTGTAAATGATTTTTTTTACCTTATAGTTAGGCGTTGTTCTTTTTCCTTGAACCAGTACTCCGGTATATACTTCGTTTGTTAGAATTCTGCGAACAGCGACATGGCTCCAGACAGGGCGGCTGCTTGTTGTGAACGAACACTGGAAACGGCTGCCATTAGACTTTTTGTATTCTAAAGGACACAAAATTCCTTTTTCATTCAGGCGATTGGCAATTGCTTCCGGACTGAAGCCTTCCATTGTCAGGGAAAAGATCTCTTTCACAATTTCCGCGGCATATTCATCTATCACCAGATGATTTTTATTTGCCGGATCCTTTTGATACCCATAAACTGTGAATCCGGATACAAATTCTCCATTCTGTCGCTTTACCTCTAAATTGCTTCGCACTTTAATAGAGGTATCGCGGCTGTATGAATCATTGATCAAATTCTTAAATGGAACGATAATGTTGTCCGAACTATGGGATTCCAAAGTATCAAATTGATCGTTTACCGAAATAAAACGTATTCCGAGCTGAGGGAAGATTTTTTCGATATAACGCCCTGCATCTATATAGTCACGGCCGAACCGAGATAAGTCTTTTACGATAATGCAGTTGATTTTTCCGGATCGAATAGCATCCATCATATTTTGAAAATCGGGTCGATCAAAGTTTGTGCCTGTATAACCATCGTCTGCATACTCCGCAACATGCTGAATTTCCGGATGTGCTTTCAGATAGTTTTTCAGCAACTCACGTTGATTATGGATACTATTACTTTCTGTTTTTTCGGTGTTGCCAGATAAAGAAAAGTCGCCATCATCCTTAGAAAGTCTAAGATAGGTGGCGGCTTTAAATTCCATCTGTTTTGTTTCCATAGCTATGCCACTCCCGTAATTTATTTGCAGGCGTCTGCAATAAACAACCGGAGTAATCGCTGATTTTGTCCATGCACTATTATAGCACAATCAGTTATAGATTTCCAGTTGTTTTCATAAAACTTCCATACCAAATTGTGCCATAAGGCAGTTATATAGCAGATAACATATTTGAGAAGTTATCGTTAATACTTCGGTCGGTGTCTGCGTAGGATACATGTACAACAACATCTCCAACCTTAAAGTTATAGGGATCTTTAATTTGCTGCACAAATGATTTTACGCGATCTTCTTTAGATTGATTGGGATCGATATGAACATCGCGAATATCGACAAGATCATTTTGAGTGCGGGAATTAGCTTGTTTCATTTATATCACCTCTGTTTATATATTTGGCATAATATTCCTTTTTATTCAAAATAAAATGTCTCTCCCAGTGCCTGGGGCGAACAGGTCCATAGAAATTTCATCTCCCCGCCTTCACTGCGGCCGGGCTGCGGTTTACAGAAGTACCATGATACCCCTGATGCCTCATCGCGTTATACAGGTGCCGCC
>DVJP01000061.1 GCA_018716725.1 Candidatus Merdivicinus excrementipullorum | reverse complement strand
GCAAGTCTGACTCTCCAGAAATATTGGTAAATCATTGGTAAAATTGAGAATGAAACATAAGAACTACTATTTATAGAAGTATTTAAGACGATTTGAGACTTTTTATTCTGAACAGTAAATCCTGCCGTGGCCACAAAAAGTATTTTCATTCTTTTCTTCCTTCCTTATTTTGGCGATATACTGCCGCCTACAACAGCTCCAAAAGGCTGAACGGCTGTCATCAGCCGATTCCCGTCAAAGGAGACAGCAAGGAGTACAGTTGCGGTTATTGGTTCTGTCTATGCGCCCAAGGCGTATCAAAATCCGTCAGGGCCCTTTCCGGCACGTCATAGTAAAAAATCCGGTCCGGATAGCGTTTCAATAAGCTCCGGCCCCCTTCGTCCCCCCGGATGGAAAGCAGTTCTTCCCGGAACATGGGGGCGAAAATGGTGGGGGACCCAAACCGGTTTCCGGATTTCACCCGCCCCAAAGGCAGTTCCTGCCCGGCGTATGCTTCCAGAAACCCATAGAGCAGTTCCCCGGTGAAATACGGCTCATCGCAGACGAAAAAGCAGAGGGCGGCGTCTGCCCTTGCCTTTAAAATCCCCGCCCGCATGGAGGCCGCCATGCCTTCGTCCGGTGGCGGCGCTTCCACCGGGCAAAATCCCCGGCAAAGGGCTTCTTCCCGGATGGCCGGTTCCCTGGTCACCGCCAATACCCGGCAGAGATGGGAAACCGCCCGGGCCGCGTCGAAAGCGTACTGGAAAAGGGGTTTCCCATCAAAGTCCGCCAGCAGCTTTTTGCCTTCAGATTCCCGGGAGATTGCGGCAAACCGGCGGGAAACCCCGCCGGCTAACAAAATCAGGTCAATTTTCACGCTTTTTTAAAAGCCCCAGGGCGATCTCTTCCGGCTTGATGGGCAGTTCCCGGAAGTATAGGCCGGTGGCGTTATAGACGGCGTTGGCGATGGCCGGGGCCGGGGTGTTGATGACCAGCTCCCCAATGGATTTTGCGCCGAAGGGGCCGGTGGGCTCGTAGCTGCTTTCAAATTCCACCCGGATTTTCCCGGCGTCCAGGCGGGTGGGGATTTTATATTGCAGGAAGGAATTGTTCATCATGCGCCCCGCCCGGTCGTACTGGACGTCCTCGAAAAGGGCCATGCCGATGCCCTGGACAACGCCGCCCTCGGTCTGGACGGTGGCCAGGTTCCGGTTGATGACAGTGCCGCAGTCCACGGCCGCCGCGTAATCCACCACTTCCACCTTGCCGGTTTCCGGGTCCAGGTCGATTTCCGCCATGCCCACCATAAAGGGGGGCGGCGATACCGGGGAGGAATGGGACTCGCTGGCGGAAATGCAGCGGTTGTGGCCGTCAAAGCTGGCGTAGCCGATTTGGGAGAGGGTCACTTCCTGGTCCGTCCCCGGCTGGAACACCCGTTTGCCGTCAAATTCCGCGGCTGCCGGGTCAATGCCCAGCAGTTTGGCGCCGGTTTCCAGGATTTTCTGCCGGAGCTTCTCACAGGTTTTCACCACGGCCATGCCGGTGACATAGGTGGTGGAGGAGGCGTAGGAACCGGTGTCATAGGGAGACTGGTCGGTGTCCACCCCCCGGACGGCAATCCGCTCAATGTCGCAGTCCAGGCAGTCGGCGGCCATCTGGGCCAGGATGGTGTCGCAGCCGGTGCCCATGTCTGTGCAGCCCACCAGCAGGGTGTAAAAGCCGCCGTCGTTTAAACGGATTTCCACGCTGGCAATGTCCACTCCGGAAATGCCGCTGCCCTGCATGGCCATAGCCACGCCCACGCTGCGGATGTGGCCGTTTTCCAGAACTTTGGCCGGGAATTTTTCCTTCCAGTCCATCATTTCCTTGGCTTTGGCCATGCATTTGTCCAGGGTGCAGCTCTGGCAGGTTTCGTTATAATAGGTGCGCATGACCTGGCCTTCCAGCACCATGTTTTTCTCCCGGATGGCGCAGGGGTCCATTCCCAGCTCCGCCGCCATTTCGCTGACGGCGGATTCCACGGCGAAGATGCCCTGGGTGGCCCCGTAGCCCCGGTATGCCCCGCCGCCCATAGTGTTGGTGTACACCACGTCGCAGGAGAACCGGGCCGCCTCAATGCCCCCGTAAAGGGACAGGGATTTATGGCCCACTAAGCCGATGGTGGTGGGTCCGTGCTCCCCGTAGGCCCCGGCGTTGGACAGTGCGTACAGGTCGATGGCCTTGATGACGCCGTCTTTGGTTGCGCCGATGCGGACGGTCATCTGCATCTGGTGCCGGGGGGAGCCGTTAGTCATGGATTCCTCCCGGGTGTAGACAATGGCCGCCGGACGGCCGGTTTTTAAGGTGACAAAAGCGGGATACACCTCGCTGACGGCGCTTTGCTTGGCCCCAAAGCCGCCGCCGATGCGGGGCTTCACCACCCGGATCTGGGATTTGGGGATTTCCAGGGCATTTGCGAGAATCCGCCGCACATGGAAGGGAACCTGGGTGGAGCTGATGAGGCTCAACCGCCCGTATTCGTCCAAATAGGAGTAGGTGCGGAAGGTTTCCATCATGGCCTGGTTGTTGGCCTTGGTCCGATAGGTGCGGGTGAGCACCACGTCGCACCGGCTAAGGGCTTCCTCCACATTGCCTACCTCAAACACATCGGTGCTGCAAAGGTTCCGGCGGTTGTCCGCCCCGATGGGGCAGAGGGCCTTGAAATCCTCCTCCGGGTGCACCAGAATGGGGTTGTCCTTGGCTTTGGTAAAGTCCAGCAAAGGCTCCCGGACGTCGTATTTCACCTTGATGAGGTTCATGGCTTTCAAGGCGGCGGCTTCCGTTTCGGCGGCAATAATGGCCACCGGGTCCCCGGCGCAGCGCAGGTGCCTGTCCAGAATCAGCCGGTCGTAGGGGCTTGGCTCCGGGTAAGTCTGGCCTGCCGTGGTGAACCGGGATTTGGGCACGTCCTTATAAGTGAAAACGGCAGCCACCCCCGGCGCCTTCAATGCCGCCGCGGTGTTGATCTCCTCAATAAAGGCGTTGGCGTGAGGGCTGCGCAGCAGTTTCACCACCAGGGTGTTCTGGGGGATCAAATCGCCGGTGTAGACCGGCTTGCCGGTGACCAGGCTCATGGCGTCCTTTTTCCGGACGCGGCTGTTGACATAGCTCATTTGCTCCCCTCCTGTTTCCACGCCAGATATTTTTTGATTGCACGCAGCTGGCTCTGGTAGCCGGTGCAGCGGCAGAGGTTGCCGGCCAGGTATTCCTGGATTTCCTGTTCCGTGGGATTTTCCAGTTCCTTTGCCATGGCCAGGACGTTCATAATGAAGCCGGGGCTGCAAAAGCCGCACTGCTCGCCGCCTTCATCGGCCAAAAAGCCGCCGAATTCCTCCGCCTCTTTTTGCAGGCCTTCCAGGGTTGTGACGGACTTCCCGTCGGCCCGGACCGCCAGGACGCTGCACGATAAGACCGGCTTTCCGTCCAGGTGGACGGTGCAAAGGCCGCAGTTTGCGGTTTCACATCCCCGTTTGACCGAATAGCAGCCATGGGCACGGAGGAAATCCAGCAAAACCAAATCCGGGGTCACATCCTCGGTATATTTTCTTCCGTTAATACTTACTGTAATTTGCATTATTCCACCTCCCGCAGACGGTTGACCGCCCGTTTGGCCAAAACACCGGCCAAATGGCGGCGGTATTCCGCGCTGGCCCGCATATTGCTCCCAAAAGGCAGGGACCGGGCCTTTTCCGCAACGGTTTCCATAGGGTCGGAAAGGGCAAGCCCCTCCACCGTCAGAGCCCGCATGGGCCGCCCGCCGATGACCAGCCGCAGATCGCCCTTTAGAGTGGACGCGGCGCAGGTTAGGACGGGGATGTCCGTTTCGGTGTTGCGGAAACTTTCGTAAACCGCTTTCCGGCCGGTTTTACGGACAATGACCCGGGCCAGAATGTCCCGGTCATAGGGCATGGCGGCGTACTGGGCCAGGGGCATGACCCCGGCCCCAGCCAGCTCCACGTCGCAGTCCAGAGCCAACAGCCAGGTGAGGACGTCGGAAAACCCGAACCGGGAATAAAGGCTGCCCCCTAAGGTGGCGCAGTTTCGGAACTGCACCCCCACAATGTGCCGCGTCATGTCGGCAAAACCGGTGCCGAAGGCTTCTTTCAGGCGTTCGTCCGTTTCCAGCTGGCGCAAGGTGACCATAGCCCCCAAAACAAAGGAATCCTCGGTTTCTTCGATGGCGTCCAGCCCTAAGCCGGACAGGTCGATTAAAGCGCCGATGCGGCGTTTGCCCATCTTCATCCAGCATCCGCCGCCCAAAACGGCGCTGCTTTTCTTCTGGTTCAGGGCGTAGGCTTCCTCCAGGGAAGAAGCCTTCACATATTGCTGTGCCGTAAACAAGTTACAGCCTCCTTTCGTGTTTCCAGTAAAAATATCCGTCGGATGACAGGGTGAAATTTTCCCCGTAAAGAGGCTTCAGAGCTTGCAGGAGCCTTTGGCCAAAATCCGGCGAAGCGGGGATATAGGCAGTTTTTCCATCCCGCAGAACGAAGGCCCCATCCCCGTAGCTTAAGGCCAGATTAGGGTCGTGGACGCTTAACAGGGCAGTTTTTTGTTCCCGGTACACTAAATTTTGCAGGATTTGCAGGAAATCCTGCTGGCGTTTTACATCAAGGCTTGCAGTCGGCTCGTCCAGCAGAAGGAGGGGGGCGTTCTGCACCAAGGCCTGGGCCAGGGCCGCCAGCTGGCGTTCGCCGCCGCTTAGCCGGTCCATCTGGCGGCCGGCCAGATGGAGGATGCCCAAGGCTTCCAGGGCGGACCGGGCCTGCCTGCGGTGGGCCTCACCGGGGACTTCCCCCCATTTTAAGCGGGACGCCGCCCCCAGCATGGCGAATTCCTCCGCCGTCATATCTGTGGGCTGGATGTTTTGGGGGAGATAGCTCATCTGCCGCGCCCGTTCCCGGGGGGAAAGGCGGGAGAGGGATTTGCCGTTCCAGGCAATCTCCCCGGAATCTAATGGAATCAGGCCGCAGACGGCCCGGATCAGGGTGGATTTTCCCGCCCCGTTTGGCCCCAAGAGAAAAAACAGCCCAGTTTCCGGCAGAGTAAATGCAACGTTTTTCAAAATTTCCCGCCGGTTCAGCGAAATGGAGAGGTTTTGGACTAGCAAACTCATGATTCTCCGCCGCCTTTCCGCCGGGCTGCCCGGACAAGCAGCCCGCACAAAAATACCGCTCCAAAGAGGGAGGTGAAGATGCTCACCGGGATTTCCACAGTGGACAAGGCCCGGGCGCAGAGGTCGGCGGCCATGAGCAGAATCCCGCCGGTAAAAAAGCAGGCACCCATGTTCTTTGCCATATCCCTACCGCCCAAAAGCCGCAGGATGTGGGGGGCCAGCAGCCCGATCCAGCTGACCACTCCTGCCGCCGAAACCACCGCCGCCACCAAAACTGTGGCGCAGATGACCGCCAGGAGCCGAACCCGGGAGGGCTGAATCCCTAAGCTTTGGGCCTGGTCGTCCCCCAAGGACAGGAGCTTTACCCGGAACCGCCCGCCGTACAATAACAGATGGGCGGGAATCACAAGGAGGGCTACGACGCTTACTTCATCCCAACCGCTGATGTTCTGGAAGCTGCCCATGAGCCAGTATTCAATGGAAGCCAGCTGTTTTTCCGGGTCCGCCAGGAATTTTAAGAGCATGAGAACCGCCGAGGAAATGCTGCCCACTACAATGCCCGCCAAGACCATGCCCAACACCCGGTTATGGCGCACAAAGGAGGACAGAAACAGGGCGAAGGCCACTGTCAGGATACCGCAGGCAAAGGAGCACAGGGGGAGCGTCCATCCCGGCAGGAACAGGAGGGCCAGCACTGCCCCCACGGAACAGCCGCTGGCAACCCCCAGCACATCCGGGGAAACCAAAGGGTTCGAGAAAACCGTCTGGAACACCATACCTGAAACGGCCAAGGCCCCGCCGCTTACAGCAGTCAGCATCACCCGGGGCAGGCGGATGTCCCAAAACACCCCCGCCGCCGTTTGAGAAGGGGGATTTCCTAATAAAATGCCGCCCATATCCGCCAAAGACAAGGAATACCGCCCAAGGCATGCCGAAAGGACGAGCATCCCCGCCCACAGGGCCAATGTGCCCCAAAAGCGTTTGTTCAATGCCCGTCCCTCCTTTCGTTTGGCTTACTCAGCCGTGTATTCTATGCCGAAGTAGGTTTCATAAAATTCCGATGCGGCGGTTTCCGCTTCCTCCGCCGTCACCACATCCGGATGCAGCTGGTTGGCAAGCCACAAAATGCCCAGCACGCTGGAGGCGGTGGGGTAATCCCAGGCCTCGATTTCGCCGGGGAAAATTACTACACTGTTGTCCGCGTCCTGGACGGCGGAAAGGCTTGCAAAGCGTTCATCCGCCAGAAATTCGTCCCGGGTGTAGTCGCTGTAGGACACTAAGAAAATCTTGTCCGGGTCCCAGCTTACCAGCTCTTCCGCGGTAATGTCCGCCCACTGGGCGCTGTCCATGGACGCCGCGGCATTGACGCCGCCGGCCATTTCGATTAAATCGTTCTGGTACATGCCGGAACCGGCGGTGCGGAGCATATCGCTGCCGGCAATATAAACGGTGGGTTTGTCCTCCAAATTGGCGGTGCGGGCGGAAACATCCTCCATGACCTCGTTATAATAGGAAACAAGCTGCCCGGCCTTTTCCGCACAGCCAGTGGCCAGGCCCAGCATTTCCACGGTTTCCAAGAAGGTGGGCATAGTTTCCGGGTCAATGACGGCCACGGGGATATTCAGCGCCTCAAACTGCTCCACGGAGTCCTTTAATTTCAAGGGGAGGACCACCAGGTCCGGCTCCAAAGCAGCGGTTTCCTCCACGTTGACCCCTTTGCCGGAGCCTACGGCGGGAAGTTCCAGCAGCTCCGGGAAGGCTTCGGTGTAGAGGGGGCGGGTTTCGGCCTTCATTTCAATTCCCACCAGCTTGTCCTCCGCGCCGATAGCGGCCAGAAGGGAGGTGGACAGGTAATACACGGAAACCACCTTTTCCGCCGGCTTTTCTAAGGTCACAGTCCGGCCGGCGTGGTCGGTGAAGGAGAGGGGGGCGGCTTCCTCCGCTTTGCTTTCTTCGGAGGGTTCGGCGGGGGCTTCGCTGGATACGGCGGAGCTTTCCGCCGGGGAAGAGGTTTCCGTTTGGGCGCACCCGGTTAAGGCCGAAAGGGCCAGCAGGGAGGCTAAGGTCAGGGAGAGGAATTTGTTCAGTTTCATACGATCATCCTTTCTTTTATTGTAGCAAAAATACTTTTTCTTGTCGATAGGGAGAGGCAGTATCCGGATGGAAAAAGGGCCGCCTGCAACGCACCGGCATTACAGACAGCCTCGGAAATCCTGTCGAAATCATTCTTTGTCTTTGGGAAGGATTAAATTCAAACCCGTCGCGATGACGAAGGTCATGATGATGCCGTTCTGGGCGAAAATCTGGCCAACCCAGGCGGGCAGCTGGTTCAGAGCGCTGGGAACCATGCCAAGGCCTACGCCAAGGCCCAGAGCTAAGGCCACAATCATGCCGTTGCGGCCGTTTAATTTTTCCCGCTGCAAGGACTGCATGCCGCTGACCAGAATCATGGCGAACATGATGACGGCGGCGCCCCCCAGAACCGACTGGGGCATGGCGGAGAAGATAGCCGACAATTTGGGAATAAAGCCGCAGAGGATTAAGAACACGGCGCCGGTCATGATGCAGAACCGGTTCACCACCTTGGTGACGGTGACCAGGCCCACGTTCTGGCTGAAGGAGGTGTTGGGCAGGACGCCGAACAAAGCGGCCAGGAGGCTGCCTGCGCCGTCGGCGATAACGCCGCCGGAAAGCTCCTCATTAGTGGGTTCCCGGTCTAAGCCGCCGTTGGTGATGCCGGAAATGTTGCCTACCGTTTCCACGGCGGTGGCCACGAACATAATGGCCATGGCAATCATGGCCTGCCAGTGGAACTCCATCCGCATATCCAAAAGGAAGATGGGCTTGGGCAGGCTGAACCAGGCGGCGTCCGCAATGGGCTGGAAGTCCACCATGTCCAAAGCGATGGCAGCCAGGTAGCCCACGATAATGCCGATTAAAATGGCGGAAACGCTTAAGAAGCCTTTGGTAAACTGCTTCAAAACCACAATGACCACCACCACAATGAGGCCCACCAGCAGGTGTTTCCAGTGGCCGAAATCCGGCGCGCCGGAACCGCCGGCGAAATAGTTGATGCCAACCGGCAGCAGGGACAGGCCGATGGACATGATGACCAGGCTGGTGACAACGGGGGGGAACAGCTTTTTCAGGGGTTTAATGAAAAAGCCCAGGATGATTTCCAGAATAGCGCCGGTTAAGGACGCGCCGATAATGGCGCCGTAACCAAAATTGCTGCCGATGGATTTGCAGGTGCCGATAAAGCCGGAGCTGGTGCCCATGACCACCGGCAGGCGGCAGCCCACCTTCCAGATGGGGTACAGCTGGATTAAGGTAACCACGCCGGCGATAAACATGGAATTCTGGATGAGGGAGGTTTTCACTCCAACATCCATGTTCAGCATCCCGCAGATAATCAGCAGAGGGGATACGTTTCCCAAAAACATGGCCATAACATGCTGAATGCCCAATGGGATAGCCCGGGAAAGGGGAACCCGCCCGTCCAGGCGGTAAACATTTTGTACTGACATAGAAAACTCCTTACCGTTTTTTTCGCGCTGCCAGCAGGGCTTTTTGTTTCCGCAGCCTGGGAGGATGACAAAACAAAACGCCTGCCCCGGGGTAACTCGTGGATGGCGTTTGGCTTCCTTGGCGCGTAGTCTTCCGGATTTGGCCGGAAGGTAGAAACGATCAGCCCATTTTGCTGAAAATATACGCTCTGTTTATCTTTAGTTTACCATATTTCGGCACGGTTCGCCAGCCTTTTTTAAAAAATCCATGAAACCGACAAAATCTGTTCAAATCTTTCCAAAAAGGACGTGCACAACATAGGAAAACCTTTTTCAACGGTTGTCAGTCCATAAGAAAAATGTTATAATGAAAGATAATTTTAATGGAAACATTGCCTTTTGCGGAGATATAATTTAAGAAAAGGAGTCGGCGGATTATGGAACTGTTGAAACAGCGGATTTTACAGGATGGAAAGGTGAAAGAGGGCGGCGTTTTGAAGGTGGACAGCTTTTTAAATCACCGGATGGACATTTCCCTTTTGCAGGAAATCGGCAGGGAATTCCGGCGGCGGTTCCCCCAGCCGGAGATTAACAAAATCCTGACCATCGAAGCTTCCGGCATCGGCATCGCCGCCATTACGGCTCAGTATTTTAATAACGCCGACGTGGTGTTCGCCAAGAAAACCAAGTCCAAAAACCTGGACGGGGAGCTTTACACGGTGCCGGTGCGCTCCTACACCCGGGGCGAGCTTTTTGAGGTGCAGGTGGCCAAGCGTTATTTAGACGAAAACGACTGCGTTCTGGTCATCGACGACTTTTTGGCCCACAGCCAGGCTTTAAAAGGACTCATGGAAATTGTCCGCCAGTCCGGCGCAAAATTGGCGGGCTGCGGCATTGTCATTGAAAAGGGCTTCCAAAACGGCGGGGAGCATCTGCGGCAGCAGGGCGTGAACCTCCAGTCCCTGGCCATTGTGGATTCCATTGAGAATGGGATTATTACCTTCCGGAAAGATTGAGATTTCCCGGACGCAATTTGTTCAAAAAGCGGAAATATCCGTCCTTTAAGGGAATACACTTGACTTTGGGCGGAAAATATGGTAGAGTATTTTCCAGAACAATTGAATCAGGACAAATGATGTTTGTAGGAAAAAGCGGAAGCTTGCCGAAGGAGTAACACTCTCAGGCGCCCGGAGACGGGTGAGGACTATAAACGGATGCGGCTCTGGAGAACCCCGTTTTGTCGGGTGCCGAAGGTGCAAGGCGGTAAAACCGCTAATCTCTCAGGCAAAAGGACGGAGCAGAAAAGACGGAAACTGCCGGCGTTATGCCGGTTTTGCCGCTGTTTTTCAGAGCCGGATAAGCCTTTCTTTGGGTTATCCGGCTTTTTCATTGCCCGGCCCCTGATTTGGAAACCAAAACAGGAAAGGGAATTGAAGCATGCAGCAGTTTACGGAAATTATCAAAGTAATCAGCGACTTTTTCTGGAACAATATCCTCTTGTTCCTCCTTTGCGGAGCCGGCGTTTATTTCACCATCCGGCTGAAATTTGTCCAGGTGCGGAAATTCGGGGCCGGGTTCAAGCGGGTATTCGGCGGGTTCAGCCTCCGGGGCAAAAAGGCCGACCACCGGGGCATGAGCTCCTTCCAGGCACTGACTACCGCTATTGCCGCCCAGGTGGGCACCGGGAACATCACCGGCTGCGCCACGGCCTTGGCTTCCGGCGGGCCGGGAGCCATTTTCTGGATGTGGGTCAGCGCCTTTTTCGGCATGGCCACCATTTACAGCGAGGCGGTGCTGGCTCAGAAATTCCGGAAGGTGAAGGACGGCCAGGTTACCGGCGGTCCCATCTACTACATCCGGGCGGCTTTCCGGGGGAAATTCGGCAAAATCTTAGCGGGGTTCTTCTCCATTGCCATTATCCTGGCTTTGGGCTTTATGGGCAACATGGTCCAGTCCAACTCCATCGGCTCCGCTTTCCAGAACGCCTTTGATATCCCGCCTTTGGCAGTGGGGGTATTTGTGGCGGCAATCGCCGGCTTTATTTTCCTGGGGGGCGTCAAGCGGCTGGCCTCCGTTACGGAAAAGCTGGTGCCCGTTATGGCGGCCTTTTACATCGTCGGCTGTTTGGTCATTTTAGTTATTAACCACGACATGGTGCTCGCCGCTTTCCAGCAGATTTTCGTGCTGGCCTTTAAGCCCCAGGCCATTGCTGGCGGCGTGGCCGGCGTCACAGTCAAGGAGGCCATGCGCTACGGCGTGGCCCGAGGCCTTTTCTCCAACGAGGCCGGTATGGGCAGCACGCCCCATGCCCACGCTCTGGCCAAGGTGAAAAAACCGGAGGAGCAGGGGGAAATCGCCATGATCGGCGTCTTTATCGACACCTTTGTGGTGCTGACCCTGACGGCACTGGTGATCCTCACTTCCGGCATGCTTTCTTCCGGCGAAACCGGCACCACCCTGGCGCAAATGGCCTTTAACGACGCTTTCGGTTCCTTCGGCAATGTCTTTGTAGCCATCTGCATGCTGTTTTTCGCCTTTTCCACCATTATCGGCTGGTACTTTTTCGGGGAGGTCAACGTCCGGGCCATGTTCGGCAAAAAGGCTGTCCCGGTGTACAGCGCTGTTGTCATTGCATTCGTGCTGGTGGGTTCGGCGCTGAAGGTGGATTTGGTGTGGAACCTGTCCGACCTGTTCAACGGCCTTATGGTTATCCCCAACCTCATCGCCCTGCTGGCCCTGTCCGGGCTGGTAGTGCGGATTTCCAAGGGCGTCAAGGGGAAAAAGGACGAGGAGCGGTTCCCGGACGACCCGGAAGTCCAGAAGCTCATGGAAGAGGAACTGGAAAAATAAAAACGCGGGGACATCCAAGGCGGGTGTCCCTTAGCTTTATTTTTCAGAAGATTTTGTCGATTGCCTTGCGGACGCCGGAAAATTGTGCTACACTATTTTTATAAGAATATCAGAGAAACGGAGGAATCCCAGAAACCCCGGACAAGCGGGTTTTGGGAGACATTTGCCATGCCATTTTTTACGAAAACCCCCGGCGGCATCACCCATCTGGTGGTGGGGCTGGGAAACCCGGATAAAAAATACCTGCGGACCCGGCACAACGCCGGATTTATCGCCGTGGACGAAATCGCGGCCTCTTTGGGGGCTTCCATTGACAAGAAAAAAATTCGACGCTTTGGTGGCGGACGTGACCCTTGGGGGAGAACGGGCGCTTTTGATGAAGCCCCAGACCTACATGAACCTTTCCGGCGTTTCGGTGGAAAAGGCCGCGTCCTTCTATAAAATCCCCCCGGAAAAGGTTATCGTCCTCTTTGACGACATCTCCCTGGACGTGGGGCGGGTGCGCATCCGCCGCAAGGGCAGCCACGGCGGCCACAACGGCATCCGCAGCATTGTGGATTATTTGCAGTCGGAGAATTTCCCCCGGGTGAAAATCGGGGTGGGGGAACGCCCCAACCCCAACTACGACCTGGCCGACTGGGTGCTGTCCGTCTTTACCGAGGAGGAAATGAAGGGCATCCGGGAAGTTTCCTCCCACTGCCGGGAGATTGTGGAGCTGATTCTCCAGGATAAAATCGACCAGGCTATGAACCGCTACAATTCTTAAGGGGGTTGTTTCTTTTGAAGATGTACGCCACGGTGGCAAGGAGGCTCACCCAGTTCGCCCAGCTGATGGAGGATCTGAAAACCGGCCGCACCCCGGCGCTGTGCGTGGGGCTTTCGGCCATCCACAAGGCCCATTTCATCGCGGCTGCGGCGGAGGAGCTGGGGAGGCCCATTCTGGTGGTGACCCAGGACGAGGTGGCGGCGGCAAGGCTTGCCGCGGACATCAACGCCATGCTGGAGGAGGAAGCCGCCGTTTTGTTCCCTTACCGGGAATTCGTTTACCGGCAGATGGAGGGGGTTTCCACCGAATACGAGCAGGTGCGGCTGGGGGTATTGTCCCGGATTGCGGCGGGGGAAGTGAAAATCGTCACCGCTTCCATCCACGGGGTCATGAGCCGGACCATCCCCAAAAAGGTTCTGCTGGAAAACACCTTTGCCATCAGCCCGGAACAGTCCATCCCTTTGGAGGAACTGGTTTCCCGGCTCTCAAAGTCCGGGTATATCCGCCGGGACCAGGTGGACGGGGTGAGCCAGTTTTCCGTCCGGGGCGGCATTTTGGACGTGTTCCCGCCCAAGGAGGCGAACCCGGTGCGCATTGAATACTGGGGCGACGACATTGATACCATGTCCTACTTCGAACTGGATTCCCAGCGGCGCACCGACCCGGTGGACAGCCTTTCCATTTCCCCGGCCAACGAGGTGGTATTCGGGGAAGGGGAACTTTCCACAAAGCTCACGGAGTTTTGTGGAAAACTCGGGGACAAAAAAGTCTTTGAGGCGGCCAAGGCGGCGCTGCAAAAGGATTTGGATAAGCTGAATTCCGGCATGGAGCTGGATTCCCAGGACAAATATTTCCCCTTGGCTTACGACACCTTCGACACAGTGGCGGATTATTTTGAGGACGCGCCGGTGTTTTTAAGCGAACGGTCGGAAATGCGGGAAAACGCCCGGGGGCTTTTCTGGCAGTACAGCGAGGATATGAAAATCCTGTTGGATGAGGGGCAGCTCTGCAAAGGCCTGGACAGCTACCTGTTAAGCCCGGAACAAGCGGAGGCCCGGCTTATGAAGCACCGGGTGGCCATGCTGGACACCTTTGCCCGGACGGGTTCCGGGGATGGGCTGAAAGACCTTATGAACATCAGCCCCTTGCAGTCCTCCGGCTGGAACGGGGATTTGAAGCTCCTGCACAGCGACTTGATGCCCCTGCTGGAAGAGGGCTACTGCTGCGCCGTATTGGCGGGGACGCCCAAGGCCGCGGCCAATCTGGCCTCCGACCTTTCCAAAATGGGGCTGCCGGCCTCTTACGTCAAGGATTTGAAATCCATTCAGTACCGGAAGGTGCTGGTGCTGGCCGGGACGTTGTCGGCGGGGTTCGAGTACCCTCAGATTAAATTCTCCCTGACCACCACCGGCAAGGCCGTCACTGTGACCGCCGCCCCGCCCAAAAAGCGCAAGGGAGAGGAAATCAAGTCCCTTTCCGACTTAACCGTCGGGGATTATGTGGTGCATGTGTCCCACGGCATCGGGATTTTTGACGGCATCCACAAGCTGGATCTCCACGGCATTGTCAAAGACTACAT
Organism: Candidatus Merdivicinus excrementipullorum; assembly: GCA_018716725.1. Lineage (GTDB taxonomy): Bacteria > Bacillota > Clostridia > Oscillospirales > Ruminococcaceae > Merdivicinus > Merdivicinus excrementipullorum. The sequence continues at coordinate 8,092 of DVJP01000061.1, read as the reverse complement.
TAAAATCAAATACGCCGGGGCGGACACCCTGTATGTGCCGGTTACCCAGCTGGATTTGGTCAGCAAATACATCGGCCCCCGGGAGGATTCCAAGATCAAACTGAACCGGCTGAACTCCGGGGAGTGGCAGAAAACCAGGGCCAGGGTCAAAAAGGCCGTGGACGAGATGGCCGACGAGCTGATTGCCCTTTACGCCCAGCGGATGAAGGTGAAAGGCTACGCCTTTTCCCCGGACACCGATTACCAGCGGGATTTTGAGGCCCATTTCGATTACCAGGAAACCGACGACCAGCTGCGGTGCATCGCCGAAATCAAGGCGGATATGGAAAAGGAAACCCCCATGGAACGGCTCCTGTGCGGGGACGTGGGCTTCGGAAAAACTGAGGTGGCCCTGCGGGCGGCTTTTAAGTGCGTCATGGACGGCAAGCAGTGCGCCATCCTCTGCCCCACCACCATCCTGGCCTGGCAGCATTACCAGACCCTGATCCACCGCATGGGAAATTTCCCGGTGGAAATCGAGCTGCTTTCCCGGTTCCGCTCCCCAAAGGAGCAGAAGGCCGTGGTGAAAAAGCTGGAAACCGGCCGGGCCGACATTGTGGTGGGGACCCACCGGCTGGTGTCCAAGGACGTGAAGTTTAAGGATTTGGGCTTGGCCATCATCGACGAGGAGCAGCGGTTCGGGGTGGCCCACAAAGAACGGTTTAAGCAGATGCTGGCCGGGGTGGATATGCTGACCCTGTCGGCAACCCCTATCCCCCGGACCTTAAATATGGCCATGTCCGGCATCCGGGACATGAGCGTCATCGAGGAGCCGCCCCAGAACCGCCACCCCATCCAGACCTATGTGCTGGAATATGACGAGGGGGTCATCATGGAGGCCCTGCGCCGGGAACTGCACCGCAGCGGCCAGGCGTATTACATTTACAACAATATTGAAAATATCCACAGCCGGGCGGCACAGATCAAGGCGGCCATTCCGGAAGCCCGCATCGGGGTGGCCCACGGGCGGATGGCCGAGGAAGAACTCTCCAAAATCTGGAAGCAGATGATTGACCAGGAACTGGACATTTTAGTCTGCACCACCCTCATTGAAACGGGCGTGGACGTCCCCAACAGCAACACCCTAGTGATTGAAAACGCCGACCGGCTGGGGCTTTCCCAGCTCTACCAGCTGAGAGGCCGGGTTGGGCGGTCCAACCGCCGGGCCTTCGCTTACTTTACCTTCCAGAGAGGGAAAGTGCTGTCCGAGGTGGCTACCAAGCGGTTAAACGCCATCCGGGAGTTCACAAAATTCGGCTCCGGATTCCGGATTGCCCTGCGGGATTTGGAGATCCGCGGCGCCGGGAACATCCTGGGCACCCGCCAGCACGGGCACATGGAGGCGGTGGGGTACGACATGTACCTGCGGCTTCTTTCCCAGGCGGTGGCCGAAAAGCAGGGGAAAGCCCCGGAAACCCAGGCGTCCGCCGAATGTTTGGTGGACATCCAGCTGGAGGCCCACATCCCAGAAACCTATATTGACAACCTGGCCCAGCGGATCGACGTGTACCGGAAGATCGCTTCTATTAAAGATGAAGCGGACAGCATGGACCTCCTTGACGAACTCATCGACCGGTTCGGCGAGCCGCCCCAGGCGGTAAAGGGCTTAGTGGATGTGGCCCTGCTGCGGAACACGGCGGCCCGGTTCGGGTTTAAGGAGATTACCCAGAAAGCCGACGCTTTGCAGATGATCCCGGAAAAGCTGGACATCAATCTGGCAGGGGCGCTGTCCGCCCGGATGAAGGGGCGGGTGACGGTTAACGCCGGGGTACAGCCCTTTGTTTCGGTGAAGCTCAAAGGCCAAAGCTCTTTAGACACTCTGCGGGAGGTTATGGGCCAGTTACAGGCCATTGAAAAGGATTGGAAGCAGGCCGCAGGGCAATGAGCCATCCGGAACGGAAACAAAACCGGTTAATGGGGTATGACTACAGCCAAAACGGGGCGTATTTTATCACGGTGTGCGTCAAGGACCGGGCGGAAATATTGTGGAAATCTGTAGGGGCCGATGCCCACATCGGCCCGGCCAATATTATGCCATTGGTGGAATTATCATGGTATGGGCAAGTGACAGAAAAATACCTGAAACGAATCAAAGGCATTGAAAAATATGTGGTTATGCCGAACCATATTCATTGCATTATTCGGATCGATAGAGAGGAACAAGGGCCGATGTGGGCATCGGCCCCTACAATTCAATCGATTCCGCAGTTGATAAAATCGTTTAAAACATTGGTTACAAAGGAAATCGGATTTCCCATATTCCAGCGGTCCTATCACGACCACATTATCCGCAATGAACGGGAATATGAGAAAATCTGGAATTACATTGACGGGAACCCGTTATGCTGGGAGAAAGATTGTTTTTATCCGGGCAACTAGAATAGGAAATACGGGATGGACGCCGGTTCCTGTGGAATCATCCAAGGAACAAGGGCCGATGTGGGCATCGGCCCCTACAATCGCGTTGCCCCGGCGATCGGTGTGGGGCTGAAACACCACGCCGGCAAAAATGTGCAAAAGGAGCAGAAACGTTTCTATGGCGGCGCAGCCAGTCGCGCCGCTCCAGCGATACCGAACGATGCTCTGTAGCCGCGTCGAAAATAAAAAAGGAGTTGTTAGTTATGCAGAATTTTACCTTCCACACGCCCACCAAGGTGTTTTTCGGGAAAGGGACGGAAAAGCAGGTGGGGGAGATCATCAAATCCTACGGCTTTTCCAAGGTGCTGTTCCATTACGGTTCCGGCAGCATTAAAAAATCCGGGCTTTATGATGTGGTGGTTGCTTCCTTAAAGGAAAACGGCATTGATTATGTGGAGCTGGGCGGCGTGGAGGCAAACCCCAAGCTCTCCCTGGCCCGGAAAGCTGCGAAGCTGGCCAAATCCGAGAAGGTAGACATGATTTTAGCCGTTGGCGGCGGCAGCGTTCTGGATTCCGCCAAGGCCGCCGCTGCGGGGGCCTACTACGACTGCGACCCCTGGGAATTTTCTTCCAAAAAGCGGGCGCCGGAAAAGGCCCTGCCTGTTGGGACGATCCTCACCCTGGCGGCATCCGGCAGCGAAATGAGCGATTCCTGCGTCATCACCAACGAGGATGGATGGCTGAAGCGGGGCTTTAACGCCCCCAGCAACCGGCCCCTCTTTTCCATTCTAAACCCGGAACTGACCTTTACCGTCAGCAAGTACCAGACCGGCTGCGGCATTGTGGACATTATGATGCACACTTTGGAGCGGTATTTCTCCTTAAACGAGGACAACCCCCTCACCGACGCCATGTCCGAGGGCCTTCTGAAAACCGTTGTGGAGGCGGGCCGGCGGGCCATTGAAAACCCGGAGGATTACGAGGCAAGGGCTGCCCTTATGTGGGCGGGAAGCCTTTCCCACAACGGCCTTACCGGCTGCGGCAAGGAGTTTATGATGCGCTGCCACCAGCTGGAACACGAGCTGTCCGGCGCTTACGACCGGGTGGCCCACGGGGCCGGTTTGGCGGTGATTTTCCCGGCTTGGGCAAAATATATCTGCACCCACAACATCTCCCGGTTCGCCCAGTATGCCGTCAATGTCTGGGGCATCCCCATGAACTTCGAGCACCCGGAGCGCACCGCTTTGGCGGGCATTGAGGCCACGGAACAGTATTTCCGCTCCATCGGGATGCCGGTGCGGCTTTCGGAGCTTGACATCGATGATTCCCGGTTCGAGGAAATGGCGGAGAAATGCACCTTCTTCGGCAAGCGGACTTTGCCGGATTACATTGAAATCGGCAAGAAGGAGATGCTGGATATTTACCGGCTGTGCCTTTGATGGCAATATGCATGGAGGTGGGCTGTGAAACTCTACATCACCGGCTCGGTGGGCAGCGGGAAAAGCACCTTGGCCCGGAAAATCGGGGGAATGGGGCTGCCCTCCTTTGAATTGGACGCTGTGGTTTACGAGCCGGACCCGGACAGCCCGGGGGACAACCGGAAACGCCCGGAAACCGTGCGGGACGCTGTCTTTGCGGAGATTCTGGCCCGGAAAAGCTGGGTCATGGAGGATGCCGGGCGTCCCTGCTTTGTGAAGGGGATGGAGGAAGCGGACCAAGTCGTTTTGCTGGAACCGGCGGCCTTTGTCCGGGATTTCCGCATCCTCCGCCGGTGGCTGCGGCAGAGGGCCGGGAAAGAACAGTGCGGGTACCGGCCGGATTTTTTGATGCTCCGGCTCATGTTCCGCTGGCGGCGGGATTACGACAGGGGCAAAGACGGACTAAAAAAGCGGCTGGAACCCTTTGCCGGGAAGCTGGTTATTCTCCGCGGGGAAAAAGAGGTACGGGCATTTTTAGACAAATTGAGGGAAGAAGTTTATGGCGGATTATCGGGAATTCCTGCGGATATTGGCCAATCAGGAGCCGGGGCGGGCCGTCGGCTTTGAATACGCCTGGGAGCGGGATTTGGCGGAGCGGCTTTTGTGGCGGAAAGGCGCCCATTTATGGGCTGACGAAAAAGCAAGGGCCTGTTCTTTGGCGGAAACGGCTCTGCGGTGCCGGATGGACTGCGTGGTGCTGGAACTTTTGGAGGAGGACGGCGCTTTCCCGGGCCTTGTGGGCCTCTCCGAGGCCCTGCCCCGGGGGATGAAGGCGGCGGCAGGGATGCGGGCCGGGTTCTTTGAAACAGGCGGCGGCTTTGAGACTTTCCGGCGGGATTATGAGAAGCTGGCGGGCGACCCGGCGGTCTGTGCCGTTATTATCCGGGACCGGGGGGAGACTGTGCCGGGGAAGGAGGCTTTCCGGGAAATCAGCCGGGAGATTACGGCGGCGGTTCACGGTCTGGGAAAGCCCTGCATTTGGGCGGACTGCGGCCAGGAGCCGGTTCCGCTGGACTGGGCGGCTCAGTGCGGCTTTGACGCGGTGCATCTTACCGGGGCATACCCGGCGGAAACGGCGGATGTCTGGCGGGAGTTTCACGAAGAGTTCGCCATTTTGGGGGATACCCGCCTTTCCTGGCTGAAAAACCAGGAGCCTGCCCAAATCATCGCGTACTGCGAATCCTTGCAGGCTTTGACGGGAAACAAGGGTTTCGCCTTTGGCATGGGGAACCCCCAGGGGGAGCCGGTTCCGTATTTGGCGTATATTTCCACCCTCAGCGCGCTGGTGAGGGGGCAGAGCTCCGGAAATTCATAACCATAAATGTGAAAAATGTTTCTTGTCGCCGCTCTCTTATGTATGCTATACTATTTATGTTGGAAACAACAATTTTTGAAAAGAAAGGGTGTTCCATATGAAGCATACAGATAGAATTGTCATGAAAAACACGAGGAGGGTGACGGTATTTTAAGCCCTCCTAAAAACGGAGGAAATATGATGTTAAATCAAGAGAAACTTAACCGGGAGTTGAGCGCGGCAGTATATGACCAGTATGAAACTGCTACAGACGATGTGGAGTTTATCCTTTCCATTGTCGGAGACCCGCCGAAAAAAATATTGGAGGTGGCCTGCGGCAGCGGGCGTGTTCTGGTTCCTCTGGCCAAGGCTGGGCATACTGTCACAGGTTTTGATATGGATGAAGCCATGCTGGGCCGAATCGGGCCAAAAGCAAAGGGACTTGCCAATATCCATTGGTACAAAGCGGATGCAATACAGCAGGACTGGGGTACCGGCTTCGACGAAGTGATACTGGCCTGCAATATTTTGTTCAATATAGAATCCGAAATGGGGAGCGCCAAGGCCCAGAAACTGTTTATTCAAAAAGCCGCCGCTGCCCTTGTGCCAGGAGGCCATTTGTACATTGGCTATTCCCCTTACGCCTCAAATGGCCGCACGCTGACAAAAGCCGGTCAATCCTGCGAGGATGACGGCAGTATCGTTTGGAGCTGGGAAGGCACAGACGATAAGGGAAATTTCGAGAAAGCTTCCATAACAAACGGGGCCTTTTGTGAAGAAACCGGCCTTTTAAAATTCAAAAGGTTTCTCCTGCAAAGATCCGCCGACGGAAATGAAATCAGAAAAGAAACAGAAGAAACAAAGCACTACGCTTCTCTTGATGAAATCCACAGGTGGTTGTGGAACGCTGGGTTTTCACTGGAATTTGAATATGAGAACTTCCAAGGAAAACCCATTGATGAAAACTCAACGGAAGTAATCCTTTACGCGAAGAAAAACTAAACAGTATTTCTATACGGCAAACCGGATACCATTTTAAGGTATCCGGTTTGTTTTGTACCGCGTATCTGTTTACCTGGACATCAAATCCCGCATATCGGCGGGGAGGGGGGATTCCACGGCAATGGGTTCCCCGGTAAAGGGGTGGGGGAAGGCCATTTTGGCGCAGTGGAGGGCGTGGCGGGGGATCAGATCGTCGTGGCCGCCGTAAAGGGTATCTCCCGCCAGGGGGTGGCCCAGGGCGGCGAAATGGACCCGGATCTGGTGGGTGCGGCCCGTTTCCAAGCGAACCCGCACCATAGTGTGGGCGCTTGTCCGGTCGATGATCGTATAATGGGTCACGGCGTGCTGGCCGTCCGGGTCGGGCTTCCGCAGGATGATGGAGCCTTCCACCCGGCCGATAGGGATGGTGATGGTGCCGGAGTCCTCCGGCAGGACTCCTTCGGCGACAGCGATGTACTCTTTTTCCACCGTCCCGATAAGCAGGCCCGCGCTCAAGGTGCTTTTAGCGGACATGCAGAGGCCGGTAGTGTTCTTGTCCAGGCGGCTGACAGGCCGGAAGGTCAGGGTATTCTCATATAAATAGGCGAAATAATTTCCCAGGGAATCGTCCACCCCGTCGGCGGCGGGATGGACGGACATATTCCAGGGCTTGTCGAAAATCACCAAGTCGTCGTCTTCGTAGACAATGGGCGCCTTTAAAGACCCGTTGGGAACCAGGTCGCAGCCTTCTTCAATAAAGGCGATTTCCACCACATCCCCGGTGTAAACCGGATCCACCATGCGGCGGTGGGCGCCGTTGACGGCCATGCCGCCCCTTTTCAGCTCGATAATCAGGCGGCGGGAATAGCGATGGGCGTATTTTAAGAAATCCTGCAATTTGGCCCCGTTAAACCGGGGCGGCACGACATACTCGAATTTTCTCACTTTTGCAGCACCCGGGTAATTTCTCCCATATAAATAAGGTGATAGTCGTTTTCCAGATAGTTTTTCTGGATGGAGGGGTCCAAGAACCCTTCGGGGCGGATTTTGTCCAGATAAATCTTTCTGCATTCCAGCACCAGCCGGGCTTCCGCAAAATAAGTCGTGCCGTTTTCATGGACAGGAGTCAGGCCGGCGGCTTTGATTTTGTCCATGTCCCGGCCGGATTTGCTGCCGCAGAGCTTTAATGCGTCCCGGGAGGATTCTTCATAAAAAGAGAGAGTAAAGTTGTCAAAGCGGTCTAAAAACTCTTTGGTGTAGCGCTGGGGGCGGATAAAGACGGTGACAATATTTTTATTCCACATAATGCCCATGTTGCCCCAGCTGACGGTCATGGTGTTGCAGCCGGTTTCGTCCCCGGCGGTGACCAAGGCCCAGTCTTTGCCGATCATTTGGAAGGGGTTGCAGGAAAGTTCCAGGGGATTTACTTCATGAAACATAAAAAAAGCCTCCTTATAGTAGTTCCTTTTTATTATAGCATAGAATCGGAAAAATAGAAGGCGTTTTGTTACGCAACCGGTATCCTGTATAAAAACAGGCCATAAAAATGTAAAATCAAGCGCAGAATCTATGAAAAAAACAGAACCGTGTTGAAAGGGGTTGACGGAAGAGGAAAGATGTGGTAATATAAACAAGCTGTCCCGCGAGGGGGGCCGAAAGCTGGAAGATCACGGAAAGTTCTTGAAAAAACTTCTGAAAAGGGGTTGACAAAAGGGGCTGAATGTGATATGATAGACAGGCTGTCCCGAAAGGGAACGAAGCTTGAAAGGATATCAAACAGTCTGGTTTGGAAAGAACCTTGAAGAAAAAAGGTTCAAAAAACTTTGAAAAAAGTTCTTGACAAACGAAAGACGATATGATATAATAAATAAGCTTCAGACGGTGAGCGAAAGCGAGCCGGACAGCACAGGAGCTTGAAAATTAAACAATATCGAATGAACTT
>DVJP01000060.1 GCA_018716725.1 Candidatus Merdivicinus excrementipullorum | reverse complement strand
GAATACATCGCCCACGTTGTGGACAAAAAGTGCCCTGCCGGCGTCTGCAAGCACCTGATGCAGGTCACCATCCTCACCGACAAGTGCAAAGGCTGCACCCTTTGTGCGCGCACCTGCCCGGTCGGCGCAATCGAAGGCTCCGTCAAGGTGCCTCATGTGGTCAACCAGGCCAAGTGCATCAAGTGCGGCGCCTGCATTGAGAAGTGCAAATTCGGCGCCATTGTCAAGAAATAAAGGAGTGTGGCTCTAGTCATGGAAATGGTCAACCTGAAAGTGAATAACATCCCGGTTTCCGTCGCGCCCGGCACCACCGTCCTGGAAGCCGCGCGGCAGGCCGGGGTTCAAATCTCGACTCTCTGTTACTTAAAAGATATCAACGAAATCGGCGCCTGCCGCATCTGCGTGGTGGAAGTCAAGGGCGCAAAGGGCCTGGTTACCGCCTGCGTATATCCTGTAAACGAAGGCATGGAAGTGTTTACCAACACCAAAAAGGTGCGGGACGCCCGCCGGGGCAACCTGGAGCTTTTGCTCTCCTGCCACGACAAAAACTGCCTGGCCTGCGTGAAAAGCGGCCAGTGCGAGTTCCAGAAGCTCTGCAAGGATTACGGCGTAGAGGACGTGGACGCTTACAAAGGCGAGCGCATCCAGTATGAAATCGACGACTCCGCCCCCCACATGATCCGGGACAACAACAAGTGCATCCTCTGCCGCCGCTGCGCCGCCGTCTGCCGCAAATGGCAGGATGTAGGCGTCATCGGGGCCAACGAACGCGGGTTCAACACCAACATTTCCTGCGCCTTTGAAACCCCTTTGGGCGAAACCTCCTGTGTTTCCTGCGGCCAGTGCATCGTGGCCTGCCCCACCGGCGCTCTGTCTGAAAAGGACCAGACCAAGGAGGTCTGGGACGCTCTGGGCGATCCGGAAAAAGTGGTGCTGGTGCAGACCGCTCCGGCAACCCGCGTCACCATCGGCGAGGCATTCGGCATGCCCATCGGCACCAACGCCGAAGGCAAAATGGTTGCGGCTCTCCGCCGCCTGGGCTTTGACAAGGTATTTGACACCAACTTTGCCGCCGACCTGACCATTATGGAGGAAGCAAACGAGCTGGTGGAACGCATCCAGAACGGCGGCGCTCTGCCCATGATTACCTCCTGCTCCCCCGGATGGATCAAATACTGCGAGCATTACTTCCCGGAATTTATCCCGAACCTCTCCACCTGCAAATCCCCCCAGCAGATGTTCGGCGCTGTGGCCAAAACCTGGTACGCCAAACAGATTGGCGTGGACCCCAAGAACATCTTCATGGTTTCCATCATGCCCTGCACCGCCAAGAAATTTGAGGTGGGCCGGGAGGACCAGTCCGCAGCCGGCGTCCCTGACGTGGATGTTGCTTTGACCACCCGGGAACTGGCCCGGATGATTGAAACCGCCGGTTTGGACTTCACTTCCCTGCCGGATGAGGACTACGATTCTCCTCTGGGCATTGACACCGGCGCGGGCCTCATCTTCGGCGCAACCGGCGGCGTTATGGAAGCCGCCCTCCGCACCGCGGCCGATTGGCTCACCGGCGGCAGCGCTTCCGGCGACGCTCTGGTTTACAACGACGTCCGGGGCACCGAAGGCATCAAGGAAGCTTCTTACAAGATCGGCGACCTGACCTTAAAAGTTGCCGTCTGCTCCGGCCTGGCCAACGCCAAGAAGGTCCTGCGGGCTGTCAAGGAAGGCAAAGCCGACTACCAGTTCATCGAAGTCATGGCCTGCCCCGGCGGCTGCGTCAACGGCGGCGGCCAGCCCTTCCAGCCTGCGTCCGTCCGCAACTTTGTGGACCTGAAGGCCCTCCGCGCCAAAGCCCTTTACAACACCGACGCTTCCATGGAGCTGCGGAAATCCCACGAAAACCCCGCCATCAAAAAGCTCTATGAGGAATTCCTGGAGAAACCCGGCAGCCATGTGGCCCATGAGGTGCTCCACACTTCCTACAAAGCCCGGCCCAAATACTAAATTCTTCCGTCATCCCCGCAATTCCTTGCGGGGCTGATTTTTGTTTAAAGGAGAATGGAATGATGATCTGCAAAACCTATCCCTTCGGCTCCCTGAAGCAGTACAAATACGCCCTGGTTCTTTCCGAATATCAGGGGAAAATCCTCTTGAGCCGCCACAAGGCGCGTTCCACATGGGAAACCCAGGGCGGTCACATCGAACCCGGCGAGCAGCCTCTGGACGCCGCCAAAAGGGAACTTTTCGAGGAATCCGGGGCCGTGGATTTTACCTTAACGCCGCTGTGCGACTGCCGGGCCGGGGAGGAAGGGGCGGACGGCTGGGACAACGGCATCGCCTACCGGGCTGTTATCCGGGAGCTTGGCCCTTTGCCCGAAAGCGAAATGGCGGAGGTGCGGCAGTTTGACGCCTTGCCGGAAAACCTCACCTATCCGGCCATTGTTTTTTCTCTTTTCCAAGCCCTGCAAAAAGCAGATTTTTAACACAGCCGAAAAAACGGACGTAAAATCCATACTCCATCATTCAGCGTGGATTTTGTCGTTTTCTGCAATATTTTGTGGGTCATGGAAAATTTACCCGCAATCCCTTGTAAAAAATGGAGATGTGGAGTATAATAAATCCGTACATTGTGTATCAGCTCCGGCAAAGCCGGAAGAAAGGTGGGATTTTTTCGTGTTATCCCGTGAATTGTTGAGCATCGTCCTGCAAAAAGCCGTGTCCACCGGCGCGGATTTTGCCGAAGTGTTTGCCGAACATACCAAATCCAACGTCATGACCATGATTGACGGAAAAATTGACTCCATTACCGACAACTATCTTTCCGGTGTGGGCATCCGGGTTTACAAGGACTTAAAGAGCGCCTATGCCTCCACCAGCGATATTTCCCGGGAGGGGCTTCTGCGCTGCGCGGAAAACGCGGCCCAGGCTATTGCCAGCGGCTCCGCTAACCGGGACATTGTCCTGACGGAACGGCTGTTTGGGGACGTCCATCCGGTGAAAATCGTCCCCGGCACTGTGAAAAACGCAGTCAAAGCGGACATTATCCGTTCCGCTTATACCGCCGCCAAGGATTACCATGAGGAAATCGCCCAGGTGCAGGCAAGCCTTTTGGACATCGACCATAACATCCTCATTGCCAACACCGAGGGCCTGTACACCCAGGACCGGCAGATCCGCACCCGCTTAATGGTTAACGCCGTGGCCAGCAGCGGCACGGAAAACCAGTCCGGCACCCAGGGTCCCGGCCGCCGCATGGGCCTCGAAATGTTTGATGAAATCGACCCGGCCAACGCCGGCAGAGAAGCGGCCCGCCAGGCGGTCACCATGCTCCACGCCGGTTACTGCCCTGCCGGGAAAATGACGGTGGCCATTGAAAACGGCTTCGGCGGCGTTATTTTCCACGAAGCCTGCGGCCATTCCCTGGAAGCCACCTCTGTGGCCATGGGCAAGAGCCAGTTTGTGGGGAAGCTGGGCCAGCAGATCGCCAACCCCAAAGTCACCGCCATTGACGACGGCACCATCCCCGGGGCATGGGGTTCCATCAACATTGACGACGAGGGGCATCCTTCCCAGCGGAACGTCCTTATTGAAAACGGCATCCTGAAAACCTACCTCATCGACCGGTTAAACGGCAGGCGGATGGGTATGGCCTCCACCGGCAGCGCCAGGCGGCAGAGCTACCTTTATGAGCCTACCTCCCGCATGACCAACACCTTTATCGCAAACGGCTCCGACGACAACGAGGAAATTATCCGTTCCATGGATTACGGCCTTTACTGCAAGCAGATGGGCGGCGGTTCCGTAAACCCGGTTACCGGAGAATTCAACTTTGCCGTCACCGAGGGCTATCTGGTCCGCAAGGGCGAAATCTGCGAGCCGGTCCGGGGAGCCAGCTTAATCGGCAAAGGCAGCGAAATCCTCATGAACATTGACATGGTGGGTAAAAATCTGGACTGCGGCCAGGGGATGTGCGGTTCTTTGAGCGGTTCCATTCCCACCAATGTGGGACAGCCCCTGATCCGGGTGTCCTCTATTACCGTGGGCGGACGCTAAGGAGGTTTTTCCATGACTTACGAACTTTTTAAGGACACAGTTTTTCAGACGGCCAAAGATCTGGGCCTTACTGATTACGAGCTTTATTACATGAACGGCGAGAGCATTTCCGTCAGCGCCCATCAACGGGAAATCAACCGCTTTGACAACAGCGTTGCCGGGGGCGTCTGCTTCCGTTGCATAGTGGACGGCAAAATGGGCTACGCTTCCACGGAACTGATGGATGAGGAACAGGCCAAGGCAATTGTGGAACGGGCTGTGGAAAATGCCCGGACCATTGAGAACACCGACCAGGTGTTCATCCATCCGGCCGGCGACACCTACGGGGAAACCGGCAGCCAGGACATTCCCCTTCCCTCGGCGGAAGCTATGATTCCCTTTGTGCTGGACTGCCAGTCCAAGGCTTACGACGCCGACCCTCGGGTCTGCGACGGCACCTCCAGCCAGTTTGCGGCGGAACGGGTCACCACCCGCTTAAGCAACTCCAAGGGGCTGGACCTTCAGAATGTCACCAGCTTCCAGGCCGGGATTGTGGGGGCGGTTCTGGAGCAGGACGGCCAGCGCTATAACAGCTACGACTACCGGATGGGCACCCTTTCCCAGGTGAGCCGGAAGGAGCTGGCCCAGAGCGCCGTGGAAAAAGCCGCCGCCACCATTGGCGCGGAAGTGGCCCAAAGCGGTAAGTACGCCATTGTGCTGGACCCGGAAGTTATGGCCGACCTGCTGGCTATTTTCTGCCCGGTATTCTCCGCCGACCAGGCCCAGAAGGGGCTGTCCCTGCTGAAAGGCCGGGAAGGGAAGGAAATCGCGGCTCCCTGCGTCACGCTGATTGACGACCCCTTTTATCCCGGATGCACGGTTCAGGCCGGGTTTGACGGGGAAGGCGTGGCCACTTACACCAAGTCCATTATTGAAAACGGCATCCTCCGCACCCTGCTGCACAACCTGAAAACTGCGGCCAAAGCTGGGATCAAGAGCACCGGCAACGCTTACAAGGCCAGTTACGCTTCCAATGTTTCCGTTGCGCCCTACAGCTTTTACCTGAAGCCCGGCGAACTTTCCCAGGAAGAGCTGTTTGCAAAGGCCGGGAACGGCATTTACCTGACGGAAATCAGCGGCGGCCACGCGGGCGCCAACGCAGTGACCGGGGACTTCTCCCTGCAAAGCGCCGGATTCCTCATTGAAAACGGCAAGAAGGGGAAATCCGTCCGGGGATTCACTGTGGCAGGCAATTTCTTCGAACTTTTGAAATCCATTGAACTGGTGGGCAGCGACCTGCATTTTGAAATGCCCTCCGGCTGCACGGTGTTCGGCTCCCCCTCCGTTCTGGTGAAAGAACTTTCCGTTGCCGGCAAATAGCGGCGAGCCGCCGCGGGCAATTCGACGCGGCCGCACACTCCTGATAAACCGCTGGACGGCTCGATAAACTCGCCGATTTGATAGGATTTATTTTCTATCG
>DVJP01000059.1 GCA_018716725.1 Candidatus Merdivicinus excrementipullorum | reverse complement strand
ACCGACATCGGCGGGTTCCACGACGGGGACATCCGGGACCCCAAATTCCAGGAACTGCTCATCCGGTGGTTCCAGTACGGGGCCTTCTGCCCAGTGATGCGGCTGCATGGGCACAGAAGCCCCTATAAAGCCCCTCTGGGCAAAACCGGCGGCGGGCGGTGCGCCAGCGGCGCAGAAAATGAAATCTGGTCCTATGGGGAAGAAAACTATGAGATCATGAAAAAATACATTGAGCTGCGGGAAGAGCTGCGGCCCTACACCCGCCGGCTGATGAAGGAAGCAAGCGAAACCGGCGCGCCGGTGATGCGGCCCCTGTTCTACCAGTTCCCGGAAGATGAAAAGGCCTGGGAAATCAAGGACCAGTTCCTGTTTGGGGACCAGTACCTGGTAGCCCCGGTAACGGAATACGGGCAGAGAAAACGGGAGGTTTACCTGCCTGCCGGCGCTTCCTGGACGGAACAGTCCACCGGCAAAACCTACGAAGGCGGCCGGACGGTTACGGCGGATGCACCGCTGGACGTCATTCCGGTGTTTGTGAAACAGTAAAATCAGCCTATATGAGAAAAGCTCCTGCGGCGAAGGTACTGCCGCGGGAGTTTTTTGCGCCATTTTGACTCTTCCGTCCCTACATCGGTGAGGATCCCGGCGATTTCCCCGTAGGGCATGGAATACCGCTGGCTGAGATAACGGGTCGCGGCCCCAAGCTCGCCATGGGGTCCGCCCAGCTGCGAGATAATCACGGAGGCGGCGGCCGGGTCCGGACGCTGTACTTTAATGGGACGGATCAATCGTTTTTCATAATGCCACATAAATCAGCCCTCCATCTGCCAGGGCCAGGGTTCATCGACCCACGCCCAGCGCATCTGGCCGTTTTCACCGGCCGCGATTTTCCCGTATTTGGCCTGGTATTCGGCGGTTTTGGTGTCCAGCCGCTGTTTGGCCGACTGGTAGTACCGCAGCGCCTCCTGGTCATCGGGATGGGTGTCCAAATAGAGGGTGGCTTCGGTGACGGTAAATTCCGTCAGCTGGATTTCCTTTAAAAGCCGCATCTGCGCGCTATCCATTCTTGACCGCCTCCTCCCCAATAAACGGAAGGTCCAGTTCCGGGAAGATGGTCCCCCGGTCAATGGCGGTTGCCGGGGCATAGGTTTCTTTCCACTTCTGCATGGGGACATAGGCCATGGCCAGCGGCAGGGAATCCAGGCACTGGCAGGACTCGTTTTGCTCCATGTGCAAACACCTCGTTTTCGTTTAGAATACTGTATCCTATGCGGCGGAAAGCTGTCTGGTGAAACTGCCCCATTTGCCGGGAATCCGCCGGAAAATTTAAAAGATCCCCCGTTTGCCGCAGCTATGCGGTTTGCGGGGGATTCTTTTGGTTAGAGTGCGCTGTTATGTAGTCAGCCGCTTAATAAACCCAAACGCCGTTTTCAGAAAACCAGTCGAAGCATTGGGTTTCGCCGCCGAATTTCCAGACAGAGGGGCAGGCGGTGTCCATCCAGTCCAAAGGCTCCGCCTCCGGAAGGGCTTGATCTGCCCGGGCAAAGGCTGCGGCCAGGTCCTTTTCCTGCTCCGGGCCGATGGCGTTGGGACTTGCGGAAACAAACAGCGGCGTCCCGGTTTTGGAAAGAAGCTCCAGCCACTGGCGGTTGTACTTCCAGGACACCTTGCCCGTGATTCCGACGCAGTCCGCGTCGGCGGCGAAAAAGACGTTGTGCTGGGGCAGGCGGAAGGCCAGGGTATTGATCCCCATTTTCCGGGTGCGCTCCCATTCCAGGCCGCTGGTGTCGTCGCCGGTGCGGGAAAGGTCAAAAATCCCGGCGGACAGGTGCCCCACGGTGTTGCAGCCCATAATCAAAGCGTCCGGCACAGAATCCCGTAAAACCTGGTAGAAGTTCTTGATGATTTCCGCGGTGGTTTTCGTGGGGTCAAAAAAGCGCCAGCCGCTGGTTGTCAGGGACGCCCCCATCTGGACGCCCCATTTTCCCAAAATGTCAAAGCTGGAAAAATCGTGCTTGATAAGATGATAGCCCCAGCCGTCCAGCCGACGCATATCCTCCGCCGCCTTTTCCAGGACAAAGGGGGAGCTGGGGTCTAAAATGACGCCTTCCTGGCCCTGGAAACGGGACAGGAGCGCCTCGGCCGGCACCCGTTCCATGGTCAATAGGGGCCGGAACCAGATGCCGGCCCGGACGCCCATCTGCTCCATCCGGCCCGGCAGCTCCTCCAAATGGGGGAACCCGTAATTCCCGTAGCTCCAGGGGCCGCCGTTGCAGGAATGGGCGTGGCAGATCTGCCAGCCGTCGTCAACGACCATGTAGGGCCGGTTCTGGTTTTGTCCTGCCAGCCGGGTCATGATTTTTGCCTGTTCCAGTATGCCGCCTTCGGAGCTTTCGCCGTAATCGCAGTACCAGTTGTTGCCGCCGTATACCACCGGATGCTGCCGGGCCGGAAGAACAGCCATTGTCCGGCAGAAAGCCTTTGCGGCGGCGAAAGGGGATTCCCCCGGAAGTCCTTCCCGGACCACGATGGAAACCGCATCCAGATGCCGGCCCTTTAACCGGACCCCGGCCCCTCCGCACCGCAGATCCAGCCAGAGGGATACCCCTTTGCTGTCGGCAAGCCAGAAAGCCATGGCGTTTGGCAGGGTGCGGACGCCGTAGCCGTGGGCGCGCTCCCCGTCAAAGGCCATAAAATACCAGGGATAAACCCGCTCCGGCTGCATGACGCTCCATTGCAGGTCCCCGTAACCCCGTTCCCAGTGGTCGTTTAAGAAAAGATAGTGCCCCCGGATGTCAAAATCCCAGCGGAGCTGCACGGCCTCCGGCTCTGTTGCGGAAGCCTCAACGGAAACGTCCAGCCGGTTTTCCACGGGGCTGCAGAACACCTTCAAATCCCGGTATTCCCAGCTTTCCGGCCCGCAGGAGGATAAAGGGGATACCTGTCCCGAGGCTTTTAAAAACACCCGGGAGGGAGGGGTGAGAATTGGGAAAAACATAAAACATTCTCCTTTCTGTACAAAAGACGGCGGGCCGCATGTAAAGCCGCAGGCCCGCCTGTTTTTATGCCCTGGCGCCGGAAGCGGAAACCCAGGCCCCGTCAGGGGTGTAGGTGTTTGCCGCCATAGCGCCGGAACCGTAGAAGTAATAATCGCTGCCGCCGATGGTTTTCCATTCGTTGGCGGCCATGGCGCCGGAAGGCTCCAGGTAGTACCAGGTGCTGCCCAGCTGCAGCCAGCCCACCTTCATGCCGCCCCAGCTTTGCAGGTAGTACCAGACGCCGTTTACCTGCTGCCAGCCGGTTTTCATGGCTCCGGACTGGTCAAAGTAATACCAGCTGCCCTTGTCCATCTGCCAGCCGGTGGCCATGCCGCCCCAGCTTTGCAGGTAATACCAGACGCCGCCAAGCTGCAGCCAGCCGGTTTGCATATTGCCGGAAGCGTCAAAGTAGTACCAGGTGCCGTCAATCTTGCTCCAGCCGGTAACGGCTTTGCCGCTTACCAGGAAATTCCACCGTCCGTCGGTGTATTGGGTCCACTGGCCCTTGCCGTCCCTGGAGGAATACTGAGTGGCGATGCCGGAGGAACTGCCGGGATTGCTGGGTTCCGCCGGGGTTTCGGGCGTAGAAGGCTCTGCTGGCTCTGCGGGTTCCGCAGGCCCTGTGGGGACGGTGCCGTTATAGACCTGGGTGTAATATTCTTCCAGGCCGTCAACGGAAAGCAGGAATTTATAACGGAAGTGGACCTCGCCGGTGATTTCCGGGATCTGGGCGTTTAACGCCACCTGGTCCTGGATGGCTTTAATGCCGTGCCAGGGGCTGGACGCGCTGGAATTGCCGGCTTTGTAGTCGGCCATGCCCATGTACAGCTCCACGTCCGTGCCTTTCACTACGTCAGCCCACCAGTTGGCCAGGGTTTTGTAATCCGCCAGGCTGTGGCCGATTTCCCAGTACACCTGGGGGCAGATGTAATCAATCCAGCCTTCCTTCACCCATTTGCGGGTGTCGGCGTAGTGGGAGAAATAGGTCTGGTTGCCGTTGGTGTTGGAACCGCCGGACATTTTGCTGGCGTTTGCCCAGATGCCGAAGGGGCTGATGCCGAAGGAGCAGTCCGGATCGGCTTTATGAATGGCGGTATCCAGCTCCTGGACCAGCTTATTTACGTTGTCCCGCCGCCAGTCGCCGATATCCGCGTAGCCGGCGCCGTATTTGGCGTAGGTGTCCGCATCGTCAAAGTTTGTGCCGGGGTAGAAGTAGTCGTCCAGGTGGATGCCGTCAATGTCGTAATTTTCCACCAGCTCCACAGCGCCGTCCACAACCAGCTGCCGGACTTCCGGAAGGCCGGGATCCAGGTAGTAGTTGCCGTCGGAATGCCTGACCACCCAATCGGGGTGGAGCAGGGCGGGGTTTGTGGAAGCTAAGGAATTGTAGTCGGCCGAGCCGGACCGGGTCACCCGGTAGGGGTTAATCCAGGCGTGAAGCTCCATGCCCCGTTCGTGGGCCTCCGTCACCCAGTATTCCAGAGGGTCAAAGCCGTCCGCCGGGGCAACGCCCTGGGCGCCGGTCAAATGCTGGCTCCAGGGGAAAATCTCGGAGGGGTAAAGGGCGTCGCCGGAGGGGCGCACCTGGAGGATAACTGCGTTCATCCCCATTTTTTTGCAGTTATCTAAGATTTCGTCCGCCTGGCTTTTCAGCTGGGCCGGGTCGGTGGTGGTATTGTTGGGGTAGTCCAGATGGTAGATGGTGGACACCCATACCGCCCGGAAATCCTTAGGGGCGCTTGCCGCCGATACCGGCATGGCGCACACGGTGAGGGCAATGGCTAAAGTCAAGACCAAAGCCGCGAGCTTTCTCAATCTTTTCATGATGGTTCCTTTCTGTTGCCTTGGGAAATAATCTGCGGATAAAATCAGTATAGCACAGAATTCCCACAGGTTCAACTGCCATTTTGTTGGAATTTATCCAGACTCTCAATTATCCAGTAACAATTTTCCAGGATTCTGTTGCGTCTGCTCTTGATTTTCCGGAAAAAATCCACTATAATATAAGCATTGTTTTTATAAAAAAATAACGGCTCTTTTCGGCTGTTGTGACAACCCCTGCCGGCAATTCTTCCCGGCGGGGAAATTTTTGATTAGAGGGGTTTTGTAACGTATGACAAACTTTTTGATCCGGCATATGGTCAAGGACTCGGAAAATACCTCCGACCCGGCGGTGCGCAACGGCTACGGGCGAATGGCCGGGCTGGTGGGCATCGCCTGCAACCTGCTGCTGGGCTTTGGAAAAATGCTGGCGGGGCTTTTGTTTTCCAGCATTTCCATCCTGGCGGACGGTGTGAACAACCTGTCCGACGCCACTTCCTCCGCCGTTACCTTAATCTGCTTTAAAATGTCCTCCCGCCCGGCGGACAAGGAGCACCCCTTCGGCCACGCCAGGATGGAGTATGTGTCGGGCTTAGTGGTGGCGGTGCTGATTTTAATGGTCAGCTTTAACCTGGCAGGCTCCTCCCTGGATAAGATCCTGAACCCGGAAAGGGCGGTGTTCAGCTGGGTCACCGTGGGGGTGCTGGCGGTTTCTATCCTCTTAAAATTCTGGATGATGCGCTTTAACTCCAAGGTGGGCAAGCTTATCCAGTCCACAGCTTTGGAGGCTACGGCCATGGACAGCCGCAACGACGTTATCGCAACCTTAGCGGTGCTCGTTTCGGTTTTCATTGCAAAATTCACCGGGGTAAACCTGGACGGCTGGATGGGTATGGCCATTGCCGTGTTTATCCTCTGGTCCGGCATCAGCCTGATCCAGGATACCTTAAGCCCTCTGCTGGGGGAGGCCCCCAACCGGGAACTGGTGCGGGACACCATGCGGAAGCTGCGCTCCTATGACGGCGTTCTGGGCATCCACGACCTGATGGTCCACGATTACGGCCCCGGCCGCTGCTTCGCCACCGTCCATGTGGAGGTGGACGCCAAAGAGGACGTTATGGCGAGCCACGACCTGTGCGACAACATCGAACGGGATTTTGCCGCCGAGGGCATGAACCTGGTTATCCACATGGACCCGATTATTACCGACGACCCCCAGCTGAACGAACTGCGCCGGGAGGTGCTGAACATTGTCGCCGGTTTAAATGAAGGCATTACTATGCACGATTTTCGGATTGTCCGGGGCTATTCCCACACCAACGTGATTTTTGACATTGTGGTGCCCTCTGCCTGCAAGCGTTCCGGCGACGAGCTGAAGGCGGAACTCCAGAAAAAAATCAGCGCCTTAGACCCCTCCGCCCATTATTACACCGTGGTGGATATCGACCGGAACTACACGGAACTGGGCGGAAATTAACAAATGGTAACATTTTTCGATATTTCTTGACGGAGAGACACATTTTAGATTATAATAAGGTTGGTATTTTTTTAGAAAGAAGGAATCCTCATGATTAAAGCAGCGATTGTTGGTTATGGCAATATCGGCCGTTACGTTCTGGAAGCCATTGAGGCATCCGGCGACATGGAGTGCGTCGGCATTGTCCGGCGCAATCCGAACGGCGAACAGCCCCGGGAACTTTCCGGCTATGAAGTGAAGGCCTCCCTTGCGGAGCTTTCCGTAAAGCCGGATGTGGCAATTTTGGCCACCCCCACCCGTTCTGTGGAAAAGTTCGCCCTGGAAGCCCTGTCCATGGGGATTTCCACTGCTGACAGCTTCGACATCCACGGCCAGATCTGGGATCTGCGCTGCACTTTGGACAAAGCCGCCAAGGAACACGGCTGCGTTTCTGTCATCTCCGCAGGCTGGGACCCCGGCTCCGACTCCGTTGTCCGCACCCTGCTGCAGGCCTGCGCCCCCAAGGGCCTCACTTACACCAACTTCGGCCCCGGCATGAGCATGGGCCACACCGTTGCCGTCAAGGCCATTGAAGGCGTCAAGCACGCCCTGTCCATGACCATCCCCCTGGGCACTTCTATCCACCGCCGCATGGTTTATGTGGAGCTGGAAAACGGCCACACCCTGGAGGAAGTCACCGCCAAAATCAAAGCGGACCCCTATTTCGCCAGCGATGAGACTCACGTCGTCCAGGTGGACAGCGTGGACGAGGTCATCGACATGGGCCACGGCGTCAACCTGACCCGCAAGGGCGTTTCCGGCAAGACCCAGAACCAGCTGTTTGAGTTTAATATGAAGATCAACAACCCCGCTCTCACCGGCCAGGTGCTGGTTTCCGCTGCCCGGGCGGCCTTAAAACAGCAGCCCGGCGCCTACACCATGCCGGAAATCCCGGTGATGGACCTGCTGGAAGGGGACCGGGAAACCCTGATCCGCCACCTGGTATAAACTGTGAAACCGGAAGAATTTCTGTCTCTGGCCGCCCGGTGGGCCAATGCGGAGCCGGCGGTTTCGGCCCTGGTTTTGGTTGGCTCCTGGGCCAGGGGCCAAAACCGCCCGGATTCCGATATGGATCTTGTCATCCTCACCGATGAAAAGGGAAAGTTCCTGGAAAACCCGGCTTATTTTAGCCGGTTCGGGGAGATTTCCCGGCAAAACGCAGAGCACTACGGCCGGTGCACCTCCCTCCGGGTGTTCTATGAGGACGGCCGGGAGGTGGAATTCGGCCTGGTGGACGGCGCTTGGGCGGATGTCCCTCTGGATGCAGGCACCCGGCAGGTCTTGTCGGACGGGTTCCGAGTATTGGTGGATAAGGCGGGAATTTTTGCGGATATCCAGCTGTAAAATGGCAAAAACGCCGGAATTTGCCCGGCGTTTCTGGAATCTGCGCAAATTCTCTTGCTTTTTTCCGGCAAATATGCTATCCTATACTAGATATTGTTCCGCCTTGCGGTTTCTGCCGCAGGTGGGGATTAATGTTCAACTACATTAAGGCGGGCAGTCCTCTGCACGGATTCGAAGAATCCTGGAAAAACCAGCGGAAATTACCGTGTGTACGAATGTCTGAAAATTTAGGAGGAAGAAAATGGACGCATTAAAACTCATCAGCCAATCCAGCATGAAAGCTGACAAACCGGAAATTCAGGTCGGCGACTATGTAAAGGTTTCCGTGAAGATCCGCGAGGGAGATAAGGAAAGAATCCAGATGTTTGAAGGCACCGTCATCGCCATGAAGCACGGCGGCATTTCCGAAACCTTCACCGTCCGCCGCGTGGCTTACGGCTGCGGCGTGGAACGCGTGTTCCCGGTTCATTCCCCCAATGTTGTTGCGGTAGACGTAGTCCGTCACGGTAAGGTTCGGAGAGCGAAGCTCTACTACCTGCGCGACCGTGTGGGCAAGGCCGCAAGAATCAGAGAAAAAATCTAAGCAGGCTGGCAGTGCGCGGAAAGGGACGGGTAACGTCCCTTTTTGTGCTATTTGGAGAATTTCTTGACGGAAAGGGGACCGGCTTTGTGGGACAGTATTCCGATCAGCAGATTGACGAGATCTTAGAGGAATTGAAGCGGCTTGACGCGGCTCCGCCAAGCCAGGCAATACCTGTGGAGCTGCCTAAGGCGCGGAGCTGGCGGCGGGAGCTTTTATCCTGGATAGGGGCGGTTCTGTCAACGTTCCTGGTTGTTTTTGTGCTTTTTGGGCTGGTGTTCCGCTTTGTCCTGGTAGACGGCTCGTCCATGGAGCCAACCCTTTCGGAGGGGGACCGGCTGATTATGTACTGCCTGGACAACAGCCCGGAAAGCGGCGATGTGGTGATTTTGTCCGATGAAACAGGGCTTGGCATCCCCCTGATTAAGCGTGTTATCGCCGCAGGCGGCCAGACCCTGGATATTTCCCCGGAGGGCCGGGTCACAGTGGACGGCGAACCCCTTTATGAACCCTACGCGGTGGAGCAGATGAGGGATTCCGGGGATTATGATTACCCCCTGACCATACCGGAAGGCCAGCTTTTCGTCATGGGGGATAACCGCAACCATTCTACCGACAGCCGCTCCCCGGAAGTGGGGCTGGTGGACGAGAAAGAGGTGCTGGGAAAAGCTGTTTTCCGGCTGTTCCCCTTTGGCCGGATGGGGCCTGTTTCCTGACGGCATATTTATTCTGATGATAAAGGAGAATCGCGCTTATGGCAGAATTGGAACAGGTTTCCGATACTCAGACGGAGGAGCCGGCAAAGGAACCTTTTAACTTAAAAAAAGAGCTGTGGGAATGGGCGAAAGCCATCTTCTTTGCCGCAGTCATTGTTTTTATTGTGTTCCATTTTATTATCCAGGTGGTCACAGTCAAAGGGTCCTCCATGGAGCCGACGTTGGAAAACCAGGACCGGCTTGTGATTTCCAACCTGTTTTACACTCCGGAAACTGGTGATATTGTCGTTTTGTCAGATAAAACCGGCTTGGACGAGGCGTTAATCAAGCGGATTATCGCCCTGCCGGGCCAAACGGTGGATATTAATGAAAACGGCGAGGTGCTGGTGGACGGAAAGGTCCTTTCCGAGCCGTATATTGCTGAACTCATTGACGAGGATCACCGGGGGAATATGGACTACCCCCTGACTGTCCCGGAAGGCACGGTGTTCGTCATGGGGGATAACCGCAACCATTCCACAGACAGCCGTTTTTTGGAGGTTGGGTTTGTGGAAGAAGGGGAAATCCTGGGCCGGGTGATTTTCCGGCTCCTGCCCCTGGATAAAATCGGGACCGTTCACTGAGAATAGGAGGAGCTATGGCACAGACGCCAAACATTCAATGGTTTCCCGGCCATATGGCCAAAACCCGCCGCTTGATCCAGGACCAGGTAAAGCTGGTGGATTTGGTGGTGGAATTGACAGACGCCCGGATTCCCCAAAGCTCCAGGAACCCGGAGCTGAATAAATGGATCGGGGAAAAACGGCGGCTTTTAGTCCTCAATAAAAGCGACGCCGCCGACCCGGATTTAACCGCCCGATGGCTCCGTTATTACCGGGAGCAGGGGATTCCAGCCATTGCCGTGGATGCCCGCAGCGGAAAGGGAATCAACCAATTCCTGCCCGCTGTCCGGGAAATCCTCGCCGATATTACCGAAAAACGCCAGGCCAAGGGCATGGTGGGGCGGCCCATCCGGATGATGATCGTGGGCATCCCCAACGTGGGCAAATCCTCCTTTATCAACCGGGTGGCAAAGGAGAAGCGGGCCAAGGTGGAGGACCGGCCCGGCGTCACTGTGGATAAACAGTGGATCGCCGTGGCAAAGGATGTGGACTTAATGGACACCCCCGGCGTTTTGTGGCCCAAATTCGAGGACCCGGCTGTTGGGGAGAAGCTGGCTTTTACCGGCGCCGTCAAGGACCAGATTCTGGATGTGGAATTGCTGGCCATGCGTCTTTTAGGCTGGCTTCGGGAGGAATATCCCGCACTGCTTGCCCGGTTTAAGCTGAACCCTGAGGATTTGGAGGGCCGGGAAGAATACGAGCTGCTGGAACTGGTGGGCAGAAGGCGCGGGATGCTCGTCAGCGGCGGGGAAGTGGACACCCTCCGGGCCGCCGCCATGATTTTAGACGAATACCGGGGCGGCAAGCTGGGGCGTCTTTCCCTGGAAGCCCCGCCTAAAAAGGAGGGAACAGCATGACCCTTTACGAATACGACCGTTCCCTTGGCATCCCGGTTTTCTGCGGGGTGGACGAAGCGGGCCGGGGCCCTTTGGCCGGGGATGTTTACGCGGCGGCGGTGATTCTGCCTTTGGATGAGGAAATCCCCGGTATCAACGACTCTAAAAAGCTGTCCCCCAAAAAACGGGAGGCTCTCTTTGACGTGATTTTGGAAAAAGCTGTGGCCGCCAGTATTGCTTCCGCCACAGTGGAGGAAATCGACCGGCTGAATATTTTGCAGGCCACTTTTCTGGCCATGAACCGGGCGGTGGACGGGCTGAAGGTAAAGCCCGCCTTTGCCTTGGTGGACGGCAACCGGAACCCGGGGCTGTCTGTCCCTTCCCGGCTGGTGGTAAAGGGCGACGGAACATCCGCTTCCATCGCGGCGGCCTCCATTTTGGCCAAGGTTGCCCGGGACCGGAGCATGGAGGAGCTGGCCAAAGCCTATCCCCAGTACGCTTTTGAGCAGCACAAGGGCTACGGCACCAAGGAGCATTACGCCCGTTTGGACCAATACGGCGCGTCCCCGGTGCACCGGCTTACTTTCTTAAAAAAATATTTCGCCGCCAAAGAAGGGACTGCCCAGGCCCATGGGAAACTGGGCGAGGACACGGCGGCGGGGCTTTTGGAACAGGCCGGATACCGGATTCTGGAACGGAATTACCGCTGTCCCGGCGGAGAAATCGACCTGATCGCCCAAAAGGACGGCTTTTTGGCCTTCTGCGAGGTGAAGGCACGTCTTTCCAGCGGCATCCTTCCCCGGGAGGCGGTCACCCCGGCCAAACAGAACCGGATTATCCGGGCCGCCCTTACTTATCTTTCAGAACATCCGTCGGAGCTTCAGCCCCGGTTCGATGTCATAGAAGTCACCTTATCCCCGGCGGAGGGCAAAGCCCTTTCGGCAGAACATCTGCCCGGCGCTTTTGTCCCCGACCAAAGAAACGGAGGCATGGATTATGCGGCATTTTGATTTGCACTGCGACACCTTAAGCCGGTGCCGCCATCAGAAGGAAAGCCTGCTTCACAACGACGGCGCAGTTTCCGTGGAGCGCGGGCTGATTTTTGACCAGTGGGTGCAGGCCTTCGCCGTGTTTATCGGCGACGACATCCGGGGGGCCAAAGCCTACCGGGAGTTCCTGGCCCAGGCGGATGTCCTCAAAAAGGCTCTGGAGGAGAGCGATTCCATTGCCGTCTATGACCCGAACCAGGTGAAGGACCGCATCTGCAACGCCATGCTGACGGTGGAAAACGGCGCGGCTTTGGGCGGCAAGCTGGAACGTATTGAGGAGTTCGCCCAAATGGGGGTCAAGGTATTTTCCTTAGTCTGGAACGGCGAAAATGAGCTGGCCGGAGGCGTCCACAGCGAAATCGGCCTGACGGATTTCGGCCGTCAGGCAGTGAAGGAATTGGAGAAAAACCGCATTATCATCGACGTTTCCCATTTAAACACTCTGGGGTTCTGGGATTTGTGCGAGGTGGCGGAGCGGCCCTTTATTGCCACCCATTCCAACTGCTTTGAAATCTGTCCCAACCGCCGGAACCTGGACGATTTGCAGATTCAGGAGATCATCCGCCGGGGCGGGCTTATCGGCATTAACTTTTTCCCGGTGTTCGTCAACGGCGAAAGCGACACCACCTTCCAGGAGCTGCGGGCCCATATCCGGCGGATCATCGCCTTGGGCGGCGAGGACAACATTGCCGTAGGCAGCGATTTTGACGGGGCGGCCATGCCTTCTCGTTTAGACCGCATTGACAAGATCCCGGATTGGCACCAGAACTTAATCAAGCACTTTGATGCGGAGTTTGTGGAAAAAATCACCTTCCGCAACGCCCAGCGGTTCTTTGAACAAAACTGGTAACCCCGGAGGCCGGGCCGCCAATTCGCCGCGGGCCCGGAATCCGGGCTGATAAGACGCCGCGGGCCCGGAATCCGGGCTGATAAGACGCCGCGGCGTTTCAATCTCTATCCGACCGCTGGACGGCGAAATGAATTCGCCGTAGTGAGGGGGTCCTATTCCTATCGTTTTTTAAAACGGAACAGGCAACGAATTTGTAGGGGCGGGGTTTCCCCGCCCGCGTAAAACGCAAAAACGTATCGGGAAATCCGCCGGGCCGGGCGACCCGGCCCCTATAACCCCGTTATTGTTTGATTTCATATTAAAAACTTGGCGCGGGGCAGGACGGCCGCGCCATCAAGCGAACTTGCTGGCTAAATCACCGGCGATTCGCCGGTAGGGGCGGATGCCTACATCCGCTCGATTTTTCAACCATTTTTGGGGAATCGCGGGACGATGCGGGCATCGTCCCCTACATCGGCCACGCCCGTGGTTTTTTCCAATATAAGGGGGAGTATTCATAATGATGTACAGCAGCACCCGAGATAAATCCTGCCGGGTAACGGCGGCGAAAGCCATCGCCCAGGGGATTTCCGCCGAAGGCGGGCTTTTTGTGCCGGAGGAATTTCCGGCGTGGGACTTAAAACGCCTTTCTTCCCTGGTGGGGAAAAGCTATCAGGAAAAGGCCAAGGCCATCCTTTCGGATTTCCTGACGGATTTCACCCCGGAAGAGCTGTCCCAATGCGTGGAAAGCGCCTACGCGCCGGAAAAATTTGACTCCGAGAATATTGCGGAAATTTCCAAAGTAGGGGAGAAGGCCTACCTTCTGGAGCTGTGGCACGGCCCTACCTGCGCCTTTAAGGACATGGCCCTTCAGCTTCTGCCCCATCTCATGACGGTTTCCGCAAAAAAGACGGAGCCGGGGAAGGACATCGCGGTGCTGGTGGCTACCTCCGGCGACACGGGAAAGGCCGCTCTGGAAGGCTTTAAAGACGTGGCAGGCGCCCGGATGCTGGTCTTTTACCCGGAGGACGGCGTCAGCCCCATGCAGAAGCGGCAGATGACTACCCAGGAGGGGGAAAACCTTTCCGTCTGCGCCATCCGGGGCAACTTTGACGACGCCCAGACCGGCGTCAAAAAGATTTTCACCGACCCGGAAATTTTGGCGGAGCTGGAACAAAACGGCTGGAAATTCTCCTCGGCAAACTCCATCAACTGGGGCCGCCTGGTCCCCCAGATTGTATACTACATTGCCGCCTACACCTCCCTTGTGGAGCAGGAGGAGATCAAGCTGGGGGAACCCGTCAATGTGGCGGTGCCCACCGGCAATTTCGGCAACATTTTAGCGGCCTACTACGCCAAAAAAATGGGGCTGCCCATGGGCAGGCTCATCTGCGCCTCCAACCGCAACAAGGTCCTGGCGGATTTTATCACCACCGGCGTTTACGACCGGAACCGGGAGTTTTTTACCACCTCGTCCCCCTCTATGGACATCCTCATTTCCTCCAACCTGGAACGGCTGCTTTATGAGCTGTCCGGCCGGGACGACGGGGAAATCCGGGAGTGGTTCGGAAAGCTGTCCGCAGATGGAAAATACCAGGTCCCGGCGGAAGTTCTGCAAAAGCTCCAGGCGGAATTCGCCGGCGGATCCTGCGACGATGAGAAAACCGCCGAAACTATCGGGGATATTTTCCGGGAGTACGGCTACCTCTGCGACACCCACACGGCCGTGGCCGTCCGGGTTTGGGAGGACTATGTGAAGAAAACCGGGGATGAAA
Source organism: Candidatus Merdivicinus excrementipullorum (assembly GCA_018716725.1). GTDB lineage: Bacteria > Bacillota > Clostridia > Oscillospirales > Ruminococcaceae > Merdivicinus > Merdivicinus excrementipullorum. The sequence continues at coordinate 20,846 of DVJP01000059.1, read as the reverse complement.
CCAAAACCATTATCGCCTCCACCGCTTCCCCCTATAAATTTACCGCCGATGTTTTAAAAGCCATTACCAATGAAGCCCTGCCGGAGGATGATTTCGCCCAGGTGAGCCTGCTGGCGGAGTTTTCCGGCATGACGCCGCCCGCCTCCCTTTTGGCCTTAAAAGAGAAGCCGGTGCGGTTTACCGGCAGTATTTCCAAGGAGGAAATGGGGGCCTTTGTCCGGCGGCAGCTGGGGCTTTAATAAAAAAGCGCAGCCCGTGACGGCTGCGCTGGGTCCGCGACCCCAACATTTTCGCGGAATCCCCTGAAGATCTGGCTTCATTGCGTATTTCCTGATGTCAAATGAAAATGTGTGGGGGGAATCCCCCCGCCAGGCATCGGAATCCGGGGGCAGTTGCCTGCCCCTTCCGACAGGTTTCTGGACCGTTTTCCGGCCGGGGCGCGTTAGTTTGCCCGGAAGCTCTGGCAGACGGTTTCAGAACAGGTGCAGGCGGACTGAGTGCCGATTTTGATGCTCTGGGCGGTGCAGTGGTTCTGGTGGTTGTTGTGGATGCAGTTGGTCACGTCGCACTCCACGCAGGAAATGGCTTCTTTGTTTTTTCCGAGATCAGACATGGGAATGCCTCCTTTGGCGTTTGGCGTATTTGGTATTTGGAGAATGATAGGGAGCAGGGATCATTGGGAAAAGGGAAACAATGCTTTCCCAGTGAACCGGCTCCGAGTATAGTGTGCCAGAAATGCCTTGAATTATCCCTCAACAAGAAAAGGAATTATTTATGAGTTTATTTGCAATCGCGGACCTGCATCTTTCCCTGGGTGTGGACAAGCCCATGGACGTGTTCCCGGGCTGGACGAATTATGTGGAACGGCTCGCCGAAAACTGGAAGCGGGAAGTCCGTCCCGAGGATACGGTGGTCATTGCCGGGGATATTTCCTGGGGGTTGGATATTTCCGAAAGCCTTGCGGATTTCGCCTTTTTGGACAGCCTGCCCGGTACCAAGCTCCTTTTGAAGGGAAATCACGACCTTTGGTTTTCCACCAAAACCAAGGTGGAAAAATTTTTCGCGGAAAACGGTTTTTCCACTTTGAAAATTTTATTTAACAACGCTTACGAATATGGGGATTACGCCATCTGCGGCACCCGGGGCTGGATGAACGACCAGGCCGATAAAAAGGTGCTGCTGCGGGAGTGCGGCCGCCTGCGGCTTTCTTTGGAAGCCGGGAAAAAGCTGGGGAAACCGCCTGTGGTTTTCCTCCATTACCCGCCAATTTACGGCGGCGGGGAATGCTGCGAAATTTTGGAAGTGCTCCACGAATACAATGTCAAACAGGTCTATTATGGCCATATCCACGGCTATTCATCCGGCTACGCCATCAACGGCGAACGGGTTGGCATAGATTTTCGACTGATTTCTTGTGATTATATCCAATTTAACCCCATGAAAATCGGCTAAAACACAGGAAAAAGAGAAAAACTTGTTTTTATTCTAGCATATTCAGCCGGTTTGTGCTATAATGAATTAGTCTGAAAAGAAGTTTTCGGCCTTTTTCTATTGGAGAGAAATATGACTGTGCGCCAGAAGCGCCGGAAACAATAACAGGAGGAAGTTACATGAGTTTAGTATCCAAAACCAATACCGCCACCAATAAGTATGAGCTGGAAATTAAGGTTTCCGCTGAGGACTTTGAAAAGGCCTGCCAGAAAGTTTACTTAAGACGGGTCAAAAAAATCGAGATCCCCGGCTTCCGCAAAGGCAAAGCTCCCCGCAAAACTATTGAGAAGCTCTACGGCGAAGGCTTTTTCTATGAAGAAGCGGTCAACGACATTTACCCCACCGCCATCCAGGAAGCTGTCACCGAATCCGGCCTGGAAATCGTCTGCCCTCCCGAAGTGGACGTGGCTGACATTTCCAAGGAAAACGGCGTGACCTTTAAAGCAATCTGCACCGTAAAACCTGAAGTGACCGTCAAGGATTACAAAGGCATCAAGGCCGCCAAAGATGTGAAAGCTGTCACCGACGAGGACGTCAACGCTGAAATCGACCGGATGCGGGACCGCAACTCCCGGACCATCACCGTTGAGGACCGCCCCGCCGCCAACGGCGACACTGTTGTTATCGACTTTGAGGGCTTTGTAGACGGCGTTGCTTTCGACGGCGGCAAAGCGGAGAAATTCTCCCTGACCCTTGGCTCCGGCCAGTTCATCCCCGGCTTCGAGGATCAGGTTGTGGGCCACAACACCGGCGACGAGTTCGACGTCAATGTGACCTTCCCCGAGGAATACCATGCGGAAAACCTGAAGGGCAAACCCGCTGTGTTTAAGATCAAACTGCACGAAATCACCGCCAAAGAGCTGCCTGAGGCCGACGACGAGTTCGCCAAAGACGCCAGCGAGTTCGACACCCTGGACGAGCTGAAAGCCGACATCCGCAAGAAACTGGAGGACGCCAACGAGCGCACCGCTTCCACCGAGTTTGAAAACAAGCTCATTGACACCGTTATCGAGAACATGGAGGGCGAAATCCCCACCGAGATGTACGAAGTCCGCATTGACGAAATGATCCGGGACTTCGAGTACCGTCTCCAGTCCCAGGGCATGAGCCTGGATCTGTACCTCCAGTACACCGGCATGAACCGCAATTCCTTCCGCAAGACCTTTGAAGCCCAGGCTCAGCGCCAGGTGAAGATCCGTCTGGCTCTGGAGAAAATCGTGGAGCTGGAAAACATCGTTCCCACCGAGGAAGAAGTGGAGCAGGAGTACACCCGTCTGGCCGAAGGCTACAAGATGGACGTGGAGCGCCTGAAAGGCTTGATCCCCGCTGCTGACGTTACCAAGGACGTGGCTGTGAACAAAGCTAGCGACATGATCCGCGACAGCGCAGTTGCCGGCGAATAATTACCGCCTTTCCTTTTGGGAGGCGAAATCCGCCTCCTAATTCATGAAAAGGTTGCAGACCGGACGTTTTCCGTTCATTTTTCAGGTCTATACTTAAATTGTGTCGGTTTTCCGATACTGTCTGAAAACCGGGTATCTGCACAAAAACAGTTCATACACAGCTATTGGGTGGGACAGGTTTTGTGTCATCCGATAGCTGTTTATGTTTCTGCAATGATTTGAAACGGAGGGTTTTGATATGAGTTTAGTGCCAATGGTCGTGGAGCAGACCAGCCGCGGCGAGCGTTCTTACGATATTTTTTCCCGTTTGCTCAATGACCGGATTATTATGCTTTGCGAAGAGGTTACCGATGCGTCCGCTTCCCTGGTAGTGGCCCAGCTGCTTTACCTGGAAAGCCAGGACCCTGAAAAGGACATCAGCCTGTACATCAACAGCCCCGGCGGTTCTGTAACGGCTGGCATGGCCATTTACGATACCATGAATTTCATTAAATGCGATGTTTCCACCATCTGCGTGGGTATGGCGGCCTCTATGGGCGCGTTTCTGCTGTCCAGCGGCGCCAAAGGCAAACGCCTGGCCCTGCCCAACAGCGAAATTATGATCCATCAGCCTTCCGCCGGCACCCAGGGCCAGATTACCGATATGTCCATCCACCTGAAACGCCTGGAAAGCGTCAAGGAGCGGATGAACCGGATCTTGGCGGAAAACACCGGCAAGCCCTTGGAGGTTGTTGCCGCGGACTGCGAACGGGATAACTTTATGTCCGCTCAGGAAGCCCTGGAATACGGGCTTATTGACCGCGTGATCGCGAACCGGTAAATTTTAGCCGAATATAAAGGAGGCTACTTTTCATATGCCAGATAACAATGTGGCCCGCTGCAGCTTCTGCGGCAAGCCGGAGTATGCGGCGGGACGGATGCTTCATTCCGCTAACGCTAACATCTGCCAGGACTGTGTGGCCTTGTGCTACGACATGCTGGCGGAGGAGGGCGTTTTCCCGGAACTGGACCTTCAGCATAAAAAGCGCTTGGCTGAGGAAGCGGATGAGGAACAGGAAATCAACCTCTTGAAGCCGGTGGAGCTGAAAGCTGTGCTGGATCAGTATGTAATCGGCCAGGATAAGGCGAAAATTGCCCTGTCCGTGGCGGTTTACAACCATTATAAGCGGGTATTTATGGAGCCTGCCGAGGACGGCGTGGAGCTGCAAAAAAGCAATATTCTGATGCTGGGGCCTACCGGCGTGGGTAAAACAGAACTGGCCCGAACCCTGGCCAAAACCTTGAACGTCCCCTTTGCCATTGCCGACGCCACCACCCTGACTGAGGCCGGCTATGTGGGCGACGATGTGGAAAACGTCCTGGTCCGCCTGGTGCAGGCCGCCGATTACGATGTGGAAGCGGCGGAGCGGGGCATCATTTACATTGACGAGATCGACAAGATCTCCCGCAAATCCGAAAACCCCTCCATCACCCGGGACGTCAGCGGCGAGGGCGTCCAGCAGGCTCTGCTGAAAATCCTGGAAGGCACCGTTTCCAACGTCCCTCCTCAGGGCGGCCGGAAGCACCCCCACCAGGAGTTTATCCAGCTGGATACCAAAAACATCCTCTTTATCTGCGGCGGCGCTTTCGAGGGGATTGAAAAGGTCATCGGCCGCCGTATGGAGTCCTCCACCATGGGATTCAACGGCCAGGTGAAAAAGCATGACGACAAAACCAAAGGGGAGATGCTCCGCAATATCATCCCCCAGGATTTAGTGCGGTTTGGTCTGATTCCCGAACTGGTGGGACGTCTGCCCATTGTCACCACCTTGGACGACCTGGATGAAGATCAGCTGGTGCGGATTCTCAAGGAGCCGAAAAACTCCCTGTTTAAGCAGTACAGCGCTTTGTTCGGCCTGGACAATGTGGAACTTGTTATGGACGACGACACCATGCACGCTGTGGCCCGGAAGGCCATGGAACGCAAAACCGGCGCCCGGGGCCTGCGGAACATTATGGAGGAAACCCTGCTCAATTTAATGTACATGGTTCCTTCCGACGAGAGCATCACCAAGGTGGTCATCACCCCTGAGGTGGTGGAGGGCAAAGACTCCGCCAAGGTTGTGCGGCGTAAAAAATTGACCCAATAAAGGCAGCTGCCATACGAATTATAACAAAAAGCGTGAAAGAAATCAAAGACTTCTTTCACGCTTTTTTAATGCACTTAGACAAAACCGAATGCAGTAAAATCAGATCGGCGCAGAATAAAAAGCACGCGAACTAATCTACGCTCCCTGTGTGGGAAGCGGCTAGGCAGGCTCCCATGAGGGCGGGGGAGGCGCCTGGATAAGAAAAACAGAGAATGCCGGACAAGGAAAAATGGTGTGACATCTATTTTGTCACACCATTAGGGATTTCTGCTGCAAAATTGATACCTGTTTCAACGCGGGAAAAACAAAACGCACCCACGAAACGTGAGTGCGTTTTCTGGCGGAGTTGGAGGGACTCGAACCCTCGCGCCGGGGATTAGCCGACCTACGCCCTTAGCAGGGGCGCCTCGTCACCAACTTGAGTACAACTCCATGGAAACGTCCTGTCAAGGTGATTCAATTAAGAAAGAGTGGCGGAGAGAGTGGGATTCGAACCCACGGTCCCGTGAGGGATCACTGGTTTTCAAGACCAGCTCCTTAAACCGCTCGGACATCTCTCCGTGCAACCGTGTCACACGGAACATTAATTATTATATCACCGAAAATACTGTTTGTCAACACCATTTTTGCATTTTTTTGAAAAAACTTACAGATATTTCCGCATCCTGGCTGAGAAGAACTGGAATATGCGGAAAACGCTGGGAAGCGGGGCTTCGGCCCTAATGGGGAAGTCCCGCTTCGGCGCAGTGCCCTGCGGTTTTACCGCTGTACTTCTTCCATGGCGATTTCCGCCCAGCGGGTCAGGCGCTGAGGCTGGTAACGGACGGTGGAAATGTCCTTGAGGATCAATTCCAGGTTGACATGGTTCCTTTTGGCCGCGTCAACAGTGCGGCGGATATCCTTGCGGATTTCTTCCTCGTCCAGGGAATCCGTAGCCACTAAAGCCGGGGTAGGCTTATTGGACATGATAATGGAGGGGCCGATCTTTTCGGCGAAAGCCTCCCGGTGGCTCCAAGGGCTGCACGAAATCTTTTTCACGTGAGGAATTCGCTTTACAATGTCCAGCCGGTCGTCCAGCCGGTCGCAGCAGCCGTAGTAGATCATGCCGAACTTTTCCGCCATGCGGGTGACGTAAGGCAGTTCAAATTCCTCCGTAATAGCAGGGGAAACCGAGGAGAACAGCTGCGCCAGGCCGAAAGCCCAGCAGTTTTCCGAATGAGGCCCTTTGCTCTGGCCAAAGTCCGGGAGCAGCTCGTCGGTGTAAATGTAGGAACAGTGGCAGATATTGGTGTTGTCGTTGACAATGCCCAGCTTGTTGGCTTCCTCAATGCCGTTTAGAACGGAATGGGTGAATTTTTCCATAATGGCATGGATAAACTCCGGCCGGTCCATCAGGTCGATATAGGCGTTTTCCACCCCCATGAGAGTACTGATGGTATCCCAAACCCCTAAGTGGAACTGGGTGCCGCCGCTTTGCAGGATGGGCGCAATGCCCTCAAAAACCTGGGCCGCTTCCTCCATCCAAAGCTTGCTTTTTTCCTCGTCGTGGGTGAAGTGCATGTCCTTGATTTTCTCCAGGTCTTCCTCCGTTTGCAGCTGGTTGATATAGTGATGGGAAACAACATCGCTTGTGACGTCCGTAGCCTGGGTTTCCTCCCGGACGCCGATGCCGTAGCCGGTACAGGTAATGGCCTTGGGGATGGTGATGAAGGGTTCCACCACCATGTCCACCGGGAAGTGCTCCCAGCGGTAAATAGCCGAGCGCAGCTGATTTTCAATTCCTTGCCAGAAAGGGTCGGCAACCTTGCAGGTTAGGAACCCGTCGCCGTTTAATTCGTTCCAGGGAAGCTGGTCAATAGCCACCATGGGGCGCTCCATTTTGCTGCGGTTTAAGGCCTTCCAAAGGTCCCGCTTTTGGGCCTGGACAGGGAGGGAAGCGATTTCCATATAACGGGAGGCCAGATCCCTCAAAAGCTGGCGCTCATTGGCTGTCAAATTCATATAAGATCCACCTTTCTGCAAAGAAGTTTCTGTGGACAGTATACACCGGAGTAGGGGAGGCTGTACACTGTTTTTTCTGCCGGATTCTTCGCAAAAATTGACATTGCCGGAAAAAAGGCGTATACTGAATATAAGGAGAGGAGGGGTAATTTTTGCTGATCGGATACGGATTCCAGACAGTTCCGCCGGAATGGAAGGTGGAGGAAAAGACGGCCTGCGGTTATGTGCGGGTTTATGATGTTTACAGCGGAGACGCCGTTTATGAGGACGGCGGCGGCGCCCGCCCTTTAAAGCCGGGGAGCATCTGCCTGTTCCCCTCCGCCGCCCCTTTTTCCATCCGCCATGATCCTAAACGCCCCCTCTGCTGCACCCATCTGCACCTGGACGTGGCCCCGGCAGTGCTGCGGCAGATGACGGTTATCCCTCCGGCGGAAAATTCTTTGCCCCGAAAAATTTTTGACGCCCTGCGGACGGCGGCCGGGGAAGGGAACGAGGAGGTTTTGGAGCCTTTAGCCGCCGCTTTTGAGGTATACTGCCGCCAGCAGGGGCTGTTTCTCCGTCTGGACAGCGGGATTTCCGCCGCCCTTTTGGCCATGTCCGGGGATGTTCGCAAAAATTGGCGTCTCCGGGAGCTGGGGGCGCTGGCCGGGTATTCGGAGTCCTATTTTATCCGCCGGTTCCGTGCGGAGGTGGGCGTATCGCCTCATCAATACCTGATCAGTTGCCGGATGAAGCATGCCGCCCGGCTCCTTTGGAACAAGGAGGTCCCCGTGGGGCAGGTGGCGGAGCAAAGCGGCTACCCGGACCTGAAAGCCTTCAGCCGGGCCTTCAGGAACCACTACGGCTTGTCCCCCAGCGCATACAGGCAAGCGGGGCGCCTGTTTCCGTAGTTTCGTAAATTACCAAAAAAATTTACACATTTCCCGAGAATTATTCAGCGAATCCCGAAGGAAAACCGATATAATAAAAGAAAGAACTGGTATTATCCCGCCTTTTACAGAAAAATCTGATAAAAAGGAAAGGGCCGCCGGTTTTGTTTCCGGCATAGGCCAAGAAGGGCCAAACTTTTTCTTCATTGGTTTCCGGTGTTGTACAATAAAATAGAAGACCCCTGCCGCGGGGGTTTGGAGGTCGCTTATGAGCAGCTTTGTCACCTTTGAGAATGTATATAAACGCTACCGCATGGGGGAAGTTACCATCACCGCGTCGGACGGCGTTTCCTTTGAAATCGAACAGGGAGAATTCGCCGTGGTGGTGGGTTCCAGCGGCGCAGGGAAAACTACGGTGCTTAATATGCTGGGAGGCATGGACACCTGCGACGAGGGGAAAATCCTGGTGGACGGCCAGGATATCGCCAAATACACACCCAAACAGCTGACGGCATACCGGCGGTATGACATCGGCTTTGTTTTCCAGTTTTATAACCTGGTCCCCAACCTGACGGCCCGGGAAAACGTGGAGCTGGCCACCCAGGTGAGCAAAAACCCCCTGGACGCCGCCCAGGTGCTGATGGATGTGGGGCTGGGGGACCGGATGGGGAATTTCCCCGGCCAGCTTTCCGGCGGCGAACAGCAGCGGGTGTCCATTGCCCGCGCCCTGGCCAAGCGTCCCAAGCTCCTTTTGTGCGACGAGCCAACCGGCGCGTTGGACGACAACACCGGCAAGACCATTTTAAAGCTTTTGCAGGATACCTGCCGCCGGAACAATATGACCGTTGTCCTCATCACCCACAACTCCGCCATTACCCCTATGGCCGACCGGGTTATCCGCATGAAGAACAGCAAGGTCAGCAACATCCTTTTAAACGACCGGCCCATGCCGGTGGAAGATATTGAATGGTAAGGAGGGGACGCTTATGAAAAAGCACCGCAGCGCGCTGGTTGCCGAAACCCTCCGCAGCATTTGGCATACCCGCACCCGTTTTATGTCCATCTTCATCATTGTGGCGTTAGGGTGCGGATTTTTTGCCGGATTAAAGGCCAGCTGCCCGGATATGCTGCTGACAGCCGACCAATATTTTACCGATACCCACCTGATGGACCTGCACTTAATGTCCACCTTCGGCTTTAACGAGGAGGACCTGGAGGCGGTGAAAGGGGTGGACGGCATTGAAGGATTCCAGCCCGGCTACAGCGTTGACGCTTTCTTACATTCCGAGGAGAGCACGGACACCATTGTAAAGGTGTATTCCTTGCCGGAAAATACGGACGAAAACAACGTGGATTACTTAAACCGCCCTCTGGTTTTGGAGGGCCGGCTGCCGGAAAAGTCCGGGGAATGCGTGGTGGAGCAGAATTTTGACACCGTGGGGGAAATCAAGCTGGGAGACACTGTCCGGCTGGTTTCCGGAAGCGAGGAGGACGACCTGTCGGATTCCTTACACAAAACGGAATTCACCATTGTGGGCATTGTCCGGTCGCCGCTGTATCTGGGGTTTAACCGGGGATACAGCAACCTGGGTGACGGGGAAGTGGACGCTTTCCTGATGATCCGGGAGGAAGATTTCGCCTACGAGGTCTACACGGACGTATACCTGACCCTTACTGAAACCCAGGGCCTTTCCGCCTTTGAGGATGCTTACGCCGATACTGTGGAACGGAAAACCGATGATTTTGAGCAGGTGGCCGCTGAACGCGGCGAGGCCCGGTATCAGGAAATCTACGAGGAGGCCCAGGGGGAAATCGACGACGCCAAGGCGGAGCTTGCCGACGGCGAAAAGGAACGGGACGAAAAGCTGGCCGAAGCCCAGCAGGAAATCGACGACGCCGAGGCGGAGCTTGCGAAAGGCCGGGCGGACTATGAGCAGGCCCTGGCCGAATTCAACCAGCAGACCCGGGACGCGGAAAACGATCTGGTAGAGGGTGAAAAACAGCTGGCTGACGGGGAAAACCAGTATGAAGAGGGCCTGGCCGCCTATGAGCAGGGCCGGCAGGAGTACGAGGAAAACCTGCCCGCCGCCCAAGCCCAGATCGAGGAATATAAAAAGCAGCTGGAGGAGCTGCAAACCCAGGCCGGCCCCGCCATTGAGCAGCTGGACAGCGCAAAAGCTCTTTATTCCGGCGTCCAAGCGGTGGTGGACGGGTATGCCGGCCAGGACGCCGTTTCCCTGGATGCCCTGCCAGAGGAAACCCGGCAGACGGTATCCCAGGCGGACAGCCTTCTGGCCGTTCTGCCGGAGGGGACGCTGCCGGAAGGAACCAGCCTTACCGGCCTTTTGCAGCAGTACCTGGCCGCTTCCCAGTCGGAAAAGGAACAGATTGCCGGAGAGATTACCGCAGTGACCGGCGCTGTATCCGCCGCCCTGGACGCCCAGGATGAAGCCCTTTCCGAAGCCCGCAGCGGCATCGAGCAGCTGACGGCGGGCATTGCCCAGGGGGAGCAGGAGCTGGCCGACGCCAAACAGCGGCTGGACGAAACAGAGGCCCAGCTTGCCGAAACCCGGCGGACCCTGGATGAAACCGACCAAACCCTTTCCGACGGATGGAGGGAGCTTTCCCGCCAGAAACAGGAGGGCCAGCAGCAGCTGGACGAGGCTTTGGCGGAACTGACGGAAGGGGAGCAGGAGCTGGCCGACGGCAAGGCGGAACTGGCTGAGGAAACGGAAAGCTCCGCCAAGGAATTGGAGGACGCCCGGGCGGAAATCGCCAAGGCGGAACGGGATTTGGCGGATCTCAAGGAACCTACCTGGTATGTCTGGGACCGGAACAACAACCCGGATTATTCCAGCTATGAGGAGGACGCCCAGAAGGTAGACGCCGTTTCCACGGTGTTCCCGGTGTTCTTTATCTTAGTGGCGGCTTTGGTCTGCCTCACCTCCATGACCCGCATGGTGGAAGAGCAGAGGGGCCAGATCGGCACCATGAAGGCCCTGGGCTATGGCCGGGGCGCTATTATGACCAAATACCTGGCCTATGCCATGACGGCCTCCCTGCTGGGGTCTGTCATCGGGCTGGCCATTGGGTTTAAGCTGTTCCCGCTGGTGATTATCAACGCTTACAAAATGATGTACCAGCTGCCGGACCCCATGACCCCTGTCCATTGGGGCCTGGGCATCGGCTGCGCCGCAGTGGCTGTCGTCAGCATGGGGCTTACCACCTTTTTCGCCTGCTATAAGCAGACGGCGGAAATGCCCGCCCAGCTCATGCGCCCCAAGACCCCCAAGGCGGGCAAGCGGGTGCTGCTGGAACGGATTCCATTTATATGGAAGCGGCTCAGCTTCAGCCACAAAGTGACGGTCCGCAACCTGTTCCGCTACAAACGCCGGGCCATGATGACCATAATCGGCGTGGCGGGCTGCACCGCTTTAATGCTTACCGGCTTCGGCCTGCGGTACGCCATTGTGTCTATTGGCGATAAGCAGTATACCAACGTGTTTGTTTATGATACCATGGTGACCCTGGACGACGGCGTTTCCAGCCAGGAGGCGGAAGAAATCAGGGAAAGCGTCCAGGGTATGGACGGTGTAGAAGCCGTCCTCCCCCTGTATTCCCGGAGCATGGACGCCCAGACTTCGGAAGGCATCCAGAGCGTATCCCTAATGGTACCCAAAGAGCCGGAAAACCTGCGGAGCTTTATTGACCTGCACGAACGGGAAAGCGGCGAGAAACTGGAACTTTCGGACAACGGGGTCATCCTCAACGAAAAGCTGGGCAAGCTGCTGGATGCCGGGGTAGGGGATACCATTATCTTGGTAAACCCCGACGGGCGGCCTATTGAAGCTACTGTGGAAGGGATTGCGGAAAACTATGCCCTCAATTATGTGTACATGACGCCGGCGTTCTACGAGAATGCCTTCCGCGCACAGCCTTCCTACACGACGCTGCTGGTGGAACACGCCGACGATGTGGATGAAAGCGGGTTGACGGAGCAGATTCTGAACTTAAGCGACAGTATCCTGGGGGTTACCAATACGTCGTCCGTTGCGGGCACCTTCGCCAATATGCTGGGCAGCCTAAACAGTATTGTATGGGTAATCATTATATCCGCTGGGCTGCTGGCTATGGTGGTGCTCTATAACCTGGCCAACATCAACATGAACGAAAGGATCCGGGAGCTGGCCACTATCAAAGTTCTGGGGTTCTTTGACCGGGAAGTCACTTCCTATATTACCCGGGAAATCAGCATTTCGTCCCTGATCGGCATGGGCGCAGGGCTGGTTTTGGGAGTGCTTTTGGAAAAATTCGTGGTGGCGACCGCTGAGGTGGATATTGTCATGTTCGCGCCGGACATCCGGTGGGACTGCTTTGTATTTGCCGCGCTGCTGACGCTGCTGTTCACCTTGGCCATTAATTTGCTTCTGCATTTCCAGCTGAGGAAAATCGACATGGTAGAATCCCTTAAATCTATTGAATAACGGGAAGGCCCCGCTGGCTTGACGGCAGCCAGCGAGGTTACCTCTCCTGGAAAATATTTTCTATATCCCTTTACAATGCCGAACATTTGTGTTATACTAAAAGAAAAAATGTTCGGGTGAGAATATGGATTTAATGGAAAAACTGCGGATTTTAAGCGACGCCGCCAAATATGACGCCGCCTGCACTTCCAGCGGCGTGGACCGGAAAAGCGGCCCCGGCGGCATCGGCAATTCCACCGCCTGCGGCATCTGCCACAGCTTCGCGGCGGACGGCCGGTGCATCAGCCTTTTGAAGGTGCTGCTGTCCAACGCCTGCGCCTATAACTGCCAATACTGCGTCAATCGCTGCACCAACGACACCCCCAGGGCCACCTTCACCCCCCGGGAATTGGCGGATCTGACCATCCAGTTTTACCGGTGCAATTATATAGAAGGGCTGTTTTTAAGCTCCGGAATTCTCAAGAACCCGGATTACACCTGCGAACAGATGACGGAGGCGCTGCGGATTCTGCGGCAGGAGTACAAATTTTACGGCTACATCCATGTGAAAGCCATTCCCGGGGCCGACCCTGTGCTCATCGCCCGCATGGGGATGCTGGCCGACCGGATGAGCGTCAATATCGAATTGCCCAGCGAACGGAGCCTAAACTCCCTGGCCCCCAACAAATCGAAACAGGCCATTTTGAAGCCCATGACCCAGATCCGGGACGGCATCACCGAAAACCAGACCGACATTGTGCGCTACCGCCACGCCCCAAAATTCGCCCCGGCGGGCCAGAGCACCCAGATGATTATCGGGGCCACGCCGGAAAGCGATTACCAGATTTTAAGGCTCTCCGAGGCCCTTTACCGGAAATATTCCTTAAAGCGGGTGTTTTTCTCCGCCTATATGCCGGTGGTGGAAAGCAGCCTCCTGCCCTCGCTGGACACAAAGCCGCCTCTTTTAAGGGAACACCGGCTTTACCAGGCGGACTGGCTCCTGCGGTTTTATGGATTTACTGCCAATGAAATTTTGGACGAAAAAACCCCCAATTTCAACCCCTTTCTGGATCCCAAGTGCAACTGGGCCGTCCACCACATGGAGCTGTTCCCGGTGGAGGTGAACGCCGCCCCTTATGAAATGCTGCTGCGGGTGCCGGGCATCGGCGTCCGGTCCGCCAATCGGATTATTGCCGCCCGACGCACCGGCAGTTTGGATTTCGACGCTTTAAAACGCATCGGCGTGGTGTTAAAGCGTGCCCAGTATTTTATCCTTTGCCGGGGAAAACAGGCGGACGCGGCAAGGCTCAAATCAGACAACATGATCAGGGCCGTTTTGTCGGACAAGGCCGCCAAAATGCTGGGGTATCCCCAGGGGGAACAGCTCTCCCTGTTTTCAGACCCCAATCTGCTGACAAAGGAGGACATCCGGAAATGCCTGACCGGGGAATTGTAGAAGCCTACTGCTACGACGGCAGCTTTGACGGGCTTTTGTGCTGTATCTTCGAGGCCATCGCCAAAAAGGAACGTCCGGCGGATATTTTTTCCTTTGACCGGGAGCAGCTGTCCCTCTGCCCTCCCCGGCAGATTGAAACCGACCCGGAAAAAGCCGGGCGGGTGCTGCGCTCCATCCCGAAAAAAATATCGGAGGAGGCCCTTTCCTGGGTAAAAGAGGGCTTTTTGAGCTGCCATCCCCGGAAAGAGTCCCTGATTTTAGAGTTTTTGCGGAAGGGATACAAGGCCGGGGCGTCCGTCACCCGGATGCTCCAGGACGAAACGGTGGCGGAGCTTTTTAAGGCAGTGCAGTTTGTGGGGAACGAAACCCACCTATTAAAAGGGTTTATCCGGTTTTCGGACCGGAACGGCGTGCTGACGTCGGTTATCGACCCCAAAAACGTGGTGCTGCCCCTGCTGGCTCAGCACTTTGCGGAGCGTCTCCCCGGGGAAGCCTTTTTGATTTACGACCGTACCCACGGCATGGCCCTGGTTCACCGGCCCGGGGATTTCCGGATCATCCCGGCGGAGGACATTGAATTCCCGGCGGAAAGCCCGGAAGAGGCGGAGTATCAAGCCCTGTGGCGGCAGTTTTACAAAACTATCGCCATTGAGGGAAGGTATAACCCCCGGTGCCGCATGAGCCACTGCCCCAAGCGGTACTGGCAGAACATGACCGAGCTTTCGGCGATTCGCAGCTGATTGTCGTCAAGCAGGCTTGACGACGCGACGCGGCCCGGTCTCCGGGTGGGTTTGACTTTTTGATACTGGCGTGGTATAATAAGAACTTATGAGGCGGTTTTCCGCCTGACTATCAGAGATACAGAGAGGAAGCGTTTTCATGAGCGAGTGCAGCCACAACTGTGAAACCTGCGGCGAAAACTGCCCTTCCCGGCAGAACCCTGCGGATTTCATCGAAAAACCCCATGAACTGAGCAGCATTAAAAAAGTTATCGGCGTCGTCAGCGGCAAAGGCGGCGTGGGCAAAAGCCTGGTGACCTCCATGATGTCCGTCCTGATGCAGCGCCGGGGCTACCAGTCCGCCATTCTGGACGCCGACGTCACCGGCCCCTCCATCCCCCGGATCTTCGGCCTGAAGGAACGGGCTATGGGCGACGACAACGGCATTTATCCTGTAAAAACCAAAACCGGCATCGAGGTTATGTCTGTAAACCTTCTGCTGGAAGACGATACCACCCCCGTCGTTTGGCGCGGACCCATCATCGCAGGCACCGTCAAGCAGTTCTGGACCGACGTGATCTGGAACGACGTGGACTTTATGTTTGTGGACATGCCTCCCGGAACCGGCGACGTGCCCCTGACTGTATTCCAGTCCCTGCCTGTTGACGGCATCATCGTGGTCACCTCCCCCCAGGAGCTGGTGTCCATGATCGTCACCAAAGCGGTGAAAATGGCCCAGGCTATGAACATCCCCATTCTGGGCATTGTGGAAAACATGAGCTATGTGGTCTGCCCCGACTGCGGCAAGGCCTTCCAGATTTACGGCGAAAGTCATGTGGAAGAGGAAGCCGGCAAAAACGGCCTGAAGGTTTTGGGCCGCCTGCCCATTGATCCCAAGCTGGCCAAGAGCTGCGATAAGGGCGCTATGGAGCTGTTTGAAGGCGATTGGCTGGAAGCCGCCGCCGACGCGGTGGAAGCCCTGTTAAAATAAGGAGCCGCTTATGGACAAAGCTGCGATTGCCCGGCAGAATTTTGAGGAGGGCTACAACTGCTGCCAGTCCATTGTGCTGGCCTTTGCCCCGGAAATGGGTCTGACTAAGGACACCGCCGCCCTGCTTTCTGCGGGGCTTGGCGGAGGTGTCAGCCGCCTGCGGGAAATCTGCGGGGCGGTCTCCGGCATGGCTATCGTATTGGGGATGCTCCACGGTTCTGTGAACCCTCTGGACCAGGCGAAAAAGACCGCCCTTTATACGGAAGTCCAGGAGCTGGCCTGCGCATTTTCCGGCCAGTGCGGCTCCTATATCTGCCGGGACTTGCTGGGGCTGCCCCCCGGGAAGGACGACCCCGCCCCCTCGGAGCGCACCTCCCAGTATTACCACAGCCGCCAGTGCGGGGATTTCATCGCCAAAATGGCGGAGCTTCTGGAAAAGCATTTGGAAAAAGACGCCTGAAAAATTTTTCGGGAAGAATTTTCGGAAAATTGGCAAAAACTGTTGACAGGCATTTGGGAATATGGTATACTGATTAAGCCGCATGTCCTGGGCTTTAAGTTGGTGCGTCCACGCCCAGTGAGCAGCGAGTTTATGGAAAAGGCAGGTGCCTGCAATGTTTGCTATTATCGAAACTGGCGGGAAACAGTACCGCGTACAGGCTGGCGATGTTATCTTCATCGAAAAGATCGAGGGAGAAGCCCAGTCTAACGTGACCTTCGACAAGGTTTCCCTGGTCGCTGACGAAAACGGGACCAAAATCGGCGCTCCCTATGTGGATGGCGCAAGCGTCTCCGCTACTTTGCTGAAAACCGGCAAAGGCAAAAAGATCACCGTTTGGACCTATCGCCCCAAGAAAGGCTCTCAGCGGAAAATGGGTCACAGACAGCTTTACTCCCAGGTGAGAATCGACGCCATCAACGCGTAAGCGATGATAAAGGTTAAGATTCTGCGGCAGAAGGGCCGGACAGCCGGGTTTTCCGTTTCGGGACATGCCGGCTATGAGGACAGCGGGAAGGACATCGTCTGCGCCGCTGTGACCTCCGCAGTCCAGCTGACTGCCAACGGGATAACCGAGATTCTGCATTTTCCGGCGGATGTCGCCGTTTTGGAAAATGCGGTCACACTGCAAACCAAAGATCCCAGTAAAGAAGCGGAACACTTTTTACAGGCGTTTCAGCTCCAGCTGGAAGTTTTGGAGGAGCAGTATCCCTCATTCATTCAAATCCGATACTTGGAGGTGTAAGAGAGATGTTAAAGCTCAGCATTCAGTTTTTTGCACATAAAAAAGGTGTAGGTTCTACCAAGAACGGCCGTGATTCCGAATCCAAACGCCTGGGCGCCAAACGCGCCGATGGTCAGAAGGTTCTGGCCGGCAACATTCTGGTCCGGCAGCGCGGGACCCACATTCATCCCGGCGAAAACGTGGGCAAGGGCAGCGACGATACCCTGTTCGCCCTCATCGACGGCGTGGTGAAATTCGAGCGTCTTGGCCGCGACCGCAAAAAAGTCAGCGTTTACGCTGCTCAATAAGCGGAAAAACCCCGAGCAGTACGCTTGGGGTTTTTTAATGTGCAGCGGGCGGACAGCCCACCTTTACGACACCCCCTTTGGGGGAGAAAGGCGGACGTTATGTTTGTAGACCGTGCAAAAATTAAAATCAAGGCCGGCGACGGCGGCAACGGCGCCGTGTCCTTCCGCAGGGAAAAATATGTGGCGGCCGGCGGCCCTGACGGCGGCGACGGCGGCCGGGGCGGAAATGTGGTTTTTATGGCGGACCGCAGCATGGATACCCTGGTGAATTTCCGTTTCCGATATAAATTCGAGGCCCAAAACGGCCAGCCCGGCGGCACCCGCCGCTGTTCCGGCAAAAGCGGGGAGGACCTGATTATCCGGGTGCCTTTCGGCACTGTTGTCAGGGAGGCCCAGTCCGGCCAGATTATGGCGGATATTTCCTCCGAGGAGCCGGTGATCCTGGCCCATGGGGGAAAGGGCGGCGCCGGGAACCAGCATTTTGCCACCGCAACCCGGCAGATCCCCCGGTTTTCCAAGCCCGGCCTGCCCGGCGAGTCCTTTGAAGTGACCCTGGAACTGAAACTCCTGGCGGACGTGGGGTTGGTGGGGTTCCCAAACGTGGGCAAATCCACCTTTATTTCCGTGGTCAGCGCGGCCCGGCCCAAAATCGCCAACTACCATTTTACCACCCTCCAGCCGGTGCTGGGCGTGGTGCGCCTGGACGAGGACACCTCTTTTGTTATGGCGGATATCCCCGGTTTGGTAGAGGGGGCCAGCGAGGGCGTTGGGCTTGGCCACGATTTCCTGCGCCATGTGGAACGCTGCCGGCTGATCCTCCATCTGGTGGATGTTTCCGGCTCCGAGGGCCGGGACCCCATTGAGGATTTTGAAAAAATCAACCGGGAGCTGGCCAATTTCAGCGAGGATTTGGCGAAACAGCCCCAGATTGTCCTGGCCAATAAGTGCGATTTGGCCACTCCGGAGCAGATCGCGGCCTTCCGGGCCTATATCGAGGAAAAGGGCCTGCCCTTCTTCGAGGTTTCGGCGGCCACCACCCAGGGAACCCGGGAAGTTGTCAATTTCGCGGCGAAGAAGCTGAAAGAACTGCCGCCTATCCGGAAATACGAGCCGGAGTTCACGGCTCCCGATCCCAACGCGGCCATTACGGACCGGAAATTCACCGTCACCAAGGAGGACGGCGTGTTTTATGTGGACGCCCCCTGGATGGAGCCGGTCTTTTCCGTGGTCAACCCCGAGGACTACGAGTCCCTCCAGTATTTCCAGCGGGTGCTCCGTTCCAGCGGCATCATCGACGAGCTGGAAAAACTGGGCGTCCAGGAAGGGGATACGGTGGACATCTTAGGCTTCCAGTTTGATTATATCCGGTAAGGAGTGTGGCTATGGAAAAAACGGCCGCAAAGCAGTTAAGCCCCTTGGCCCTGGCTTTTTTGGGGGACGCTGTATTTGAGCTGTATGTCCGGGAAAAACTACTGTTGCAGGGCAACGCCCCGGCCCAGCAGCTCCACCGGAAAGCCGTGGGGTATGTCTGCGCCCGGGCACAGTCCAAGGCGGTGGAGGAAATTGCCGGGCTGCTTTCCCCGGATGAGGAAAGCGTCTACCGCAGGGGAAGGAATGCCCACAGCCGTCCGCCCAAAAACACGGACGTGGCGGATTACCGCCGGGCTACCGGGCTGGAAGCCCTGTTCGGCTACCTGCACTTGTGCGGGGAAACGGACCGGGCCAGGGATTTGTTTCAGGTGATTTGGGGGGATCCCCCCAAAGAATAGGAGGATATATGAAGCGCAGCCGCGTGTTGGATGAGATTCTGGACGTAATTATCATACTGATCGGGACATTCATTTATACAGCGGGCCTATACTTCTTTATTGAACCGCAGAATATGGCCCCCGGCGGGGTCAGCGGCATCGCGCTGATTATTAACTTTATTACCGGCCTGCCGGTGGGCATGCTGAGCGCCGTCTTAAACGTGCCCCTTCTGCTCATCGGGTTCCGGTTTGTGGGAAAGGACTTCCTTTGGAAAACTTTGGTGTCTGTGGGCAGTTTTACAGTCTTTTACGACTATATCCTGTCCGGGCTGCCGGTGTACAAGGGGGAGGCTTTGCTGTCCTGCCTGTTTGGCGGGGTGCTGTGGGGCATCGGCATCGGGCTGGTATTTATGCGCTCCGGCTCCACCGGCGGCACGGATATCCTGATTAAAATGATCCACCAGAAGTGGCCCCATTTCCAGCTGGGGAAGGTGACTTTCGCCACAGACGCCGTTATCATCCTCACTTCCATCTTTGTGTTCCGCAGCCTGGAATCCGGCCTTTACGCCATCATCACCATTTTTGTCTGCACTCAGATTATGGACGTGGTGCTGTACAGCGGCGACCGGGGCAAGCTGGTTTATGTGTTTTCCGATAAAACCCCGGAAATCTCCGCCCAGATTATGGATGTGCTGGACCGGGGCACTACCTTCCTGAAAGGGGAGGGGGGCTATACCGGCGAAGACCGGAAAGTCCTTTTGTGCGCTGTCCGCCGCAGCGAGTATTACCAGGTGAAGCGCTTGGTGTATGGAATTGACCCTCAGGCATTTTTGATCGTTACGGATTCCGCGGAGGTCATGGGCGAAGGGTTCCGTCCCCCGGAACATTAATTCCCGGCCATAAAAAAGCCGGAGCCAAAGCTCCGGTTCCGGTGGTTATCTGCAATTTTCAGTGTTCTGATGCTCCGCAGAACTTAGATGGGAATTTTGTGCGTTCTGTGCGCCTTGTTTCTTCTGAGAGTTCTGAGATTTGACGGTATGGCAGTTGGAAGCGGACTGATTGTTTTCAACAGAATTCATGTTCTGATTGTTCTTTTTCATTTGTTTCACCTCCCTTGTGACAATAGTTTGCACAGCGGGGAGGAGTTTATACATCATTTTTTCAGAAAGGATGGTTTCCATGTCTGGACATTCCAAATGGAACAATATTAAGCGGAAAAAAGAAAAAACCGACGGCGCGAAGGCCAAGATTTTTACCAAAATCGGCCGTGAAATCGCTGTTGCGGTAAAAAGCGGCGGCGGCGATCCCAATGTCAACGGCAAGCTCCGGGATCTGATTGCCAAAGCCAAAGCCAACAACGTTCCCAACGACAATATTGACCGCATCATCAAAAAAGCCATGGGCGACGGGGACAAGAACAACTATGAGAACATCGTTTACGAGGGATACGGCCCTAACGGCGTAGCAGTCATTGTGGAATGCCTTACCGACAACCGGAACCGCACCGCCGGCGACGTGCGCCATGTCTTTGACAAATTCGGCGGCAACCTGGGCACCACCGGCTGCGTTTCCTTCGGTTTCCAGGAAAAGGGCGTGTTCGTCATCAACAATGAGGACGGCGAATACGACGAGGACAAGATCATGGAAGACGTTATGGACGCCGGAGCCGAGGATTTCTCCATGGAGGACGACATGGTGGAGATCACCTGCGCCCCGTCTGATTTCTCCAACGTCCTGTCCGCACTGGAGGAAAAGGGCTATACCTTTGAAACCGCCGAGGTTCAGCAGGTGCCCAACACTTATGTGTCCCTGACGGATGAGGATTCCATGAAAAAAATGTCCCTCCTGCTGGAAAAGCTGGAGGACAACGACGACGTTCAGAACGTCTGGCATAACTGGGAAAATGAAGGGGACTACGAGGGCTAATCCTGTTCTAGCCCATAGAAAGCTGGCTTCACAGGCTTTTTTGGAATTGCTCGAAAAGCACCAGTTGCGATAAACGTTCTTTCAGCGGCGATATACGTCCTTTGTCAGTTACGATGTTT